>JBBINN010000047.1:4967-18018 GCA_037443885.1 Gammaproteobacteria bacterium | reverse complement strand
ACTCGCAACCCTGGCTGAGCCTCGTGGGTAATCAGGAAAGGGAATGTCCCCTTTTTCCCTCAGGCGATCTCGCAATCGAGATGACGCTCGGCGTTGAGCGAGTTGGAGATCAGGCAGACCTTCTCGGCCTTCTCGAGCAGCATCTTCGCGCGCGCGGGATCGGCGCCGGGCGCCACGAGGCGCGCACGCGTGTGGAAGCGCGTGAAGCGGTTGACGCCGTCGACCCGCTCGAGGGTGCCCTCGACCTCGGCGCTGAGGCTCTGCCACTCGAACTTGGAGGCGCGCGCCACGGCGCGGAAGCTCAGCATGAAACAGTCGGCGACCGCGGCGACGAGCAGGCTCTCCGGCGACCAGTAGCCCGGCGGGCCGTCGAACTCCGGTGGGGGCATGGAGACGAGGTCCGGCGCGGTGTCTGCCGAGAGCGTGACCTCGCCATCCGCCGCGGCGGCGACGCCGACCTTGTAGACGTGGGGAAAGGGATGCATGCAGGTCCTCCTCGCTTGTCCTGGCTCAGGCGCGCACCGCGTCGCCAAGGCCGCAGTTGTTGCCCTCGAGCGCACGCTCGGCCCGGTAGCTGGAGCGCACCATGGGCCCGGCGACGCACTCGAGGAAGCCGCGGGCCAGCGCCTCGCGGCGGTAGCCCTCGAACTCCTCCGGCGTCACGAAGCGCTGCACCGGCAGGTGATTCACGGTCGGCCGCAGGTACTGGCCGAGCGTGAGGATGTCCACGCCGACGGCGCGCAGGTCGTCCATCGTGCGGAGGATCTCCTCGTCGGTCTCGCCGAGGCCGAGCATGAGGCTCGTCTTGGTGAGCACCGACGGACGGAAGCGCTTCGAATGCGCGAGCACGTCGAGCGTCTGGCGGTAACCGGCGCGGGCGTCGCGGACCGGGTGCGTGAGCCGCTCGACCGTCTCGACGTTCTGGGCGAAGACCTGCAAACCGGAGTCGACGACCGTCTCGACGTCGGCGGGCACGCCCTGGAAGTCGGGCGTCAGCGCCTCGACGGCCGTGCCGGGGCTCGCGCGCCGGATGGCGCGAACCGTCGCCGCGAAGTGCGCGGCGCCGCCATCCGGCAGGTCGTCCCGATTCACCGAGGTGAGCACGACGTAGCCGAGGCCCATCAGCACGACCGTGCGGGCCGCGTTCTCCGGCTCCTCGGGATCCAGCCAGCCGCGCGGGTTGCCCGTGTCCACCGAGCAGAAGCGGCAGGCGCGCGTGCACACGGCGCCCATCAGCATCAGCGTGGCCGTGCCGGCGTTCCAGCACTCGCCGATGTTCGGGCACTTGGCCTCCTCGCAGACAGTGCTGAGGCGGTGTTCGCGGACGATGCCGCGCACGGCCTCGAAGCGCGCGCCGGCGGGCATGGGCGCGCGCAGCCAGCGCGGCTTGCGGCCGACCTGCAGCGGCTCCGCGGCCGCGGTCTTCTTGATGCCGTCGCGGATCGCGGTGAAGCCCTGCGGCGTGACGTACTTCTGGCCGCTCGCCGCCGGCGCCGACCGCACGATCGGGATGCCCTTGAAATCGCTCATGCAGTCATTTTACCGCCGGCCCTCCCCAGGGTGGGCCAATTCGCCGCGGCGCAGCCGCCTGTCCAGTTCAGCCAGCCGCGCCGGCGTGCCGACGTCGAGCCACGCGCCCCGGTGGTGCTCGGCCGTGGCCTTGCCGGCCGCAATGGCCGCATCCAGCAGCGGCGCGAGCGGGAACTTCCCGGGGCTGCAAGCCGCGAACAGGTCCGGGTGATAGGCACCGAGGCCCGCGTAGGTGAGCCGCGGCTCGCCGCGGCCGAGCCGGCCGTCCGGGTCGAGCGAGAAGTCGCCCCGGGGATGGTGGGACGGGTTGTCCACCAGCACGAGGTGGGCCCACGACCCTGCGGGCAGCGCGAGCCGGTCCAGCGGGTAGTCGGTCCAGACGTCGCCGTTGACCACGAGGAACGGCCCCGGCCCGAGCCAGGGAAGCGCGCGGTGAATGCCGCCGCCGGTTTCGAGCGCCTCCGGCCCTTCGTCGCTCACGGTCACCGCGAGGCCGAACCGCTCACCGCTGCCGAGGTGCTCGCGCAGCCGCGCGCCCTGCCAGGCGAGGTTCACGACCACCTCGCGCACGCCGGCTGCCGCCAGGGCGTGGAGGTGCCAGTCGATCAGCGCGAGCCCGCCGGCCTCGAGCAGCGGTTTGGGCCGGTCGTCGGTGAGCGGCCGCATGCGCTCGCCGCGGCCGGCGGCGAGGACGATGGCCTTCACGCCGCCGCCAGGGCGCGCGCCTGTGCCGGTCCGAAGGCCGGCACGAGCCGCTCGCGGAACAGCCGGTCGAGGTCACGCAACTCCTCGAACGCGCCGGTCACCTCGAGGGCGTAGTCGAGCACGAGCGGCAGGTCGCGCAGGTAGCCGGGCTTGCCGTCGCGGTACCAGAGCCGGGCGAAGATGCCGAGAACCTTCAGGTGGCGCTGCAGGCCCATCAGGTCGAAATCGCGCAGGAAGGCGGCGCGGTCGGCGCCCGCCGGAATGCCCGCCTCCGCCGCACGCGCGCGGTACTCGTCCACCCAAGCGATGACGCGCTCGCGCGGCCAGCGGATGTAGCAGTCCTTCAGCAGCGACACGAGGTCATAGGTGACCGCTCCGACCGTGGCGTCCTGGAAGTCGAGCACGCCCGGGTTGTCGGACTCGACGACCATCAGGTTCCGCGAGTGATAGTCGCGGTGCACCAGAACCGCCGGCTGCGCCAGCGCCACGCGCTCGAGGAAATCGAAGGCCGCGAGCACGACGCGCTCCTCCGACGCACTCAGCGTCACGCCGAGGTGGCGCGCGATGAACCACTCGGGCAGCAGCATCATCTCGCGGCGCAACTGCGTTGCGTCGTAACGCGGCAGGTCCGCAGCCGCTGCGAGCGGCGTGCGCTGCAGGCGGACGAGCATGCCGATCGCGTCCGAGTACATGCGCGCCGGGTCGGCCCCGCTCCTGAGCGCATCGAGCATCTGCACGGACCCGAGGTCCGACAGGAGCAGGAAGCCGTTGGCCGCGTCCTGCGCAAGCACCGCGGGCACGTGCACGCCCTGTGCCGCGAGCAGCGTCGCGACGCGCAGGTAGGGGCCGGTGTCCTCGCGCCGCGGAGGAGCGTCCATCACGATCCAGCTGCGCCCGCCGCTCTCGGCGCGGAAATAGCGCCGGAAGCTCGCGTCGGCCGAGGCGGGCGCGATCTGCTCGGGGACCTGGTCGAGGGTATCGGCGAGCCAGCGGGTGAGCAGCTCGAGGCGCGGATCGGTGACGTTCTGGGGCTGCATGGGGTCGGGACGCGGTGGGGGCCGCCATTATAAACTTGCGGGTGCCTCCACCTGCCCCGAAGCCGAGCGCGTTGAAGCCCATCCTCCCGCAGACGCTGCTGCTCGCCACGCTGGCGGCCCTGTCCGGCCAGGCCGCCGGGCAGGACTGCGGTCCGCCGCCGGCCCCTCACGTCCAGGAGCCCGAGCCCGCCGAAGGCGCGGACGACGTCGAGCCGCGTATCGAGATCACCAGCGACGGCGCCGAGTTCTCGCGCTCCGGCGAGGGCCGGCTGCTTGGCCACGTGGTCGTGCGGCAAGGCAACCGCACCCTCACCGCCGAGACCGCCACCTTCAACGCCGAGACGCGCGACTTCCAGGTCGAAGGGTCCGTCGAGTACCGCGATCCGCGCCTGCGCATCGGTGGCGACAGCGGCAGCTGGAGCAGCGCAGCCGGCGGCGTGTTCACCGGCACGGAATTCGAGCTTCCGGAACGCCCGGCGCGCGGCACCGCGGGCCGGCTGCAGCTGTCCCCCGAGGGCAACCTCGGGCTGAAGGACGTCCTGTTCACCACCTGCCCCCTGGGCAACGACGACTGGCTGCTTCGCGCCGGCTCGATCGACATCGACCGTGAGGCCGAGCAGGGCACTGGCCGCGATGTGAAGCTCGAGTTCCTTGGCGCGCCCATCCTGTATCTGCCCTGGATCTCGTTCCCGGCCGGCCCGTCGCGCAAGTCGGGATTCCTGTTTCCCAGCATCGGCACGTCCTCGCGCAGCGGCTTCGAGCTCGGAATCCCCTACTACTTCAACCTCGCGACCAACTACGACGCGCGGTTCGAGCCCCGCTACCTCTCCCGCCGCGGCCTCGAGCTCGGCGGCCAGTTCCGCTATCTGACGAGACGCAGCCGCGGCAAGCTCGACGGCAGCTTCCTGCCGAGCGACGACCTCGCAGACCGCGACCGCAGCTACGTGCACCTCGACCACCTCACCGACCTCACCGACCGCCTGCGGCTGACGGCCGCCGGAGAGAACGTCAGCGACGATCAGTACTTCGAGGACTTCCGCAGCGGCGTGGCAGGCACGAGTGTGACCCAGGTCGAGCGCCACGTCGGCCTGAACTGGCTCGGCCAGGGCTGGCGCGTGGACGCGCTCGTGCAGGATTTCCAGGTGATTGACGAGCGCATCGATCCGCTGGACCGGCCCTACGCGCGGCTGCCGCAGATCGTCGGGTCGGGCCGCTGGCCGCTCGGCGCCCTGGGCCTGCTCGCAGAGATCGACGGCGAGGCGGTCTACTTCGACCGCAACACAGGCGTCACCGGCGCGCGTCTCGACCTGGCGCCACGGCTCTCGCTCCCGCTGGGCGGCGCCGGCTGGTTCCTCGAGCCATCGGCCGCCTGGAGATACACAGGCTACGCGCTCGAGGACACGGAGCCCGGAGCGGACGACTCGCCCTCGCGCGACGCGCCGATACTCGCCGTCGACGCCGGCCTGGTGCTGGACCGTCTGGCGACCCGCGACGGCCGGCTCAGCCAGACGCTGGAGCCGCGCGTGCTCTACACCTACATCCCGTTCCGGGATCAGGCCGACCTGCCGGTCTTCGACAGCGGCCTGCCTGACCTCGACCTCGTGCAGCTGTTCCGCAGCAACCGCTACGTCGGCGCGGACCGCCTAGGCGATTCGAACCAGCTCGCCTACGGGGTCACGACTCGGCTGCTGCAGACGAGTTCCGGCCGCCAGTTCCTCGCCGCCACGATCGGCCAGAAGGTCTATTTCCAGTCTCCCAGGGTGGCACTCGACGAGGTCCCGGAGCGCCGCGCCAGCTCGGACGTGGTCGGCGAGCTCGAGCTGAATGCCTATCGCAACTGGTCCGTCCGGCTCGCCACGCAGTACGACACGGACGCCTGGAGCACCGTGCTGTCGCGCTTCGGGCTGCAGTACCGCGTCGCGCGCGACAGGGTCGTGAACGTCGGCTACCGCTACCGCGACGACCGCATCGAGCAGTGGGAAGCCTCGGCGGCCTGGCGCTTCTCGCCGCGCTGGAGCGCGTTCGGCAGCCGCGTGTACTCGCTCAAGGACGACCAGGGCATCGACTCGTTCCTCGGCGTGGAGTACGCCGCCTGCTGCTGGCGGCTGCGCGTGGTCGGCCGCCGGTACCTGTCGAACCGCACGGGCGAGCAGGACACCTCGGTGACCGTCCAGCTGGAACTCAGCGGGTTGTCCTCGGTCGGAAACACCGATGCTTTCCTGGAGCGCGGCATTCGTGGATACTCCGCCGACCCGGAATCCCTGCCCTGACCGGTTCCCAATGAAAATCCTCACGTTCCTGCTGGCCGCGGCGCTCGCGCTCGCAGCGCCCGGCGCCCTCGCCCAGACCCGCGAGCTGTCCGCCACCGGGCAGTCCCTCGACCGGATCGTCGCCGTCGTGAACGAGGGCGTGGTGCTGCAGAGCGAGGTGGACGGCCAGGTCACCCTGATCATGGCGCGCCTGCGCGAGCAGGGCGGGCAGATGCCGCCGGAGCGGGTGGTCCGCCAGCAGGTTCTCGAGCGGCTCGTGCTCCAGGAGATCCAGCTGCAGCGCGCACGGCGGCTCGGCGTGACCGTCTCCGACGAGATGCTGAACAATGCGCTGCGCGACGTCGCGCAGCGCAACAACTTGCCGTTCGACCAGATGCCGGCGCTGCTCGCCGCGCAGGGAATGGACTACGCCTCCTACCGCGACGACATGCGCCGCGAGATCACGCTCACGCTGCTCAGGCAGCGCGACGTGCTGCCGCGCATCTACGTCTCGCCGCGCGAGCTGGAGCAGGCGCTCGAGCGCGAGGCCGCGCAGGCCGACCTGAACGTGGAGTACGACGTCTCGCACATACTCCTGTCGCTGCCCGAATCCGCCACCGCCGACGAGATCGCCGCGGTCGAGGTCCGCGCCGAGGATCTCTACCGCCGCGCCGTCGCCGGCGAGGATTTCGGCCAGCTCGCGCTGTCGTTCTCGCAGGCCCAGTCAGCGCTCGAGCGCGGCAAGCTCGGCTGGCGGCGACCTTCGCAGCTGCCGCAATTCATCGCCGAGCAGGTCGCCACCCTCGAGCCCGGCCAGGTGTCGCGGCCGGTGCGCACACCCACCGGCTTCCACCTCGTGAAGCTCGACGGCGAGCGCGGCGGCGACGCCCCGATGATGGTCGAGCAGCTGCGCGCGCGGCACATCCTGCTGCGCCCGACCGAGGTGCAGGACGACGCGACGACCCGCCAGCGGCTGGTGGACCTGCGCCGGCGCATCCTCGCCGGCGAGGACTTCGCGGCGCTCGCGAGCGTGACCTCGGAGGATCCGGGCTCGGCGACGCAGGGCGGCGACCTCGGCTGGACGGGTCCCGGCACTTTCGTGCCGCAGTTCGAGGAGACCCTCAACGCACTCGAGGAGGGCGAGATCAGCGAGCCCTTCCGCACTCAGTTCGGCTGGCACATCGTGCAGCTTACGGGCAAGCGCGTGTACGACCAGAGCGACGAGGTGCGCCGCCAGCGCGTGTTCGCCGCGCTGCGCGAGGGCAAGGTGGACGAGGAAACGGAGCTCTGGCTGCGTCGTCTCCGCGACGATGCCTATGTCGAGTACCGCTGACCGCGTACCCGGCACGGGAGGGGCCGCAAAGATGCGCCTGCTGGTGACGTCGGGCGAGCCGGCCGGCATCGGCCCCGACCTCTGCGTCGCGCTCGCCGGGCGGGACTGGCCGTTCGAGCTGGTCGTCGCCGGCGACCCGGCGCTGCTGGGCGAGCGCGCGGGCATGCTCGGACGCGAGGTCGCCATCCGGCCCTACCAGCGCGGGCAGGCCGCGCGAGCGCAGCGCGCCGGCGAACTGACCGTCGTGCCACATCCGCTGGCGCGGCCCGCCCTGGCCGGCCGGCTCGACGCCGTCAACGCACGCTACGTGCTCGCGATGCTCGATGCGGCCGTGGACGGCTGCGTGGCCAGCGAGTTCGCGGGCGTGGTCACCGCGCCGGTCCAGAAGAGCGTCATCAACGATGCCGGGATCGTCTTCAGCGGCCACACCGAGTACCTTGCGCAGCGGCTCGGGGTGACGAAGCCCGTCATGCTGCTCGCCGCGGGCGACACGCTGCGTGTCGCGCTGGTGACGACCCACCTGCCGCTCGCCGCGGTGCCCGCGGCGATCACCCGCGAGGCCGTGCTCGAGACGCTCACCGTGCTCGACCGCGACCTGCGCGTGCGTTTCCGGGTGGCCGCGCCGCGAATCCTCGTCTGCGGGCTCAACCCGCACGCGGGCGAATCCGGCCACCTCGGCCGCGAGGAGATCGAGGTGATTGCACCGGCCCTCGCCGAGGCGCGCGCCGCAGGCATCGACGCCGTCGGCCCGCTGCCCGCAGACACCCTCTTCACGCCGCGCGTGCTCGAGGGCGCCGCCGCGGTGCTCGCCATGTACCACGACCAGGGGCTGCCGGTGCTCAAGCACGTTGGCTTCGGCCACGCGGTGAACGTGACGCTGGGACTCCCGATCGTGCGCACCTCGGTGGACCACGGCACGGCGCTCGACCTCGCCGGCACGGGCCGCGCCGATCCCGGCAGCCTGTTCGCGGCCGTCGAGCTCGCCGCGAGGCTCGCCGGCGGATGACCCACCGGCCGCGCAAGCGCTTCGGCCAGCACTTCCTGCACGACCCCGGCGTCATCGCCCGCATCGTCGCCGCCATGGACCCCCGGCCCGGCCAGCGCATCGTCGAGATCGGGCCGGGGCTCGGCGCGCTGACGCGGCCGCTGCTCGAGCGCACCGGGCGTGTCGAGGCCGTCGAGATCGACCGCGACGTGATCGTCGAGCTCGGGCGCCGCTGCGCGGGCCTCGGCGAGCTCGTGGTGCACCAGGGCGACGCGCTCGAGTTCGACTTCGCGGCGCTAGCCGCCGGCGGCGCGATGCTGCGCGTCTGCGGCAACCTGCCCTACAACGTCTCCACGCCGCTGCTGTTCCACCTGCTGGCGCAGTCCGCGGCAATCGAGGACATGCACTTCATGCTGCAGCGCGAGGTCGTCGAGCGCATGGCCGCGAAGCCCGGCACGCGCGAATACGGCCGGCTCACGGTGATGCTCGCCGCCGCCTGCCGCGTCGAGGCCCTGTTTCGCGTCGGCCGAGGCGCCTTCCAGCCGCCGCCGCAGGTCGAATCCGCCGTCGTACGGCTGGTGCCGCTCGCCGAGCCGCCCTTCTCCCTGACCGACCGTGAGCGCTTCGCCAGGATCGTCGCGGCGGGCTTCTCGGGCCGGCGCAAGACCATCCGCAACTCGCTGCGCGACTGGGTCGACGAGGCCGGCTTCGCCGCCGCCGGCGTTGACCCCGGCCAGCGCGCCGATACGCTGTCCCCGGCGGAGTTCGCGGCGCTGGCGGCCGAGCCTGGACGCGGCGAGGCCGGGCAGGGCCGGCTGATGAAGCGGGACCAAAGCTGCTAGCGCGGCTTCTCGATCGCCGCCACCGCCGCCGGCCGGAACTTGCGGTCCGGCGTGACCAGGAAATAGCGCGCCAGCAGCTCGGGCAGCGTGCCCGCGCACTCTACGCCGTAAGTCTGCCGCAGCGCGGGCGCGATGAGTTCCGGGGCGAGGAACAACCCGGCGCCGGCCGCGCCGAAGGCCTCGCGCAGGCCCGCGTCGTCGAACTCGCCCACGACCCGCGGCTCGAAACCCCGGCTCGCCAGCCATGTGTCCACGAGACGTCGCGCCTCGCTCGAGGCGCCTGGCAGCAGCAGCAGCGCGCCAGTGAGGCTCGCCGGGAACCGCGCACGCACGCGGCGCACGAGTGCGCGCGTGCCGAACACGCCCACCGCCGAGGTCGCGAGCAACTTGACGCGAAGACCGGTACTCACGGCGGGTACCCCCGTCAGCAGCGCGGCGTCGAGCCGCCGGGCGCGCAGGTCCTCCACGAGCTCCGCCTCGTTGCCCTCGCGGCACAGGAGTCGCGGCGCCGGGTCGAGCGCAAGCACGGGCTCGAGGAAGCGCCGCGAGACCAGCTTCGGCACGATCTCGTCGATGCCGACCGCAAAGCTGCCCTCACGGCCGGCACCGCTCTCGACGGCGCGCAGCAGGTCCTCGCCGCGGCTCAGCATGTCGGCCGCGTGCTCGAGCACGAGTCGCCCGGCGTCGTTGAGCCGGATCCCGCGCCCGGCGCGGTCGAACAGCGACAGGCCGAGGTTCTGCTCCAGCACCCGCAGCTGGCCGCTGACGGTCTGCGGCGCCACGGCGAGCGCGGCGGCGGCACCGGTGACGGAGCCGGTCTGCGCCACGGCGCGCAGGTAGGCGAGCTGGACGAGGTCGAGCCGGCGGAGGTTCACGGGGCAATTATCCGATTAATCCTGATATTGGATAAGAATAATCCTACTTTCCCGGATACGCGAAGACCACCACACTTTCTGTCGTCCAGCCGTAACGTCCCGGAGCCCCAACCGTGAACGCCGCCGTGCACTCGCCCTTCGCAGCCCAGCCCGAAGCCACGCCGGCCGCCAAGGCAGCCGCGCCGCGGCAGGTCCCGGTCGGCACGCTGCCGCAGCCCTGGCACACCATCGGCCGGCACGCGGCGCTCGCCAGCCTGTCGCACGACGAGCAGGCGCGGCTCGACGCCGCCGCCCACCTGAACCACTTCCTCGCCCAGCAGGTCGTCCCCGCGATGCGCCAGCGCTTCGAGCAGGCGGCCGCCGCCAAGCCGCCCTCGTCGCGCGACGAGGCCTGGGCGCTGCTCGAAGCGGACCCGCGCTTCTCCGTCTGGAGCCGGCTGCGCCGCGGCTCGATGGAGGCGCGCCAGCGCAGCGCCTTCGAGGCAGCCTACCGCCAGCGCGAGGCGCTGGCCGCGGCGTGTCGCGACATCGTCGCGGCCGCCGGTACGCTGGAGCTCGATCCGGATCTCGTGCCACCGGCCTACCTCGCCGACACGCATGCGCACCTGATGCCCGGCGGCTACCTCGCCTCCTTCGGTGAAGGCGACGTCACGGCCGGGGCCGCCTACGAGGCGTCTGTGTACTCCGTCGTGCCGGGGCGCTCGGGCCCCTACAGCGACGGCGCGGGCCGCGCACTGGCCCGCTGGATCGGCACGCGCTTCCCGTACTTCAAGCCGCGCCGGATACTCGACCTCGGCTGCGGGGCCGGCTTCAACACCTGCGCTGTTGCGCAGGCATTTCCGGACGCCGAAGTGATCGGCGTGGACGCCGGCGCCGGCATGCTGCGCTACGCCGCGGCGCGCGCCGCCTCGCTCGGCATCAGGAACGTCCGCTGGGTGCAGGCCGACATCGAGCAGGTTCCCGAGCGCCTCGGCCCGTCCGACCTCGCCTACACCGCCATTGTCCTGCACGAGACCAGCCACGAGGCGCTGCAGAACGTGTTCCGCCGCTGCCACGAGCGGCTCGCGCCGGGCGGTCTGACGCTGCACGTCGAGCAGCCGGCCTACGGCGACCGCCCCTGGTTCGAGCAGTGCATGCGCGACTGGGACGGCCGCTACAACAACGAGCGCTTCTGGAGCCGGCTCTACGAGCTCGACCTCCGGCAGGAGCTCGCGGCTGCGGGCTTCGCCCCGTCGAACATCTTCGAGGACGCGGTGTCCGCGGTGCCGTGGAACACCGACCCGCGCGCGCCGGGGCGCATGGAAGATTACGGCCGCACCGGCAACTGGCAGGTCGTCGGCGCGTGGAGGGAGTGAACATGAGCCCGGGCACCGAAAACGTCGCTGTCGAGGGCCTGCCGCGACCGCAGTTCCTCGTCGATCCGACCGTCGAGCGGCTGTGGGACGTGGTGACCGCGCTCAGCACGGAGCTCGCCGTCACGCGCGGACGGCTCGACGCGCTCGAGCACATCCTCGCCGGGCAGGGAGTGATCACTCGCGGCGCCGTGGACGCATGGCAGCCGCCGGCGGAAGCCGCCGTCGCTCGCGTCCAGGATCTGCAGGACTACACGCGGCGCGTGTTCGCGAGCCTCGCGCAGGACTGAGCAGTGCGCGCTTGACCCGGGCAGCGGCTCCCATGGCACGGGGGGCCGCGCCCTGTAGAATGTCCCCCGGCGAAAACACCGCGCGGGGACAGCGCATGAGCTCGTACCAGAACATCCTGCTGGTGGTGGACCTGACCGAGGACAGCATCACCATAGGCCGGCGCGCCCTCGCCGTGGCGAAGGACACCGGCGCGAGGATCTCGCTGCTGCACGTGGTCGAATACGTGCCGGTCGAGCCGATGGGCGAGACCCTCCTGCCCGCCGTACAGATCGAGGAAGAGCTGGTGACCCGCGCGAAGGAGCGGCTCGCCGAGCTCGCCGCCCAGCTCGGCCTCGCGGATGCACCGCGGCAGGTCGCCACCGGCAACATCAAGGCCGAGATCGTGCGGGCGGCCGAGGATCAGGGCGCCGACCTCATCGTGCTCGGCTGCCGCGAGCGCCACGGCATCTCGATCCTGGTGAATTTTACCGAGGACACCGTGCTGCACGCCGCGCCCTGCGACGTGCTGGCTGTCCGCCTGCGCTGAGCGGTGCCACCCATGCCCGCCCGCCACGCCATCGCCGTCGACGTCAGCACGCGCTACCTGGACGATCAATCGGATCCGGGCGAGGACCGCTACGTCTTCGCCTACACGATCACCATTCGCAACCAGGGCGACGTGCCCGCGCGCTTGCTCACCCGCCACTGGGTGATCACGGACGCGAACGGCAAGGTGCAGGAGGTGCGCGGCGACGGTGTCGTGGGCGAACAGCCTTACCTCAGGCCGGGCCAGGGTTTCCGGTATACCTCGGGCGCCGTGCTCGAGACCCCGGTCGGTTCCATGCAGGGCAGCTACGGCATGGTCGCGGACGACGGCGCCAGATTCGATACACCCATCGCCCCGTTCACGCTGGCGATGCCCGGTACGCTCAACTGAAGCGATGGCGGTCTACGCCGTCGGCGACATCCAGGGCTGCCACCTCGAGCTGCTGCGGCTGCTCGAGCGCCTGCGCTTCGACCCCGCGGTGGACCGCCTGTGGCTCACCGGCGACCTGGTCAACCGCGGCCCGGACTCACTCGCGGTGCTGCGCTTCGTGCGCGGTCTCGGCGACGCCGTCACGCCGGTGCTCGGGAATCACGACCTGCACCTGCTGGCGGTGGCCGCGGGCCTGCGGCCCCTCAAGGCCGGCGACGAGGGGCTCGTGCCCGTGCTGCAGGCACCGGACGGCGAGCTGCTGCTCGACTGGCTGGCGAAGCAACCGCTGCTGCACCGCGACGCGGCGCTCGGCTGGACAATGATCCACGCCGGCCTGCCGCCGCAGTGGGACCTCGAGACGGCCGCCGCCTGCGCGCGGGAGGTCGAGCAGGCGCTCCTCGCGGATCGCGAGGGCTTCCTCGCCGCCATGTACGGCAACCAGCCCGACTGCTGGGCCGGGAACCTGGGCCACGCGGACCGGCTGCGCTTCACCGTGAACTGCCTGACGCGGCTTCGCTTCGTGGATGCCGCGGGCAGGCTGCTGCTCGCCTACAAGGGACCGGTCGACTCCGCGCCCGCTGGGGCGGTTCCCTGGTTCCGCCACCCGGGCCGGCTCTCCGCCGGCGAGCGCATCGTCGCGGGCCACTGGTCGGCTCTCGGGTACGTGGACGAGGCCGGTCTGCTGGCGCTCGACACGGGCTGCGTGTGGGGAGGCTCGCTGTGCGCGGTGCGGCTCGATGCGCCCGGCGAGCCCGTGCGGGTCGCCTGCAAGGGCGCGCTCAGGCCGAACGAGGACCGCGCCGGCGCCGACTGACGACGTTCAGCGCCGGGGCTCGGCGGCATCCGGCGCCGGCAGGCCTTCGAGCACCTCGAAACTCAGCCGGAAATTCGTGCCCG
>JBBINN010000047.1:0-4957 GCA_037443885.1 Gammaproteobacteria bacterium | reverse complement strand
TGCAGTGGATGTCCGAGACCAGGCCGCGGGTGGTGAACGCCGGCAGCACGCGGTCCCGGAACTGTTCTACCAGCTCGCAGTCACCCAGCTCGAGATCACGCGGCTGCTTGCGCGTGAGGCTCACCGCCCTCCAGCGGGCCAGCACAGGCTCGCCGACGTCCCTGGCTTCAGGCCCGGGCAGCGAGGGCGTGTGGAACACGAGGCGCACGCGCGGGAAACGCTCCACCCGACCGGAGGGCACCGTGCAGCCGCGCGTCGTCACCCGGAAGTCCGGGCGCGCCCCGGAGGCCCTGAGCAGCAGCTTCATCTTGTCGCGCAGGCCGTCGCAGGAATAACTCGTGGTGAAGCCCATGTAGGTGAACTCGATCTCGTGCTTCTGCCAGTACGCCACGACTTCCCTCGGGCCGGGCGAGACGGCGCCGGCCGCCAGCGGCAGGCAGGCCAGCGCGAGCACCATGACGGGACGCAGCCGGAACACGGGCAGGTTCACTCCTCGGGCGGGACCGGGGCCGACCGGCCCGCGGTACTGCGTCTGACCGGCGAGCCCGGCCACGGTTCCAAAGACCTGGCGGGCAGCCGGCGCAGCGTGTTTATACTGAGGCCTGCGCCGCGACGAAAGCCCCTCCGATGACGGTCATGCACTTCGAGATCGGCGGCCGGCGGCTGCAGGCCGACCTGGCCGATCCCCTCTCGGTCTCCATCCCCCTCGACTTCGGCGGGCCCCAGCCCGTGGCCTTCGGCGCGCCGCCCGCCACGGCCCGCGTCCTGCGCGGACCGGGCTTCGTCGGCGACACGCGCCAGGGCGGGAGTTGCAACTGCGAGGAGCTCACCGTCACGCCCCACGGCAACGGCACCCACACCGAGTGCGTCGGCCATCTCACGGACGAGCGGGTTTCGATCAGCGAAACGCTCCGCGGCGGCCTTTGCCTCGCCCTGCTCGTCTCCGTGCGACCGGTTCCCGCCACGGCCACGCGCGAGTCCACGGACCCCGCGCCTGACGACGGCGACCGGCTCATCACTGCCGGCACGCTGCGCGAGGCCGCCGGCGCTCACGCGAGCCTCGCACCCCGGGCGCTCGTCATCCGCACGCTTCCGAACGGCCTCGAGCGGCTCTCGAGACCCTACTACGGCCCCGCTCCCGCGCCCTACCTGACCCGCGAGGCCGCCACATGGCTGGTCGAGCGCGGCATCGAGCACCTCGTGCTCGACGTGCCCTCCGCCGACCGCGCCTCCGACGATGGCCGACTCACCGCCCACCGGACGTTCTTCGGGCTGCCCGCCGGCAGCCGCCGCGCGAACGAGGCGAAGCGCCCGCAGGCCAGCATCACCGAGCTCGCCTACGTCGCGCCGACGATCCGCGACGGCTGGTACCTGCTCGACCTGCAGGTGCCGCCGTTCCTCACGGATGCGGCGCCGAGCCGGCCGATACTGTTCCCCGTGAGATTCGAATGACAACGGCCAAGCGGGGACGCGGGAGGCCATCGATGTTCGGCGAAGCATCCGTCTGCGGGGTTTGAATCGATGGGAAAGCGGTTCGAGGAAGTCACCCCGGCACTTCGGGCCTGGATCGAGGCCCAACGCGTGTTCTTCGTGGCCACCGCGCCGCTGTCGGCGGAGGGCCACGTCAACTGCTCGCCCAAGGGCCTCGACACTCTGTGCATCCTCGGCCCCCGCGAGATGGCCTACCTCGACCTCACCGGCAGCGGCGCCGAGACCATCGCCCACCTGCGCGAGAACGGCCGCATCGTCATCATGTTCTGCGCCTTCGAGGGACCGCCGCGGATCGTGCGCCTGCACGGCCGCGGCAGCGTCTTGCTGCCGGGCTCGACCGAGTGGCCACGCCTGCGCGCGCAGTTCCCCGAGCAGCTCGGCGACCGGGCGATCATCCGCATCGAGCTTACACGCATCAGCGACTCCTGCGGCTTCGGCGTCCCGCACTATGAGTTCGTCGAGGACCGGGCTGCGCTGCCGCAGTGGTGCGAGAAGAAGGGCCCGGACGGCCTGGCGCGCTACCAGCGCGACAAGAACGCACAGAGCATCGACGGGCTTCCAGGCCTGCAGGAGCCTGGCTGAACCGGGCGGGCGCCGGGACTCACCTGCGTATGATCACGCGCGGGAGCTTCGGACTGCCGGCGAGCAACTTCGCCGTCGTCTTTGGCGAGCGACCCGGACGCGCAGGAGCGTATGCTCGGAGTCTCGCCACAGTTGAGTGGTGCATCCCGGGATGGAGCCCTGCCGGCATGGACGCAGACGCAGATTACCTCACCGCACTCATCGACCTGCACCGTGGACTCGAGCGGCTGGGGCCGGGTGATGCGGCCTTCACGCGCGAGCTGATGTTGCGGCTGCCCCCGCTCGCGGCACCCCGGCGCATCGTGGACCTCGGCTGCGGCACTGGAGCGGGCGCGCTGCTGCTGGCGAGGCATTTCGCCGTCCGGGTGAGGGCGGTCGACGCCTGCCCGGCGTTCATCGAGGAACTTCGCATGCGGGCGCAACGCGACGGCCTCGCGCAGCGCATCGAGGCGATCGTCGCCGACATGGGCGCACTCGACTGGCCGCCGGGCTCGATCGACCTGATCTGGTCCGAGGGTGCGGCCTACAACCTCGGGTTCGAGCGGGCGCTCAGGCTGTGGCGGCCGCTGCTCGCGCCGCATGGGCTGGCCGTGGTTTCCGAGATGAGTTGGTTCACGGACGATCCGCCGGAACCCGCCCGTGCCTTCTGGCAGACCGCCTATCCCGGGATGGGCACCGAAGCAGCGAACGTGGCCCGGGCCCGCGGCGCGGGCTACGAGCTGCTCTTCACCGCGCGCCTGCCGAGCCGCTTGTGGTGGCAGAATTACTACGACCCCCTGCGAGAGCAACTCCGCCGGCTGCCGGAAACCCCGTCGCACCGCGCGGTCGCGCGGGACACCGAGCAGGAGATGGCGCTCTTCGAGCGTTTCAGTGAACACTACGGCTATACCTTCTACGCCCTGCGCGCAGCACCGTGAACCATGCTCATCCGGAGCGATGACCTGACGAGTCCCGAGGTGCATGCCCTCCTCGCGGCCCACCTCGACGAGATGCACTCGCTGTCGCCCCCCGGCAGCGTGCACGCGCTGCCTCTCGACGATCTGCGCAAGCCGGGCGTCACTTTCTGGACGGCGTGGTGCGCCGGCGAACTGATGGGCTGCGGGGCACTCCTCGAGCTGTCGCCGACGCACGGCGAAGTGAAGTCCATGCGCACCGCGCCGGCGCACCGCCGCAAGGGCGTGGGGCGCGACATGCTGCTGTCGATACTGGGCGAGGCGCGCCGGCGCGGCTACCGCCGCCTCAGCCTGGAAACCGGCTCGGCACCTGCCTTCGAACCGAGCCGGCGGCTCTATAGGAGCCTGGGTTTCGAGTGCTGTCCGCCCTTCGGGAACTATGTCGAGGACCCGCACAGCGCATTCATGACGCTGGTACTCTGAACTGCAGTGCCGTGGAGGCGTGATCCGGCCAAGGTACGACCCATGCTGACGCTGTACATCGCCAACAAGAACTACTCCTCGTGGTCACTGCGGCCGTGGGTGCTGATGCGCGAGCTCGGCATCCCGTTCCAGGAGCAGCTCAGGCCCTTCGGCCAGGATGGCGCGGGCGACTTCCGCAGTTTCTCGCCCTCCGGCAAGGTGCCCTGCCTGGTGGACGGCGACACCGTGGTGTGGGACTCGCTCGCGATCACCGAGTACCTCGCCGAGCGCTACCCGAGCGTGTGGCCCTCGGACCCGGTTGCGCGGGCCTTCGCGCGCTGCGCCGCCGCCGAGATGCACTCGGGGTTCTTCGCGCTGCGTGGGACCTGCGGGATGAACGTCGGCCTGCGCGTGCGCCTGAACGAGGTATCGCCGGCTCTCGCGGCGGACCTCGCACGCCTCGACGAACTGTGGGCCGACGGCCTCGCGCGCTTCGACGGGCCGTTCCTCGCGGGCAGCGTTTTCACCGCGGTCGACGCCTTCTTTGCGCCGGTCGCCTTCCGCATCCAGACCTACTCGCCGCCCGTGGCGGCGACCTCCAGCGCCTATGCGAAGCGGCTGCGCGAGCTGCCCTCGATGCGGGCGTGGTACGAAGCCGGGCTCGCCGAGCCGTGGCGGGACGAACCGCACGACGCCGAGGCGCGCGCTGTCGGCACGGTCCTGCAGGACCTCCGCCGCCCGCCCCACTGAGCGACTTCTCACCGATCGATTGCACAGGGAGATGACCTTGAACAAATACGTTGCGGAATTCTTTGGCACCTTCTGGCTGGTGCTCGGCGGCTGCGGCAGCGCGGTGCTGGCGGCCGCGTTTCCGGAGGTGGGCATCGGCCTGCTCGGCGTTTCGCTCGCCTTCGGACTGACCGTGCTGACCATGGCCTATGCCATCGGCCACATCTCGGGCTGCCACCTCAACCCCGCGGTGTCCATCGGCCTGTGGGCGGGGGGCCGCTTTCCCGCCGGCCAGCTCCTGCCCTACATCGTGGCGCAGGTCGCCGGCGGCATCGTCGCGGGCGGCGTGCTGTACCTGATCGCCAGCGGCAAGGCGGGCTTCGACGTGTCGGCCGGCTTCGCATCCAACGGATTCGGCGAACACTCGCCGGGCGGCTACGGGCTTACGGCCGCGCTGGTCACCGAGATCGTGATGACCATGATGTTCCTCATCGTCATTCTCGGCGCCACCGACAAGCGCGCGCCGGCCGGCCTCGCGCCCGTGGCCATCGGCCTGTGCCTGACGCTGATTCACCTGATCAGCATCCCCGTCACCAACACATCGGTGAACCCGGCGCGCAGCACCGGCGTCGCCGTCTACGTCGGCGACTGGGCGGTGGGGCAGCTGTGGCTGTTCTGGGTGGCGCCGATCGTCGGTGCCGCGCTGGGTGCGGCGATCTACCGCTACATCGGCAGCGAGAAGAGCTGACCCCGCGCGGGGTGGTCGTGACGCGGCGCAGGCTGCTCGACTATCTTTGGGC
>JBBINN010000046.1:0-18071 GCA_037443885.1 Gammaproteobacteria bacterium | reverse complement strand
CGCCGCAGCGGCGCCGCACGATTGCCTGGAGCTGACGGGCGGCTCGATCGGCGGCTCGCTGCCGCTCGCCACCGGCGCCGCGCTCGGCGCGCCCGGGCGCAGGGTGCTGACGCTATCCGGCGACGGCAGCGCGCTCTACACCATCCAGGCGCTGTGGACGCAGGCGCGCGGGAACCTCGATGTCACGACCGTGATCTGCGCGAACCGCAGCTACGCGATCCTGGCCCACGAGCACCTGCAGATCGAGGGCAGGCCGCCGGGGCCCGGTGCCTGGCCGGTGCTGTCGCTCGACCGGCCGGCGCTCGACTTCGTGCAGATCGCCCGGGGCTTCGGCGTCGAGGCGGTGGCAGTGGACGCCGCGGAGACACTGGAGGACGCACTCGCCGCGGCGATGTCGCGCCGGGGTCCCTTCCTCATCGAGGCGCGCTTCGCCGCGCCGGCCCAGGCCCCGTCGACGTAGTCGGCATCGCTACGCTCCGGCTGTACGGCCGGTCGAAGCGCGGAGGCGAAGCGGCTGGGTCGACGGCGTGGCCGCGGCAGGCCGCGAGCTGCCGCATGCGGCCGTCAGCCGGCGCGTGCGCCCAGTCCCAGCAGCCGCCGGGTATGCCGGGCGATCATCAGCTCCTCGTTGGTGGGAATCACCCAGGCCCGCACGCGGCTGCCCTCGCGGGAGATCCTCGGGCCGCCGATCTCGTTCGCCGGCGGATCGAGCTCCAGCCCGAGCCAGGCGCAGGCCTCGCAGATGCGCCGGCGGATCGCGGCGGAGTTCTCGCCGATGCCCGCCGTGAACACGAGCCCGTCCAGTCCGCCCAGCACCGCCGTCAGCGCACCGATCTCGCGGGCCGCGCGGTAGACGAAGTAATCCACGGCGATGGCGGCCGACGGCTCGCGACTGGCGAGCAGGCGCCGCATGTCGCCGCTGATGCCCGACAGGCCCAGCAGGCCGGACTTGCGGTAGAGGACGTCCTCGACCTGCCCGGCCGACATCGCGAGGCCCTGGACGAGGTACAGGATGATGCCCGGATCCAGCGAACCCGGCCGCGTTCCCATGCACAGGCCGTCGAGTGCCGTGAAGCCGAGCGTGCTGTCGACGCTGCGGCTACCGAGCATCGCGCAGAGGCTCGCGCCGCTGCCAAGGTGGGCGACGATCACGCGCCCGCCCGCGATGTCCGGCGCGAATCCGGGCAGGACGCTTGCGATGTACTCGTAGGACAGGCCGTGGAAGCCATAGCGCTGCACGCCCTGGCGGCGGATCTCTTCGGGCAGCGGCACGAGTTGGGCCACGGGTGGCTGCGTGCGATGGAAGCTGGTGTCGAAGCAGGCGACCTGTGGCACGTCCGGCAGTCGTTCGAACGCGGCGGCGATGGCCGCGAGATTGTGGGGCTGATGCAGGGGCGCTAGCGGGACATAGTCCTCGAGGGCCGCCAAAACGTCCGGCGTGACCCGGGTGGGGCCCGGGAAGAGCGGGCCTCCGTGGACGACACGATGCCCGATGGCCAGCAGCCGGTCGTGCCGCCAGCGCTCGCCCAGCCAGGCCGTCACGGCATCGAGTGCGGCGTGTCCGTCCCGGACGAGCGCTGGTTCGAGCCGCGGCTCGTCGATCGCATCGCCCGACGCGTCACGCACCTCGAACCGCGGCGCGGTGCCGATGCCCTCGACCTGGCCACGGGCCTCGAGGCGGCCGTCGGGGTCCCCGCCGGCCCGGTAGAGCGCGAACTTGAGGCTCGAGGAGCCGGCATTCAGGACGAGTATCAGCCCCCCGCGGCCGCCCTGGTCCACCACGTCGGTCCTAGCGGGCACCGGCCGGCTGGCGGCGGGCGTGGGCGGCGAGCATCGCCACCGCGCAACTCGCGATCCGCGAGCGCACGCTGTCCGCGCGGCTCGTCAGGATCACGGGAACGCGTGCACCGAGCACGATGCCGGCGCTGTCGGAGTTCGCCAGGAAGTTGAGCAGCTTGGCGAGTATGTTGCCCGCCTCGAGATCCGGCACGAGCAGGATGTCGGGATCGCCGGCCACCCGGGACTCGATGCCTTTGGTGCGGGCGGCGTCCGCGCTGATGGCGCTGTCGAATGCCAGCGGCCCGTCGAGCAGGGCGCCCCGGATCTGGCCCCGCTCCGCCATCTTGCACAGGGCGGCTGCTTCGATGGTTGCGGGCATCTTGGAGGTCACGGTTTCCACCGCGGCGAGGATCGCCACCTTGGGCCGCTCGACCTCCAGCGCGTGCGCGAGGTCGATCGCGTTCTGGCAGATGTCGACCTTGTCCTCGAGGGTCGGCGCGATGTTGATGGCCGCGTCCGTCACGACCAGCACCTTGTGGTAGGTCGGGACGTCCATGATGAACGCGTGGCTGACGCGGCGGGCCGTGCGCAGGCCGGAGTCGTGCGCCAGCACCGCGCTGAGCAGCTCGTCCGTGTGCAGGCTGCCCTTCATGAGCAGCTCCGCGCGTCCCTCGCGGACGATTCGAACGGCCCGTGCAGCCGCGTCATGGCTGTGGGCGGCATCCACGATCTGTGCCGGGCCGAGATCGATGTCGTGCAGGCCGGCGAGATCGCGGATGCGCGTCTCGGGGCCTACCAGGATCGGCCGGATCAACCCGAGCCTCGCCGCCTCCATCGCCCCGGCGAGGGCAGTCTCCTCGCAGGGGTGGGCGACGGCGGTGGTCACGGGCGCCAGACCCCGACAGCGTGCGAGCAGGTACTCGTACTTGCCTGTTCCGGTCCTGCTGTTCATCAGCGATTCCCTCAGCGGCTGCGCCGGCGGGCGGCTCCCGCCCCGGGCCCCGCGAACTCTGGCACCTGGGCACGGCAGAAGTCCAGGAACGCAGCGCGCTCCGCCGCCGTTTCGCGCGTGCGGCGCAGGAAGTGCGTGCGGCGCGCGGCGCGGTCGAACCAGAACTTCCCGGTCTCGTCCCGGGCGGCGTCGCTCGCCGCGAGCCAGAGCACGGTGTCCGCACCCTCGGCCGGCGTGCGCAGTATCCGCCTCGTCACGGCGTAGAAGCGCGGCAGCGAGCTCTTGACCGCGGGCGTCTCGACCCAGCCCGGGTGCATGGCATTCACCGCGATGCGCTCCGGCGCGAACTGCCGCGCCAGCGTTTCCGCGAGCACGACCTGCATGCGCTTGGCCTGGGCATAGGCAGCCACGCCGTCGAAGGAGCGGTCGCGCCACTCGACATCCTCGGCCGAAAGCTTCGCGGTGTACATGCCGCCCGACGAAACCCACACCACGCGCGCACCGCCCGCGGCAGCGAGCTTCGGACGCAGCAGGCAGGTGAGCAGCAGCGGTCCCAGCACGTGGGTGGCGAGCGTCAGCTCGTGGCCGTCGGCGGTTTCCTCGCGGCTGTCGGCGAGCATGCCGGCGTTGTGAACCAGCACGTCGACCTTCGTCGGCGTGAAAGCCGCCGAAAAGCGGCGGATGGCCGCGAGGTCGGACACGTCGAGCACCTGCACGTGGACGCGGCGCGAGCCCGTCGCGCGTCGCAGCTCGCGCGCCGCGGTCTCGGCGCGCCCTGCGTTGCGGCAGAGCATCCACACGGTGGCGCCACGGGCCGCGAGGCCGAGGCTCGTCGCGTAGCCGATGCCGGAGTTGGCACCGGTGACCAGGCAGGTCCGGCCGGTCAGGTCCACCTCGAGGTCGCGCGGGTGGAAGCCGGCGGCGTGGCGGGCAAAGCCGCTGCGGTCGAAGGAAAGCACGATGGTCGGGTCCAGCACGGCCGAGGCCACGCGTGCGGCGAGGCGCCCGAGCGGACCGGAGGCCTCGCTCATGGCTGCCTGCGCAGCCACGGCATGATCAGGGCGTGCGCGTCGATGTGGGCCCGCAGCATGGCGCAGAGCATGAAGTTCCCGACGAGCTTGCGGTGGAGGAAGGCGGTCTCGGGCGGGGGTGTCGGCAGGCCGTGGCGCAGCGCGAGGTCGATCCCCATGTCGCGCGCCCGCGCGACGAGGCGCGAGCCCGCGAAGTCGTAGGCGCCGCGGTGCGTGAGCGGCTCGCAGACGAGCCGGATCATCTCGATCACGCCGCTGCCGCGGGGCTCGGGCTCGTCCTCGGCCAGGTAGCCGAGCGCGACGGCGTAGCGGCGAATGCCGGCCTGGTCGTCCTTCATCAGCGCCCGGCAGATGCTGCGGTAGCGCTCGACGCGCTCGGGCTCGAGCTCGAGCGTCGAACCGAAATCGAGCAGAACGATCTTCCCGGTGTCCGGCTGGTACAGGTAGTTCCCCGGATTCGGGTCGGTCTGCATGTAGCGCAGGTCGAAGAGCTCGCGGAACATGAGGGATTCGAGCGCGCGCCCGACGCGGTCGCGCTCGCGTTGCGGCACGCCCGGGTCCTGCAGGTGATCGAGCGGCACGCCCTCGACGAAATCGAGCGCGAGGATGCGGCGGGTGCTGAGGTCACGGTGCACGCGCGGCACGACGAACTCCTCGCTGTCGCCGAGCAGCTGCCGGAAGCGCTCCGCGTGGCGGGCTTCCTCCTCGTAGTCCGCCTCGAGCCGCAGCTGGCGCTTGGCCTCGGCGGTGAGGCCGCCGACGTCGAGCTCCAGCGGCAGGAAGTCCAGCCAGCGCATCAACGTCGCGAGGTTGTCCACGTCGGAGTCGATGCTGCGCGCGACGCCAGGGTACTGGATCTTGAGGACCAGCTCGCGCCCGTCCTTCGCCCGGGCGCGGTGCACCTGGCCGATCGAGGCGGCCGCGATGGGCTCCTCGTCGAAGCTCGCGAAGAGCCGCCGCCAGCCGGCGCCGTACTCGCGCCCAAGAACCCCGTGCAGCTGCGCGGCCGGCATGGCGTAGGCCTGCGAGCCGAGGATGGACAGCGCCTGCGTGAATTCGGGCGGCAGGATCTCGTCGCCCTGCAGGGAGAGCATCTGCCCGAGCTTCATGGCTGCGCCGCGCAGCCGAGACAGCTCGCGCGCCAGCACCTGCGCATTGCGCGCCGAGAGCAGCGTGGCGGCCGCCTCCGGGCGCCGGCCGGACACCCACTGCCGCGCGCCGTCGAGCGCGCTGCCGAGGGCCAGCTCGCTCGCCATCATGCCCATGCGGAAGACGCGCCCGAGGCGGCTGGTGGGCACCCGGGTCCGGGCGCGGTCATTGCGGCGTGCGTTCACCTGCCCATGTTCGCACGGCGGGCGCCGGTGGATGAGGCCGGCGCTTGGGGCCCGGGCGCGCCTGTGGGAGACTGCCGCCGCCCGGCACCGGCCGTGGCGTGACTGGAGACCCCGTGAGCCACCCCGCCCTCGTCGAGCACCCCCTGCGGCATGCCCTGAGCGACGAGCTGCACGCCCGGCCGCTCGTGCTGCTCTCGGCGCCGCAGACCGTATGGTGCCTGACGTTCCTGACCGAGCCGGGACACGAGGCCGCCGAGCGGGACTGGCTCGCGCGCTTCGCGCGCGCCCACGAGATGAACGCACCCGACCCGGGGGCGATGCACGCGCTGCTCGAGGGCGGCGGCTACCTCGGCAAGTGGGAGCGGCACACGGAATTCACCAACTACGTGTTCTTCAAGCCCGGCCTGCACCCGGACGTGACGCTCCAGTCGCTGCCCGCGCACCTGCCGGGTATCGATCTCGCGGAGCTGCCGGGGCAGCTTTTCGTCGCCACCCGGCTGCTGCTGGCGCCGGCCGACGGCCCGGAAGCGCAGCTGTTGCCGGCCGAACCGGTCGCCACGGAGTCGTCCGTCTGCGGGGGGCACGGCCGTGTGCGGGCGGGCTTCCGGATCGAGCGGCACGGCTTCTCTTCGATCCAGCTGCTCGTGGATGGCCTCTCGGCCCGGCAGGTCGGCCGCACCGTGCAGTCGCTGCTCGAGCTCGAGTGCTACCGGATGATGGCGCTCCTGTCCCTGCCGCTCGCGCGCGACGTGCATCGCTTCGTGACCGGCGCCGAGTCCGAGCTCGCGCAGCTGACCGAGGACTGCCTTGGCTCGGGTCCGGCGCGGGACGACGAGCTGCTCGCCCGCCTCGTGGACCTCGCGGCACGGGTGGAACGCTCGGTCGCGGGCAGCCAGTACCGCTTCTCTGCCGCCGATGCCTACGACGCGATCGTGCGCCAGCGCGTCGCGGGCCTGGAGGAGTCGCCGCTCGGCGAGCTGCCGACCATCGCCGCCTTCCTGGACCGGCGCCTCGCGCCCGCGATTCGCACCTGCTCGAGTGCGGATGCGCGCCAGGAGGCGCTGTCCGGGCGCGTCTCGCGCACGGTGGACCTCCTGCGCACGCGCGTGGACGTCGCGGCCGAGGCGGAATCGAAGCAGATCCTCGCGGCGCTCAACAAGCGCCTCGGCCTGCAGCTGCGCCTGCAGCAGGCGGTCGAGGCATTTTCCGTGGCCGCGATCACCTACTACGGCAGTTCCCTCGTCGGCGGCCTCGCCAAGGGCGCCGGGCGGCTCGGCATTGCGCTCGACCCCGACCTGGTGGGCTGGGCCAGCATCCCCGTGATCGCGCTGGTGACCTGGGTCTCGCTGCGTCGCCTCAGGCGGCGGCTGGAACTCGAGCCTTCCTGAACAGCAGCAGCTGGTTGTTCGCCGGCATGGCGTGGTCGAAGTCGATGGCGATGCCCTGGCGCTCGGCGATCTCGCAGATGAGCTCGAAATCGCGGATGCCGCTCGCCGGGTCGCGGTCGCGCAGGGACAGGTCGAAGGCCGCGTTGCTCGCCGAGGTGTAGTCGCCGCGGTAGCGGAAGGGACCGTAGACGGCGAGCACGCCACCCGGCTCGAGCACCCGGCCGACGCCGAGGAAGAACGCCTCCACCTCCGGCCACGACATGATGTGCAGCGTGTTGGCGGTGAACACGGCATCCACGGCGGACAGCGGCCACGCCGGCTGGCGCACGTCGAGCTCGATCGGCCGCAGCAGGTTGGGGCTGCCCTCGCGCTCGACGCGGGTCCGGAGGTCGTCGAGCCAGTCCGCGCGGTCGGTCGGCTGCCAGCGCAGGTGCGGCAGGTGCCGTGCGAAATGCACCGCGTGCTGGCCGGTGCCGCTGCCGATCTCGAGCACCTGCCGCACGCGTCCGAAGGCGGCCGTGAGGATCGTGAGGATCGGCCCCTTGTTGCGCTCGCAGGCCTCGGAGAAGGGCAGCATGGTCAGCGCGCCCCGGCCAGCTCGGACTGCAGCCGGTCGAGTACCGCGTCCTTCTCCGCCCACAGCGCGCCGAGCGACTCCTGGAAGCGGCGGCGGAAGTCGGGGTCGCCGCCGTAGTCGCCGATCATCCACGGCTCGATGGCGCGGCGGCGCACGTCCACGATGATGCGCCGCACGCGGCCACAGCACAGGTCCCACAGCGTCGGCGTGCGCGCGCCGTAGGCGATGGTCACGTCGAGCGTCGCATGCAGCATGTCGCCCATCGCCTGCAGCACGAAGTCGACGCCGCCCGCGCGCGGCGCGAGCAGGTGGCGGTAGGGCGCGCCACCCGCCTCACGCTTGGCGGGCGTGAAGCGCGTGCCCTCGACGAAGTTGATCACGGTCGTCGGGATGCGGCGGAACTTCTCGCAGGCCTGGCGCGTGGCCTCGAGGTCGCGCCCGCGCGCCTCCGGGTGCTTCTCGAGGTAGGCGGCGGAGTGGCGGCGCATGAAGGGCATGTCGAGCGCCCACCACGCCAGGCCGAGCACCGGCACCCACTTCAGCTGCTGCTTGATGAAGAACTTCAGGAACGGAACACGGCGGTTGAACACCGCCTGCAGCGCGAGGATGTCCACCCAGGAGCGGTGGTTGGCGACCATCAGGTACCACTCGTTGCGGTCGAGCCCCGCGGCGCCGCGCAGGTCGAGCTCGAGCGGTGTGGTGAGAGCGAGGATGGCATTGTTGGTGCTGATCCAGTTCTCGGCGAGCGTGACCAGGCCGCGGCTCAGGCGGCCGCGCCAGCCCGAAACGGGCGTGAGCAGCTTCACCAGCGCGAGCAGGAGCAGCACCGTGCCCCACAGCAGCGTGTTCAGCACGATCAGCAGCAGGGTGAGTGCGCCCCTGAGCGGTGCGAGCATCGGGTGCTTCCTCCCCTGACCCCGTGTCCCCGGGACGTAAGTCTAGGCCAAGTTGCGGTCGACCGTTACCATGAACCTGCTCGTCGAGGGCGCACTGGGAGGGCGCCACTCAACGTCCAGTGCAATGCCGCGTTCAGCGCCGCGTCGGCCGCTCTTCGAACTTCGGCATGCCGTCGGTGATCTGATCCCACGGTGCCTTCGAGGCGACGTAGATGTGCGCGTCCACCGCGCGTCCGGGCGGGCCGTCCATGGAGCCCGCCGGCAGCACCACACTGTCGTGTTCCGGCAGCAGCCGCGGGCCCTTGCCGCCGCAGTGGCGGCAGAAGACCTGGGTGAAGAGCTCGGCGTCGGGCACCTTGAAACTCGCCGCGCGGTCCTCGCCGCGGATCCAGCGGAACCCAGCGAGCGGCGCAGCCGCCCAGGCAACGAAGATCGAGCCGTACGCCTTGCGGCACACCGAGCAGTGGCCGTGACCCATGAAGCTGAAAGGACCGTCGATCTCGTATCGAACGGCTCGGCAGAGACAGGTTCCGGTAATCATCTTGCGTCCCCCCCTTGAACTTCGACCGCGTTGCACGGCATTGTTGCACCGGCCCGCCGCGCCCCGTTCGGGTGAATCCAATCCCTTTTTAGCGGGTTAGTCCAACACCATGTCGTGGCGCGGCGGGTCGCCTACCGCGGTACGGGCATTCGCCACGCACAGCCGCGCGTCCACGGTCGCCCGGGTACACAGCGTCGGCGGCCGCATGATGTGCGCGGATGTCGCACCGGCGCCACCTGTGCGACCATCACGCCTCGAATCGATCGCTGGCAAAGGAGCCGCCATGCGTGTCCCCGCCGTCTTCGTCGCCCTCGCGTGCATCGGCTTCGCCGGCTGCGCCGCGGACCGCTCCGCCCCGCCGGCCGCCACGGGTGGCGCGTCGAGCAATCCCGCCGCCGAGCCCCCGAAGCTCGCCCTGCCGGCCAGCTTCACTGGCACGCTGCCCTGCGCCGACTGCGAGGGCATCGACTACCGGCTCGACCTCTTCGAGGACCGCTCCTTCTTCCTGCGGACGACTTATCTCGGCCGCAGCCCCGGCGAGTTCGACGACGTTGGCAGCTTCGACTGGTCGTCCGATGGCCGCGCCCTGATTGCGCAGGGCGGCCGCGAGGCGCCGCTGCGCTTCTCGATCTCGTCCGCCGATGAGATCCGGCTGCTGGACCAGTCCGGTCTGCCCATCGAGTCGAGCCTGAACTACTCCCTAAGGCGCGCGTCCGGGCTGGCGCCCCTGGAGCCGCGGCTAAACCTCCGCGGCATGTACCGCTACATGGCGGATGCAGGCCTGTTCGACGAGTGCTCCACCGGCCGCCGCCTGCCCGTGGCGATGGAGGCCGACAATGCCGCGCTCGAGCGTGCCTATCTCGAGCAGCGTCCGGAGCCGCTCGCGCCGGTGATGGCGCTGGTCGAGGGACGGATCGCGATGCGCATGCCGATGGAAGGGCCGGGCCCGGTGCCCATGCTGGTTCCCGAGCGCTTCCTGCGCCTGATGCCGGACGAGTCCTGCCCGCCGCGCTTCGCCACCGCGCCGCTGGAGGGCACGGCCTGGCGGCTGGTGAGCCTCGGCGGCGACGCCGTCTTTCCGCCCGAGGGCCGACCGCGCCCGAGCCTCGAGATGGACCCGGAGGCAGCGCGCGCCGCCGGCACCGACGGCTGCAACCGCTTCACGGGCGGTTACGCCCTGGAGGGGAACGAGCTCTCCTTCAAGCAGCTCGCCTCCACGATGATGGCCTGCCCGGGCGGCATGGAGGACGCGCAGCGATTCACGGCGGCCCTCGGCGCGACGGCGCGCTACCGCGCCATGGGCGTGCACCTCGAGCTCTTCGACGCCACCGGCACGGTGCTGGCGCGCTTCGAGGCCGAGCCTGCCGCGAGATGACGGAAGCCGTCATAGACGCCACTGGCCTGGAGCGCCGCTACCGCATGGGCGCCGAGACCGTTCACGCCCTGCGGGGCGTGGATCTTCGCATCGAGCGCGGCGAATACGTCGCGATCATGGGCGCCTCCGGCTCCGGCAAGTCCACGCTCATGAACATCCTCGGCTGCTTGGACACCCCCGACGCCGGGCACTACGTCCTGAACGGCCAGGCCGTCGAGCGCATGAGCGATTCCAGGCTCGCGAAGCTGCGCAACCGGGAGATCGGCTTCGTCTTCCAGACCTTCAACCTGCTGCCTCGGACCACGGCCCTGGGCAACGTCGAGGCGCCGCTCGTGTATGCGGGCGTGCCGCGCCGCGAGCGCCGCGAGCGCGCGCAGCGGGCGCTCGAGCGCGTGGGTCTCGGCGAGCGGATGCACCACCGGCCGTCGGAGATGTCCGGCGGCCAGCGCCAGCGCGTGGCCATCGCCCGCGCTCTGGTCAACGAGCCGGCGATCCTGCTGGCCGACGAGCCGACCGGGAACCTCGACTCGGTGACCGGCGCCGCGATACTTGCGCTGTTCGACGAGCTGCAGGCGGCGGGGCACACGGTGATCCTGGTCACCCACGAGGCCGATGTCGCGGCGCACGCCGAGCGCGTCATTTCCATCATGGACGGCCGGATCCAGTCCGACATCCGCCGTCCGGGAGCCGCCGCTTGAAGTTCCGCGACCTGCTGATTGCATCCCTCACCCTCGTCCTCGCCAGCTGCGGTGGCGGCAAGGAGTCCACCGCCACGCTCTACGAGACCGCGACCGTGGACCGGCGCGACCTCGCGGTGTCCGTCGAGGCGGCCGGCACCATCGAGCCGGTGGCGACCGTCGAGCTGAAGTCGAAGGCCTCCGGCGAGGTGTTGTCCATCACCGCCGAGACCGGCGACGTGGTCGCCCAGGGCGCGGAGCTGGTGCGCATCGACCCGCGTACCGCGCGCAACCGCGTTGCCCAGACAGAGGCGGACCTGGAGTCGGCGCGCGCCCGGCTCGCCATCGCGCGCGCCCAGCAGGAGCGCGCGGTGGTGCTGCGCGAGCAGGGCGTGCTCAGCAAGCCCGAGTTCGAGCAGACGGCGCTCGAGCTCGCCGCCGCGCAGGCGCAGGTGGTGGCCGGGCAGGTCGCCGTGGAGAATGCCCGCATCGCGCTCGCCGACACGACCATCCGCGCGCCGTCGGCGGGGACCATCATCGAGAAGCGCGTCGAGAAGGGCCAGGTGATCTCCTCGCCGACGCAGGACGTGGGGGGCGGCACGCTGCTGCTCAGGATGGCCGACCTAGGCCACGTGCAGGTCAGGGTCTCGGTGGACGAAACCGACATCGGCAAGATCCGGCCCGGGATGCCGGCGGCGGTGCGGGTGTCGGCCTACCCGAACCAGCCCTTCCGCGGCGAAGTGCTGAAGATCGAGCCGCAGGCCGTGGTCGAGCAGAACGTCACCCTGTTCGGCGTGCTGGTATCCATCGACAACGAGAGCGGGCTGCTCAAGCCGGGCATGAACGCGGAGGTGAACATCAGCGTGGCGCGGGCCGACGGGGTCCTGGCCGTGCCCGTGGCGGCGCTGCGCACGCAGCGCGACTTGCGGACGACCGCGGGGATCCTGGGCATCAGCGAGGAGGAACTCGCCGCGAAGCTGCGGCCTCCGGAGGCGGAGGGGATGTCTGTTCCCGCCGCGCCTCGGACCATGTCGATCGGCGAGCGCACCGTCGAGCTGCCCGAGGGTGTCACGGCCGACCAGGTGAGGGTCGCCATGGCCAAGCGCCGCGCCGGCACGGCGCTGTCGGCCGACGAGCAGGCGCTGCTGCGACGCGTCTTCCAGGCTGCGGGCGGGCCGCCCGGCGGTGCAGGCGGTCCGCGCTCGGGCTACCAGTTCGGGAGTCAGTTCTGGGTGGTGGTGCAGCGCGACGGCGAGCGCTTGCCGGTGTCCATCCGGACGGGCCTGTCCGACCTCGACCGCGCCGAGGTCGTCGAAGGCCTGTCAGAGGGCGACACGGTGCTGCTGCTGCCGAGCGCGCATCTGGTCGAGACCCAGCAGGAGCTGCAGTCGTTCATCGCGAGTCGCATCGGCGGCGTGCCGGGCATCGCCCAGCGCGACCAGCAGCAGCGCTGAGGCCGCGTCGTGCCGCCGCTGGAGATCATCGCCGTCGCCCTGGGCTCGATCCGGGCCAACCTGTTCCGGGCTGCGCTGACGATGCTCGGCGTGATCATCGGTGTTGCGGCGGTGATCACGATGGTGGCGCTCGGCTCCGGCGCGCAGCGCGCCATCGACGAGCAGCTCAGGATGCTCGGCGGGAACGTGCTGACCATCGGCGCCGGCCCCTGGTTCATGCGCGGCGTGGCGCGCCAGCAGGACACGCTGACGCTGGCCGACGCGGAACTGCTGGCCCGGGAAGCGCGCCACCTCGTCGCGGTGGTTCCCGAGATGACGCTGCGCGAGCAGATCAAGTTCGGTAACCGCAACCTCAACGTGCGGATCACGGGCACGACGGCCAGCTTCGCCGAGGTGCAGGCCTACCGCGTCGCGGCGGGCCGCATGTTCACCGCGGCGGACGACGCGGCCCGCCGCCGCGTGGCGGTGCTCGGCGGCGATGTGCCGTCCCAGCTCGAGACCGAGGCCGCCGCGCTGGTGGGGCGCACGGTGCAGATCCGTGGCGTCCCCTACGAGGTCGTCGGCGTGTTCGAGCGCAAGGGCGACATCGGGCCGGGCGTCTCGGACAACGCGGTATGGATACCGCTGCAGACGGCCCGGAACCGGGTGACCGGCAGCGACATCGTGCAGTCGATCGGTGTCGAGGTGGCGCCCGGCTCCACGACGGAGCAGGCGATGGTCGACATCGAGCGGCTGCTGCGCCGCGCGCACGGCATCCCGCCCGGGCGCAACAACGACTTCACGATCATCGACCGAAAGACCTTCCTGAACACGCGTGCGCAGGCAACCGGCGTGTTCACCTTCCTGCTGGCCGGCATCGCGGGCGTCAGTCTCCTCGTGGGCGGCATCGGCATCATGAACATCATGCTGGTCACGGTGACCGAGCGGACGCGCGAGATCGGCATCCGCAAGGCGCTCGGCGCCACGCGCGGCGCGATCATGGCGCAGTTCCTGGTGGAGTCGGTGACTCTGTGCCTGCTCGGCGGCCTGCTCGGCATCGCCCTCGGCGCGGGGCTCGCCGAGCTGCTGGCGCGCTTCGCCGGCTGGCAGACCGCCGTCACGGCCGACTCGGTGCTGCTCGCCTTCGGCTTCAGCGCCGCGGTCGGCGTGCTGTTCGGCCTCATGCCCGCGCGCCGGGCGGCGCGCATGGACCCCATCGAGGCGCTGCGGCACGAGTAGGGCTCAGGTCTCTCCGGGCATTGTCCGGGCGGCCCCGAGCGCAGCGGCCTTGCGCGGCTCGATCACCGGCGGCAGCAGCTTGTACATCACGGGCGTCACCAGCCGCGCGAGCAGCGTGGAGGAGATCAGCCCGCCGATGATCACGATGGCGAGCGGCGAGTAGAGCCCCGAGCCCTGGATGGCGAGCGGCGTCAGGCCGCCGATGGCCGTGAGCGCGGTGAGCAGGATCGGGAAGAAGCGCACCTCGCCGGCACGCTCGATCGCCTCGTCGAGCGCGACTCCCGCCTCGCGCAGCTGGTTGGTGAAGTCCACCAGCAGGATCGAGTTCTTGATCTCGATGCCGATGAGGGCAATCATGCCGATCAGCGCGGTGAACGACAGCGTGTAGCCGGTGAGGAACAGCGCCACGATGGCGCCGACCATGCCGAGCGGCACCACGCCGAAGACGATCAGCGTCGAGCGGAAGCTGCCGAACTCGAGCACCAGCACCGCCAGGATCCCGAACATCGCCACGAGCAGCGCCACGCCGAGGCCGCCGAAGGCTTCTTCGCGGGCCTCGACCTCCCCGGCGGCCATGTAGCGGTAGCCCGCGGGCCAGTCGTAGTCCTCGAGCCGCTTCATGACCTGGGTGGTGAGCTCGTTGGTGTTGTAGCCGGTCTGCGGCCACGCGGTGACGCTGATCGACCGCTCGCGGTCGTAGCGGCGGATGACGTTGGGAGCCGACCGGAACTGCGGGTCGGTGAGCTGGCGCAGCGGCACCTGCGCACCGCTCGCCGCGGACACCTGGATGGCGTCGAGAAGGTCCAGCGTCGGCCGGCCTTCGATGGGCAGGCGCAGCATGATCGGGTACTCGTCGCCGTCCGGCTCGCGGAAGCTGCCGACCGGCAGCCCGGCGACCGCCATGCGCACCGTCCGGTCCACCTCGATCGCCGGAATGCCGAACATCGCCGCCTTCTGCGAGTCGACCTGCAGGTCGAGGTCCGTGCGCTGCAGGCGCAGCGGGTTGTTGACGTCCCGGGTGCCCTCGACCGAGCGCACGACGGCCTCGACGTCCGCCGCGACCGCGCGCAGCTGGTCGAGGTCGGGGCCGACGATGCGGATCTCGATCGGCGCGTTGATTGGCGGCCCGTTCTCGAACTGTCGCACCGTGATCCTTGCCGCCGGATAGTCGGCGAAGATCCCGCGGAGCTCGTCGAGCAGCTCGTTGGTGCGCTGGGGGTGGTAGTCCTTCACCTCCCCGAACACCTCGGCGACGTTCGCGGCGTAGGTCTTGGGCACGATGTTGTAGTAGACGCGCGGATTGTCGTGGCCGAGGTTGGCGAACCAGTACTTCACCTCGGGCCGCCGCGCCAGTTCCTCCTCGACGAAACGCAGCGCGCGGTCGGTCTCGGCGAGGCTCGCGCCGTCCGGCGCCTCGATGCGCACGCGGAACTGCGGGATGTCGGCGACCGGGAACAGGCTGACCCCGAGGCCGGATACCGCGAGCAGCACCGCGCCGCCGAAGAGCGCCATGGCGAGGGCGAAGGTGGTGCGCGGCCAGGCGAGCGCCTTGCGCAGCGCGGGGCCGTAGAACGCGTGGATGCCGCGCATGACGGCCGCGAGCGCACGGTCGCCGAGGCGGTCGGTCGCCTCGACGACGCGGCCGCCGACGGCGAGCAGCCGGCCGAGCCGGGTGCGGCGGACCGGCGGCGGCGCGTTGTCGCGCAGCAGCCGGCTGGAGAGGAACGGAATGATGGTGAGCGCCACGAACATCGAGGCGAGGATCGTGTACAGCACCGCGGCGGGCAGGGAGCGGACGAACTCGCCGGAGGCCTCGGGCAGGAACAGCAGCGGCAGGAACGCGAGCATCAGGGTTGCCGTGCAGCCGAGGACCGCGAGCCAGATCTGGTCGGTGGCCCGGATCGCCGCCTCGCGCCGGGGCATTCCCTCCCGGATGTGGCGCGCGATGTTCTCGACCACGACGATCGAGTCGTCCACCAGCAGGCCGAGCGCGACCACGAAACCCGCGATGGACAGCTGGTTGAGCGAGAAGCCGCTGAAATAGAGCAGGGCGAGGCCGATGGCGAGCGACAGCGGGATGGACACCATCACGATCCCGGCGGCACGCAGCCCGAGCGGCAGCAGCGTCAGCGCCACGAGGCTGATCGCGAGCGTGAAGTCGAACTCCAGGCGGGAGAGCCGCTTGTCCACGTTGCGCGACTGGTCGAAGCCGCGCTCCAGCTGCACGCCGGCCGGAAGCCCGGCCTCGAACCGGTCGAGCTCGGCGAACACGGCGTCGCGCACGTCGAAGATGTTCTGGTTGTCCTTCATGTTCGCCGTGACGAACACGGCCCGCTCGCCCTTGAAGCGGCCGAGGTGCCGTTCCTCGCCGACGCCCCAGGAAACCTCGGCGACGTCGCGCAGCCGCACCGTCCGGCCGGCGCGTCCGCCGACCACGGTGTCGGCGACTTCCTCGACCGAGTCGTAGCTGCCCGAAGTCTTGACGTTGAAGCGGCGCAGCCCGGCCTCGACGGCGCCGCCGGGAATGCTCGTCGCCTCGCCGGCGACCGCCTGCATCACCTGCCCGAGCGTCACGCCCGTCGCGGCGAGACGCTCGAGGTCGATCGCGACCTGCACTTCGGGTGCCGGGTAGGCCCAGCTCTCGGCGCGGCGCACGCCCGGGACGACCTCGATGGCTTCCTCGAGGTCCTCGGCCAGCTCCTTGAGCTGGCGCCAGTCGGCCGACTCGCTCACGAGCGCGAGCTGGATGAAGTTCACGAGGCTCGGCTTGAACTGACGGATGTCGATGTCGAGGATGTCGGCGGGCAGGGTCGGGCGCAGCCGGTTGACCTCGCGGATAACTTCGTCGTACTTGCGGTCCGGGTCCACGCCCCAGGTGAACTCGACCTGGATCGAGGCGAAGCCGTCCTGCGCCTCGCTCTCGATCTTCTTCACGTCGTCGAGGCCGTTCAGCGCGTCCTCGATGGGGTCCACGACGAGGCGCTCGATGTCCTCGGGATCGGCGCCGGGATAGGCGACGACGATGAACGAGCCGGGGAAGGTGAGGGACGGATCCTCGAGGCGCGGGATCGACTTGAGCGCGGTGATGCCGGTCGCCACCAGCAGCGTGAACAGCACCAGCGTGAACTGCCAGCGCCTGACCGCGAAACCCCACAGGCTCATGGCTCAGGCCTGCGGCAGGATGCGGACGGTCTCGCCGTCCCTGAGATAGGCGGCGCCCTCGGTGACCACGCGGTCACCCGCGGCGACTCCCTCGAGGACCTCGACGCGGGTGCCGACCCACTGGCCGAGCCTGACCTCGACGCGCCGCGCGACGTCCTCCGCCTCGCCTTCCGCCGCGACGAGGAACACGACGGCCGTGGAGCCGTTCGCCTCGAGCAGCGACTCGACCGGCACGACCGGTAGCGCCGCGGCCCCGTCCTCCCCGGCCAGCTCGATCTTGGCGACGAGTCCCTGCACGAACCGCAGGCCCTGCGGGTCGATCGCGAACTTGACCTCGTAGGTGCCGGTCAGCGGGTCCGCGGCCGAGGACAACTCCGTAATGGCGGCGTCGAAACTCCGGTCCGGGAAGGCATCGAGCCGCACGCGCGCCACGTCGCCCTTGTCGACGCGGACGATGTCGCGGTCCGGCAGATGCGCGCGCACGATCCAGCCGGCGCTGGTGTTGCCGACGACGAGCACCGGCTGGCCGGCCGCTACCAGCTCGCCCGGCTCGGCGAGGCGCCGCAGCACCATGCCGTCGCCGGGAGCGGTGATCGTCGCGAAACGCGCGTTGAACTCGGCGGCGCGCAGCGCGGCGGCGGCGACGTCCCTCGCGGTGCGCAGGTCCTCGACCTGCTCGCGCGTCGCGACCTCGTCCGCGTAGAGCGCCTCCCCGCGCTCGAGGTCGCGGCTGGCCTTGTCGAGCATCGCCCGCGCCTGGGTCACGGCGGCTTCCACCTCGTCACGCGCCACGGTCGCGAGGCGCTGGCCGGCGCGGACGCGTTCGCCCTGCGCCACGTCGATGGCGGCGATCACTCCGCCGGTCTTGAAGGACAGGCGGACCTCCTCGGCCGGCGCGACCGTGCCCACCGCGCGGATGCCCGCGGCGAGCGGCGAGCGTTCCACCTCGACGACCCGCACGGGCGTCGGGGGAGGCGCGCTGTTCTCCGGCGTCTCGCCGCAGCCCCCGAGGCCCAGGACGAGCACCAGGGCTGCGGCTGGCATCCATGGGCTGGTCGGGATGCGGTTCATGGTCTCGTCTCCAGCAGGTTGGCCCCGACCGCATACTCGACGGCGGCGAGCGCGGCGAGCGCCTCGAAGCGGCTGATGTTGCGGGTGATCTGGGCGCGCGTCAGTTCGCGCCGCGCGTCGATGAACTCCACCTGCGGGATCTGCCCGAAGTCACGCTTGCGGCTGATGATCCGGAAGGCGCCGTCCGCCGCCTCGACGCGCTTCGCGGCCGTCGCGAGCGAAGCCTCGGCTACGCGAAAGTCCGTGAGGGCGGAGAGCACCTCCAGGCGGATCTGCTGCTCGGCCAGCGCGCGGCCTGCACGCAGCTGCTCGCGGCGGGATCGCGCCTCGCGCAGGGCGGCCTGGTCGGCACCGCCGCGGAACAGGTTGAACCGCAGGACCAGCGAGGCCAGTACGAACTGCTCGTCACCGCTGAAGCGGAACTGGTCGTCCTGGATGCCGGCGTCCACGGCGAAGAGCAGCTGCGGCTTGAACGCTGCGCGGGCGACGTCCTCCACGGCGGTCCAGAAGAGGTCGGGCGAGCGCGCCTCGGCCTTCTCGAGGCCGGCGACCTCGACGAACTCGGTCTTGACCGGGCCCGGGCAGACGGCGGTGACGCTCACCCCGCTTCCGCGCA
>JBBINN010000045.1:6692-18117 GCA_037443885.1 Gammaproteobacteria bacterium | reverse complement strand
CCTCGCCCGCGCGCGCGTGAGGTGACGCCTGATTTGGCTGTGCCCGATTCGGGCTTAGCGCCTCGTGCCGCGACCGAGGTGGCGAGGGGGCCCCACAGCCGAGCGTAGAGCGGCGCGAGGCTCGGCGAGCGCCGCAGCGAGGCGAGGAGTGCCCCCCGCCGGATCCCGGTCGCGGCGCAGGCAGTGCCTTCCCATCTCCAGCCCGCCCGCGCGCGAGGCACAGTCCGGTTCCGGGTCTTTGCTCAAGTCCCGCTCGCGGCGCAGGCGCTGACCTCCGTCCCGGTTCCGCGCCGGTGTAGCATCGCGCCATGCGCATCGACGTGTTCACCGATCTCGTCTGCCCCTGGTGCTGGCTCGGCAAGCGCCGGCTCGACGCCGCGCTGGCGGCGCGGCCCGGCCTGGCCGCCGAGGTGCACTACTGGCCGTTCGAGCTCGCGCCGCAGATGCCGGAGGGCGGGCTGCCGCGCGAGGAGTACCTCGCCGCCAAGCTCGGCGGGCTCGAGGCGCTGCGCGAGGGCCAGGCGCGGCTCGGCGAGCTCGGCGCGGCGGAGGGCCTGGCGTTTCGTTTCGACCTCGCGCGCGTGAGCCCCAACACCCGCGCGGCGCACGCCCTGTCGCGCATCGCGGCGGAAGCGGGTCGACAGGCGCAGGTGCAGGAGGCGCTGTTCGCCGCGTTCTTCGCGGAGGGCCGCGATATCGGCAGCGTCGACACGCTCGCCGCCGTCGCGGAATCGGCGGGCCTCGACGCCTCGGTCGTCCGCGTACGCCTCGAGTCGCGCGAAGACTGGCCGGCGATCGAGGCGATCGAGCGGGAAGGCGCCGCGCTCGGCATCCACGGCGTGCCCTTCTTCGTTTTCGATCGGCAGGCCGCGTTGTCGGGCGCCCAGCCGTCCGCCGCACTGCTCGAAGTCATCGACCGCCTGTCGTCGGCCGCCGCAAGCGCATGACACCGGCCGAGCTCACCGGCCGCGCCGACACGCACGTCGTGCCGCTCGACGATCCGGCCATCCGCGTGCACCGTGCCGCGCTGGCGCCTCTCGCCGCCATGCGCGAGGCCGCCGCGCGCGCCGGCCTGGACCTCGCGGTTGCCTCGGCCTTCCGCGACTTCGCCCGGCAGCGCGCGATATGGAACGCCAAGTGGCGCGGCGAGCGGCCGGTACTCGACATGGCGGGCGCGCCGCTCGATGTCGCGTCGCTCGACCCGGCGGCGCGGGCCGAGGCCATCCTTTACTGGAGCGCGCCGCCGGGGGGCAGCCGCCACCACTGGGGTACGGACCTCGACCTGTGGGATCGCGCGGCCGTGCCGCGGGCCTACCGGCTGCAGCTCGTGCCGGAGGAGTACGCGCCGGGCGGACCGTTCGCGGCGCTGAACGCGTGGCTGGACCGGAACATGCGTCGCTACGGCTTCTACCGGCCGTATGCGACGCCTGGAGGCGGGGTGCAGCCCGAACCCTGGCACCTGAGTTTCGCGCCGGTCGCCGAGCCGGCGCGCCGCGCGCTCGACGTGCCGATGCTGGCTGCGGCGATCGAGGGGGCCGGTGTGCTGGGCGAGGATGCGATCCTCGCGGCGTTGCCCGCGATCCACGCGCGCTGTCTTGCGGGCGTGGACCGGCCGCCGCGGATGCGCTCGCGCTGGGCGCGCGCGGGCCGTGCAGAAGCCTAGCTTCGGCCCGCGAAGGGCGAGGGCGCAGGGCCCCAGGTGCGCTCGAGTTGCTCGACCATGAGCGCCCGCACGTGGCGCATCGGGTCGGGCTGCACCGTGTACACCGGCGGGCTGCGCCGCAGCATGGGCCAGCGGCCTGTCCGGAGCAGCTCGTTGAGGTGGGCGACGTTCTGCAGGATGGCCTCGAAGTAAGGGTTTGCGCCGCCGAAGAGCGGCTCCACGTGGCGATAGGCGTGCTCGAAGGCACCCTCGAGCCGGTCCTCGATGGTTGCACGCACGAAGGCAGGCGTCTGCCTGAGAAGGTCGAGGCCCGAGCCGTAGACGACCTCGACGCCCCGCGTGCCCGGGTAGACCGCCACGCCGCCGAGCACGAACTCGGCGTAGAGCCGGTCGCGGCACTTCTCGAGGTAGCAGCGATCCGACATCTGCGCGAGCAGGTCGGCGGTGCCGATCAGGTGGCCGACCTTGCGGTCGCGCTCGTCGGTCACCCGGATCTGGTCGAAGGGCACCTCGTATCCGGTGAAGTGCACGATGCGCGTGCAGATCGGCACCCACTGCGACAGGCCGATGCGCGGCAGGTAGCGGGCCAGGAAGCGCGCGCTGCGCGTGACGTGGCTGCGCGTGAACACGGCGCCGTTCGGCACGTCCGCCTCGCTGGTCTCGCGGATGTAACCGGCGTCGTGGAACAGGGCCGTGACGATGCCGGCGAGCGCGCGTTCCGGGCCGAGCCGCCGGCCATCGGCCGCCGTCCGTTCATAGCCCACCATCAGCCGTGTCGCCGCCAGCACCATGTCGAGCGAGTGCTGCAGGTCGTGGTACACCGTGTCCACGCCCATGTAGCCCGGCATGCGCCCGGTGAACAGCGCCGCGAAGTCGTCGATGCACCGGCCGAGGGCCGAGAGGTCGGCGCCCGGCCAGGCGCCGGCGTAGAGTTCGAGCACGGCGGTACGCACCGCTGCGGGCGAGCTGACCTGCACGGTGTCCGTGACGTCGTAGTTGCTGCGACGGTACGCGCGCTTCACGCGGCTCTTTCCCCGCCGGGATACCCGGGACGGTGGCAGTCTATGCCCGCGCGGCCGCCGGGCGCCAATCGGGAGGCCGCGAATCGTAGAAGCGTCACATTCGGCGTGCGTCAGCCTATGTCAAAGGTGGCGACGACCGGCGCGTGGTCCGAGGGTCGCTCCCAGGTCCGGGGATTGCGGTCCACGTTGCAGCCCGTGCAGCGCTCCGCCAGCGCCCGGCTCGCCAGCACGAGGTCGATCCTGAGGCCGTGGTTGCGGCGGAACGCCCCCATGCGATAGTCCCACCAGCTGAAGATGGCCGGCGGCTGATCGAACAGCCGGAAGGTGTCCACGAGGCCTGCCTCGAGCAGGCGCCCGAGCGCCGCGCGTTCCTCGGGACTGACATGCACCGAACCCTCCCAGGCCCTGGGGTCGTGCACGTCGCGATCCTCTGGGGCGACGTTGAAGTCGCCGACCAGCGCGAGCCGCGGATGTTTCTCCAGCTCGGCCGCCACGTAGTCGCGCAGCCGTCCCATCCAGTCGAGCTTGTAGGCGAACTTCTCGGAGCCGACCGCCTGGCCGTTCGGCACGTATACGTCGATCACGCGCACGCCGCTCACCGTCGCGGCGATCACGCGCCGCTGCGGGTCGTCGTAGCCGGGGATGCCGCTGGTCACGTCCTCGAGTGGCGCGCGCGCGAGCAGCGCCACCCCGTTATAGGTCTTCTGGCCCGCCCAGGCGGCCTCGAAGCCGAGTCCCGCGACCGCCTCGCGCGGGAAGTCCTCGTCCGGCAGCTTCAGCTCCTGCAGGCCGATCACGTCCGCCGGGCCGGCGGCGGTCCACTCCCCGAGCTGAGGCAGCCGCACGCGCAGGGAGTTCACGTTCCAGGTGGCGATTCTCACGCCGCGATCCCGTCCCGGCGCAGCAGTGCGGCGACCTCGGGATGCCGGCCGCGGAACTCGACGAAGGCCTCCATCGCATCGCGGCTGCCGCCCTGCGACAGGATCGAGTCGAGGAAGCGCAGCGCCACCGCGGCGTCGAACACGCCGGTCTCCTCGAATGCTGCGAAGGCGTCCGCCGCCAGCACCTCGGCCCACTTGTAGCTGTAGTAGCCGGCGGCGTAGCCGCCGGAGAACACATGCGTGAAGGCGTGGGCGAAGCGGTTGAACTCGGGCGGCCGCACGACCGCGACCTCGCGCCGCACAGCCTCGAGCTGCTCGCCGATGCGCCCGCCCGCCGCGGGATCGTATCCGGCATGGAGGCGGAAATCGAACAGGGCGAACTCGAGCTGACGCACCGCCGCGAGCCCGGCGTGGAAGCTGCGCGAGGCGAGCAGGCGCTCTAGCAGCGCCACCGGCAGCGGCTCGCCCGTGGTCACGTGACCCGAGATGAGCGGGAGCACCTCTGCCCGCCAGGCGTACTGCTCCATGAACTGGCTCGGCAGCTCCACCGCGTCCCACGGCACGCCGTTGATGCCGGCGACGCTCGGGTAGTCCACCTGCGTCAGCATCAGGTGCAGCCCGTGCCCGAACTCGTGAAACAGGGTCACCACGTCGTCGTGGGTCAGCAGCGACGGCGCGCCGTTCGAGGGCGGCGCGAAATTGCATACGAGGTGCGCAACCGGGTGAGCGCGGCGGCCGCCGAGACGCTTGCGGTTGATGCAGTCGCCCATCCACGCGCCGCCGCGCTTGCCGGGTCGGGCGTACGGATCCAGGTAGAAGCCCGCAATCTCCGCGCCGTCGCGGTCGAGGATCGCGTGATAGCGCGCGTCGGGGTGCCACAGCGGGACGTCCGTGCGCGGCTCGAGTGTGACTCCATACAGCCGCCGCGCCACTTCCGCGAGTCCCTCGAGCACGCGCGGCAGCGGGAAGTAAGGGCGCAGGGCCTCCTGCGAGACGGCATGGCGCTCCGCGCGCAGCTTCTCGGCGTAGAAGCCGACGTCCCAGGCGGCCAGCCTGCGGCCGGCGAAGCGCTCCAGCTCGGCGAGCTCACGCTCCGCCGCGGGGCGGTAGTGCCGCACCAGCGCGTCGAGGAAGTCCAGCACCTCGCGGGGCGTGGCCGCCATCTTGGTCGCGAGCGACAGTTCCGCGTAGCTGGCGAAGCCGAGCAGCTGCGCGGCTTCGTGGCGCAGCCCCAGGATCCGCTCCATCAGTGCGCCGTTGTCGAAGCGACCGGCGTGTGGCCCGCGGTCCGAGGCGCGCGTCGTCCACGCCTCGTAGAACATCCGGCGCAGGGGCTCGCTCGAGGCGTGCGTGAGGACGGCTACGTAGTTCGGCTGGTCCAGCGCGAGTACGTAGCCTTCGAGGCGCCGCTCGCGGGCCGCCACCTCCGCGCGGGCGACGGCGTCGGCCGGCAGGCCTTCGAGCTGGGCGGGTTCCGTCGCGTGGTGCGACCACGCCTGCGTGGCGTCGAGCACGTTCTCGTCGAACCTGGCCTGCGCCGTCGCGAGCTCCTGCATCAGCTCGCGGAAGCGCGCGCGGCCGGCAGCCGGCAGCGCAACGCCCGCGAGGCGGAAATCGCGCAGCAGGTTGTCGAGCAGCTGGCGGGCAGCGCGGGGCAGGCGGTCGCCCTCGCGCTCGCGGATGGTCTCGCAGGCGCGGTGCAGCGCCGCGTTCTGGCCGACCTCCGCGTGGTAGTCGGCGAGCAGCACGCGGCAGGCGTTGCAGGCGGCGCGCATGGCCTCGCTGTCCTGCACGCCGCCCAGGTGCTCGGCCGGGCTCCAGGTCCGAGCGAGCGCGTGATTCTCCTCCTCGAAAGGCTCGACCAGCGTCGTGAAGGCCGGCGCCGGCTGGGTCAGGAGTTCCGCAAGGCGCTCGCGGTGCCGCCCGATGGCGGCGTGGATGGCCGGCTCGATGTGCTCGGCGCGGATGTTCGCGTAGTCGGGTAGCCCGTCGTGGGCGAGCAGCGGGTTGTCCATGTCGGCGGATTCTAGGGGAAGATGGGAATGTCCCCGCGAGTTTCCGGCTAAAGCGCCGCCTCCAGCAGCAGCCAGGCGAGGCCGGCGACCGAAGCCAGGAAGAGCACGAGGCCGCCGGCGGAGTGCCGGCGGTAGCGGCGGGCGAGCCGCTCGGCGTCGCCGGCGGCGAGCAGGAACGGCTTGCCGGTCACGGCCGGGCGGGCCAGGACGTGGACGCCGGGGCGCGTGGCCTCGCGCCGGCGCTGTTCCAGCACCTGCTCGTGTGCCGCCTCCCGGGCCTTCTCCCACTCGGCGAGGGTGAGGATGCCGTCGCCGTCCGAATCGAAGCGCGCCAGCAGGGCCGTCTGGTCCTTCTTCCACTCGCGCAGCAGCGCGGCTACGTCGCCGGCGACGGCGCCGGGCAGGACGCCTCGCTCGGTGCGGAACCAGCCGATGGCGTAAAGCGGGTCGCCGTCGTGCATGCGCGACTCGCGGTAGCGGTAGTCGCTTCCCAGGCCCCGGAAGCCGCGGTGGATCGGCGGTCCGGCCTCCGGCAGCGGAGTGCTGCCGTACCAGGTGTCCGTCGTCTGAGGCAGGACCTCCGCGCCATCGGGGTCGACGATGCACTGCCCGGTCTCGTCCTCGAGGAGAAACAGCGCGTCGCTCGCGCCGCGCGACACCACGCTCCAGCGCGTCCGGCTCTTGCTGTCACGGCTGCGCCGCTCGACCGTGTAGCGCCACCAGGTGCACGGCTGGCGCGACAGCGGCGCGATCACCGGCGCGCCCGGCATGCGCCGCCCGGTGCCGACCAGCTCGACGTAGCCCTGCGCCGCGCTGCGCACCCGCGAGGTCGGCGTGTCCTCGATCAGGCGCGCCCAGCGCCACCAGCGGAAGCCGCGGAAGAAGCCCGCCGCGCCTGCGACGGCGAGCAGCGCGACCGCGAACCAGTGCTCGGCCGGGCCCACTCAGCCGAACAGGGCCTTCATGTCCACGTCCCGCTTCTGCTCCTCGGTGAACTCGAGCAGCGTCGCCTCGAGGAACGAGAACAGCCGCGCGACGATGAGGTCCGGGAACTGGTGGATGCGAACGTTGTTGAGGTTGACCGAGGCGTTGTAGAGCTCGCGCCGGTCCGCGATGCTCTCCTCGAGCTGCGAGATGCGCGACTGCAGGTGGCGGAAGGACTCGTCGGCCTTGAGCTGCGGGTAGTTCTCGGCGACCGCGAACAGCTGGCCGAGGCCGGCGCGCAGCGAGCTCTCGGCGGCGCCGACGGCCGCGACGTCGCCCCTGCCCGCCGCCTGGAACACCGAGGCGCGCGCCTTCATGACGCGCTCCAGCGTCTCCTGCTCGTACTGCATGTAGCGCTTGCAGGTCTCGACCAGCTTCGGCAGCTCGTCGTGGCGCTGCACCAGCAGGACGTCGATGTTCGACCAGGCCTGCTTGACGTTCTCGCGCAGCTTGACGAGGCCGTTGTAAATGCCGATCCCGTAGACCGCCAGCATGGCGAGGACCGCGAGGAAGAAGACGAAGCCCATCGTGTGCACCTGAAGCCGGTGAATCCGAGCGCGCGCGGAGTATATCATCGGGTCCCCCACGCCCCGGGCTGACGGAGTTCACATGCCGGCGCACTTCGACCTGGTCGTCATCGGCGGCGGCAGCGGCGGCCTGGCCTGTGCGCAGCGGGCGGCGGATTACGGTGCGCGAGTCGCGCTCGTGGAGCCGCGGCCGCTCGGCGGCACCTGCGTCAACGCCGGCTGCGTGCCCAAGAAGGTGATGTACAACGCCGCGAGCCTTGCCGAGGGCTTGCGCGATGCCGCCGGCTACGGCTTCGACGTGAGCGTCGGGGGTCACGACTGGCACGCGCTCAAGCAGGCGCGCGATGCCTACATCCGCCGCCTCAACGGCATCTACGCCGGCAACCTCGAGCGCAGGAAGATCGTCCACCTGCAGGAAACGGCGGGCTTCGCCGGCCCGGACACCGTCGTCGCCGGCGGCGAGGTGCTCACGGCGCCGCACATCGTCGTCGCCACCGGCGGCCGACCCGTGGTGCCCGCCTTGCCCGGCGCGGGTCTCGGCATCACCTCCGACGGCTTCTTCGGCCTCGGGCACCGGCCGGAGAGCGTCGCGATCGTTGGAAGCGGTTACGTCGCGGTCGAGCTCGCCGGGGTGTTCGCCGCGCTCGGCACGCGCGTGACGCTCGCGATCCGCCACGACCGCGTGCTGCGCAGCTTCGAGCCGATGCTGTCCGCTGCGCTGACGCGCGAGATGCGCCAGGACGGGATCGAGATCGCGGACCACGCCGTGCCGACCGGGCTGCGCGAGACCGGCCGCCACCTTGAGCTGTCGGCCGCCGACGGCCGGGTGCTCGGTCCCTTCGACTGCGTCCTGTGGGCCGTGGGGCGCGAGCCGGTGGTCACGGGCCTCGGCCTCGAGCGCGCCGGCGTGGCCTGCTACGACGACGGCTACGTGATCACGGACGAATTCCAGCGCACCAGCGTGGAAGGCATCTACGCCATCGGCGACGTCACCGGCCGCGAGGCGCTGACGCCGGTGGCGATCGCCGCGGGCCGCCGTCTCGCCGACCGCGTGTTCGGCGGCATGACCGGCCGCAAGCTCGACTACGCGCTCATCCCGACGGTGATCTTCAGCCACCCCCCGATCGGCACCGTCGGCCTCACGGAGCCCGAGGCGCGCGACCTGCACGGCGATGCGGTGCGGTGCTACACGGCGGGCTTCACGCCGATGTACCACGCGCTCACGCCGCACAAGCGCCGCGCCGAGATGAAGCTCGTCACCGTGGGGCCGGAAGAAAGGATCGTGGGACTGCACGTGATCGGCGCCGGCGCCGACGAGATGCTGCAGGGCTTCGCGGTGGCAATGAAGATGGGCGCGACCAAGCGCGACTTCGACGACACGGTCGCCATACACCCGACCAGCGCCGAGGAATTCGTGACCATGCGCTGAGCGCGCGGGGAGCAGGCACGTGAGCGGCAATATCCGCCCCTGGCGGGGCATCCTCCCGGCGCTGGGCGCGCGGGTCTACGTGGACCCCGCGGCGGTCGTGATCGGTCAGGTGACCGTCGGCGACGACAGCTCGCTCTGGCCCGGCGCCGTCGCGCGCGGTGACGTCAACGTCATCACCATCGGTGCGCGGACGAGCGTGCAGGACGGCACGATCCTGCACGTGACCCACGCGGGCCCGTACAGCGCCTCGGGCCACGCCCTGGTGATCGGCGACGATGTGACCATCGGCCACCGCGCGGTGCTGCACGGCTGCACGGTCGGCAGCCGCTGCCTGATCGGGATGGGCGCAATCGTGATGGACGGCGCCCTGGTGCCGGACGAGGTGGTGATCGGCGGCGGTGCGCTGGTGACGCCTGGCACGCAGCTCGAGCCGCGTTCCCTCTACGTGGGCAGTCCCGCCCGGCGCGCGCGGGCGCTGTCGGAGCGCGAGATCGGGCAACTCGCCTACAGCGCCACCTGGTACGTGAAGGTGAAGGACGAGTACCTTGCCGCAGGCTGAGCCTCAGCCGCCGGCCAGCGCCTCGATCACGCTGCGCGTCTCGGGACGCACGCCGCGCCAGAGCAGGTAGGCCTCCGCCGCCTGCTCGACCAGCATGCCCCAGCCCATGTGGCGCCGGGTCGAGCCCTGACGTGCGGCCCAGCCGAGGAACGGAGTCTCGCTGCGGCCGTAGGCCATGTCGTAGCAGACTGTGTCCGGCCCGACCGCGGCCGGCGCGAGGCCCGGCACCTCGCCGGCGAGGCTCGCCGAAGTGCCGTTGATGACGAGGTCCCAGCCCTCGCCCGCGTCGGCGAAACCGGAGGCGGAAAGCGTGCCGAGGTCGCCGAACTCCGTCACCAGACTCTCCGCGCGCTCGAGCGTCCGGTTGGCGATGCGGACCTCGGCCGGGCCGTGCTGCAGCAGCGGGCCGAGCACGCCGCGCACCGCGCCGCCGGCGCCCAGCAGCAGGATGCGCGAGCCGCCGAGCCGCAGCCCGAGGTTGTCCACGAGGTCCGTGACGAGCCCCACCCCGTCGGTGTTGTCGCCAAGGAGCTGCATGGCATCGTGCGCGACGATGGTGTTGACAGCGCCGGCACGCGCGGCGCGCGGCGTCAGCTCGTTGACCACTTCGGCGGCCGCCTGCTTGTGCGGCAGCGTGACGTTGAGCCCCTTGCCGTGGTCCACGAAGAAGTCGATCACGGTCCGGCGGAACTCGGCGGGCTCGACGTCGACCAGCTTGTACTCGATGTCGTGGCCGAACTGGCGGGCGAACAGCCCGTGGATGAACGGCGACCAGCTGTGGCTCACCGGGTGGCCGAACAGGGCGTAGCGATCAGGTCCTCCGCGCGCCATGTCAGCGGCCCTCCCGCAGCCAGCCCGCCGCGGCCTTCGCGAAATAGGTCAGGATGCCGTCGGCACCGGCCCGGCGGATGCACAGCAGGCTCTCGAGCGCGACCGCGCGCTCGTCGAGCCAGCCGTTCTGCGCGGCCGCCTTGAGCATCGCGTACTCGCCGCTCACCTGGTAGACGTAGGTCGGCGCGCCGAACCCGTCCTTCACGCGCCGCACGATGTCGAGGTACGGCATTCCCGGCTTGATCATCACCATGTCGGCTCCCTCCTCGAGGTCGAGCGCGACCTCGCGCAGGGCCTCGTCGGCGTTCGCCGGGTCCATCTGATAGGAGTACTTGTTGCCCTTGCCCAGGTTGCCGGCGGAGCCGACGGCGTCGCGGAACGGGCCGTAGAAGCTCGAGGCGTACTTGGCGCTGTAGGCGAGGATGCGCGTGTTGACGTGTCCCGCCGCTTCCAGCGCCTCGCGGATCGCGCCGATGCGCCCGTCCATCATGTCCGACGGCGCGACCACCTGCGCGCCGGCCTCGGCGTGGGACACGGCCTGCTTGACGAGCGTCGTGACCGTCACGTCGTTCAGCACGTAGCCCGAGTCGTCGATGATCCCGTCCTGGCCGTGGGTGGTGAACGGGTCGAGCGCGACATCCGTGATCACGCCGAGCCCCGGCACCGCCTGCGTGAGCGCGCGCACGGCGCGCTGTGCGAGCCCCTCGGGGTTGAAGGCCTCGGCGCCGTCGAACGATTTGGCGTCGGGCGGCGTGACCGGGAACAGCGCGACTGCCGGCACGCCGAGCCGGGCGAGCGCCTCGCCCTCCCGGACGAGCTCGTCCACGGTGACGCGCTCGACGCCCGGCATCGAGGCGACCGGCTCGCGCCGGGCCCGACCCTCGATGACGAACATCGGGTAGATGAGATTGTCCGCCGACAGCGTGTTCTCGCGCATCAGGCGCCGCGAGAAGTCGTCGCGGCGCATCCGCCGCAGGCGCGTACGCGGGAAAGTGCCCGCGGCTCGGTGGGTCATGGGGTTCCTCGCGTCGCCGGGCTTGCGGTAGAGTCGGGCACCCGGCGTCCGTTGCCCGCACCCCGAGATCTTAATACACGAATGACGCAGGGAGCGCTGTGGACGGCCGCCGCCACGTTCCGATGGATCTGCCCCGAGGGGGCCTTTGACACCGAGGAGTTCCAGCAGCATGAACAAGACCCTGAAGAAGCCCGTCGCGCTCGCGATCGGCGCCGCCATGGCCACCACGCTTGCCGCCGCCAGCGTGGCGCAGGCCGCGCCCTTCGCCGCCACCGACCTTGCCCAGGGCTATGCCCAGTTCATGGGTGAGGGTTCCTGCGGCGGCGACAAGGGGAAGGAGGGCAAGTGCGGCGGCGAGAAGAAGGAAGGCGAGCAGGACGACAAGGGGAAGGAAGGCAAGTGCGGCGAGGGCAAGTGTGGTGAGGGCAAGTGCGGCGGCGAAAAGAAGCCCAAGCCCTGACTGCGTCGCCTGAACCCAGTACATGACGTCGCGGCCCCC
>JBBINN010000045.1:0-6682 GCA_037443885.1 Gammaproteobacteria bacterium | reverse complement strand
GGGTGACCGGGCGCCGCGCTCATCGTGTCGCCCCGCCGGCAGGCCTCTCCGGCAACCGCTGCCGCGCCCGGCGGCTCAACTCCCCGCAAGCCACGTCCCGCGCACGTCGCCCGCGCCGCCGGGCGACAGCGCCGCGTGCACGGCCGGCAGTGCCTGCACGAGGGCAGTGTCCGTCTGCCACGGCGGGTTGACGATCGCCACGCCGGAGCCGTTCAGTCCTGCGCGGCTGTCGCTCGGGTGCACGCAGAGCTCGGCGACGAACAGGCGCTCGACGCCGCATTGCAGCACCGCCTCGTGGAAGCGCTGCACCGACCCGGAGAGCTTGATCGGGTACCAGATCGCGTAAACGCCCGTCGGCCAGCGGGTGAGCGCGCGTCCGAGCGCATCGTGGATCGCGACGAACTCCTGGTCCTGCGCCTCGTAGGGCGGATCCACCAGCACGAGTCCACGGCGCTCCCGGGGCGGCACCAGCGCGGCCAGCGCCTCGTAGCCGTCGCGCTCGTGGACGGCGAAGCGCCGGTCCCCGGCGAACTCCCGGCGAAGCGCCGCCGCCTCGCGCGGGGCGAGCTCACACAGCGCGCCGCGGTCGGCCGGGCGCAGCAACTGGGCCGCCAGGCGCGGCGAGCCGGGGTAGAAGCGGATCCGCTCGGCGTTCGCCGGGTCGCTCGCCTTCACCGTCTCCACGTAGCGCTGCGCGGCGGGCGGCAGCGGGCCCGCCGCTGCGAGGCGCAGGATCCCGGCCTTCGCCTCGCCGGCGCGGCGGGACTCCTCCGATTCGAGGTCGTAGCGCCCGCGCCCGGCGTGGGTGTCCAGGAAGAAGAGGGGCTTGTCCTTGGCCGTGAGGCGCGTGAGCAGTTCCACCAGGACGAGGTGCTTCAGCACGTCGCCGAAGTTGCCCGCGTGGAAGGCGTGGCGGTAGTTCATGAGCGCCTCAGCGGGACCGCGCAAGCGCCTCGCGCAGGCGCCCGCCGAGTTCATCGGCCTGCCGGGCCGACTCCGAGGCCCCCTCGAGCGACGCCGAATCCTCGTCGCGCCCGGCGATCACGAACAGGCGCGCAGCCTCGAGGCGCTTCGCCGCATAGGCTTCCAAGAGGCTGGGCACGGGGCCGAGCGGAGAGTCCGGCGCCAGACGGTATCCGCGGTGGACGCGCGCGGCCAGCTGCTCCCACAGCGGCAACACCTCGCGCTCCATGCGCGCGGCGAAGCCGCGGTCGTCGAGCGTGCCCGCACGGGCCTCGTCCACGAGTGCGTGCGTGAGCTCGATCGCGCGCGCCTCGGTCTCGGCGAACCACTCCAGGTCGCGGCGCAGCTCGATCTCGGCCGCGCGTCCCGGCGATGGGCTGGCCAGCCACTGCACGGCGAGTGCGAGCACGAGGCCGCCCGCGGCGGCTGCGAGCAGCGGCCGTGGCCAGCCCGGTCGCGTCCGGGCGGATGGCGTGAGCGGGCGGGCGAGCAGCGCGCCCATCAGCACGCCGCCAGCCAGCCCGCCCAGGTGCGCCGCGTTGTCGATGCCGGGATGGATCGCGCCGAAGGCGATGGCGAAGGCGACGAAGACGAGCGCGCTGTTGCGCAGCGAGCGCATGAGCGCGAGCGGCACGCCGTTGCGGTGGTCGAGCAGGAAGGCGAGGAGCGCGCCGAACACGCCGAAGATGGCGCCGGAGGCGCCGGCGCTGTTGACCGCAGGGTTCCAGGCCAGGCTCGCGATGCTGCCGGCGAGGCCGGCGAAGGCGTAGACCAGCACGAAGCGCCCGGTGCCGTAGAGCCTCTCCACCAGGCGGCCGGCGTCCCACAGCGCCCACATGTTGAAGCCGAGGTGAAGGATGCCGAAGTGGATGAAGACCGCCGTGGCGAGGCGCCACCACTCGCCGCCGAGGGTCAGGATGCCGAGGTTGGACCCGAAGCGCACGTGCACGGCGGCATCCGGGCGCAGGATCCCGGCGCCTGCCGCCGCCATCACTGCGAAGACGAGCACGTTGGCGCCTACGAGGACAGGTGTAGCCCGCGGCGGCTGCGTCATTGCGGCGAGGCGCTGGCGGAAGTCGCCCAGCGCGGCGTCGACGTCGCCGTCGGCGCCCCCGTGGCCGCTCACACCGGCAGCTCGGCCAGCCAGTCCCGCGGCCGCAGGAAGTCCGCGTACAGGCGGGCCTCGGGGCTGCCCGGCTCTGGATGCCAGTCGTACTCCCAGCGCACCAGCGGCGGCAGCGACATCAGGATGGACTCGGTGCGCCCGCCGGACTGCAGGCCGAACAGCGTGCCGCGGTCCCACACCAGGTTGAACTCGACGTAGCGGCCGCGCCGGTAGAGCTGAAAGCTGCGCTCCCGCTCGCCGTGAGGCAGGTCGCGGCGTCGCGCGGCAATCGGCAGCCAGGCCTCCAGAAAAGCCTCGCCGACGCTGCGCTGGTAGGCGAAGCAGGCCTCGAAGCCCCAGGCGTTGAGGTCGTCGAAGAACAGCCCGCCGACGCCGCGCGTCTCGCCGCGGTGCCTGAGGAAGAAGTACTCGTCGCACCACTTCTTGTGCGCGGCGTAGGTCGCCTCGTCCGGGCAGGCGGCGCGCGCGATGCGGTGCCAGTGCAGCACGTCCTCCTCGAAGGGATAGTACGGCGTGAGGTCGAAGCCGCCGCCGAACCACCACACCGGTTCCCGCCCCGGCGGGTCGGCGACGAAGAAGCGCACGTTCATGTGCGTCGTCGGGACGTAGGGGTTGTGCGGGTGCAGCACCAGCGACAGGCCCATGGCCTCGAACGGCGCGCCGGCGAGCTCTGGCCGGTGCTGCGTCGCGGACGGCGGCAGCTGCCGGCCCGTCACGTGCGAGAAATTGACGCCGCCCTGCTCGAGCAGCGTGCCGTCGCGCAGCACGCGGCTCTCGCCGCCGCCGCCTTCGGCGCGGCTCCAGGCGTCGCGCCGGAAGCGCCCGGCGCCGTCGGCCTGCTCGAGTTCCGCGCAGATCCGGTCCTGGAGTCCGAGCAGGCAGGCCTTGACGGCCTCGCGGTCGACCGCCCGGCTCATGCCTTGGCAGCCTTGGCAGCCTTGGCGCGGGGCTTGCCCTTCGCCTTCGGCTTCGCCTTGGCGGCCGCGCGCGGCTTCGGCGCGGCCTTCTTCTTCGGTGCCCCCGTCGTCTCGGCCTTGGCGCCCTTGCGCGCCGCGCCGCGCCGGCCGAAGCGGCCCTTGGCCTCGGGCGCCGCGGCGATCAGTTCGCGGCATTCCTCGAGCGTGAGCTGCGCGGCCGCCGCGCGCCACAGCGCGTGCTTCGTCGCCTCGTCGGCGTCCTTGGGGATGGAGGGCTTCGGCACCTTGGCGTTCTTCTTGCCGTCCGTCACGTACGGTCCGTAGCGGCCGTCGAGCACCGAGATGCCGGCGTCGGCGAACACCAGGATGTTGCGCGCCGCGTCCGCCTTCTCCTTGGCGACGACGAGCTCGAGCGCGCGAGCGAGCGTGATGGTGAAGGGGTCGTCGTCCTTGATGGAGACGTACTTCGCGCCGTACTTCACGTAGGGGCCGTACTGGCCGCGGCCGACGCTCACGGCGTGGCCGTCCGGCGACTGCCCGAGGTGGCGCGGCAGCGACAGCAGCCTGAGCGCGTCGTCCAGCGTGACCTCGTCCATGCGCTGGCCCGGCAGAAGGCTCGCGAACTTCGGCTTCTCCTCGTCGTCGCGCGAGCCGAGCTGCACGAACGGGCCGTATTGGCCCATCCGCACGGTCACCGGCTTGCCGGTCGCGGGATCCGTGCCGACGAGGCGCGCCTCGGCGACCTCCTCGCGGCTGACACTGGTGGCGATCGCCTGCACGCGCTCCGTGAACGGCTTCCAGAAGCGCTCGAGCTCCGGGCGCCATTCGCGGCCGCCGTTGCTGATCTCGTCGAGCACGTCCTCCATCGACGCCGTGAAGCCGTAGTCCACGTAGATCGGGAAGTACTTCACCAGGAAGCGCGCGACGATCTTGCCGATGTCCGTGGGCACGAAGGCCTTGCCGCTCATCTCGACGTAGCGCCGGTAGCGCAGCGTCTCGATGATGGAGGCATAGGTGGACGGCCGGCCGATGCCGAAGTTCTCGAGCGCCTTGACGAGGCTCGCCTCGGTGAAGCGCGGCGGCGGCTGGGTGAAGTGCTGCTCGGGCAGCAGCTCGGCCAGCGTGACGACCTCGCCCTCGGCGAGCGGCGGCAGCCGCTGCTCGTCCTCGCTCTCGACCACCTCGTCCTCGTCGTGGTCCTCGTGGTAGACGGCGAGGAAGCCGGGCTCGATCAGCGTCTGGCCGCTGGCGCGGAAAACGTGCCGGGCGGCGCCCGCGACGGACGGATCGCGGCCCGCCAAGAGGTCCACGGCCACCGTGTCGAACACGGCCGGCGCCATCTGGCAGGCGACGGCGCGCTGCCAGACGAGCGCATACAGCCGCCGCTGGTCGGCGTCCTCGATCTCCGTCTCGGCGGCGCGCGGGCTGCGCGCGGCGGACGTCGGCCGGATCGCCTCGTGCGCCTCCTGCGCGTTCTTCGAGCGCGTCCGGTAGACGTTGACCGCGGCGGAGAGCGCCTGCGCGCCCCAGGTGGCGCGGATGGTGTCGCGGATGTCCGCCACCGCATCGTTCGACAGCGATACGGAGTCCGTGCGCATGTAGGTGATGAAGCCGGCCTCGTACAGGCGCTGCGCCGCCGTCATGGTGCGCCGCGCCGTGAAGCCGAGCTTGCGGGCGGCCTCCTGCTGCAGAGTCGAGGTGGTGAAAGGCGGCGCAGGGTTGCGGCGCTTGGGCCTGCGCTCGACGCGGGCCACTACGAGGCTGCCGGCGGCGGCGGCGATGAGCGTCCGCTCTACCTCCCGCGCCCGGGCCTCGTTGGTGATCGTGAAGCGGCCCTTCTGCGTGTCGGCCTCGACCTTGTCGCCACGGTACTCGACCAGCCGGGCCGGGAAGCGCGAGGCGTCCTTCACGCCGCGGGCCTCGACGGTCCAGTACTCCTGCCTCTGGAAGGCGGCGATCTCGTCCTCGCGCTCGCAGATGAGCCGCAGCGCCACGCTCTGCACGCGCCCGGCGGAGAGGCCCGGCTTGATCTTGCGCCACAGCAGCGGCGACAGGTTGAAGCCGACGAGGTAGTCCAGCGCGCGCCGCGCCTGCTGCGCGTTGACGAGGTTGTCGTTGAGGTCCTCGGGGTGGTCGAGCGCCTCGCGGATCGCGTTCTTCGTGACCTCGTAGAACCGCACCCGCTTGAGCTCCCGGCCCTCGAGGATGCCGCGCTCGCGCAGGATCTCGGCGAGGTGCCAGGAGATGGCCTCGCCCTCGCGGTCCGGGTCGGTGGCGAGGAACAGCGTGTGGGCCTTGCGGGCGGCGCGCTCGATGGTGTCCACCCTGGGCCGGTTCTTGTCGATGAGCTCGTACTTCATGGCGAAGCCGCGCTCCGGGTCCACCGCGCCCTCCCTCTCCACGAGGTCGCGCACGTGCCCGTAGGAGGCGAGCACCTCGAATTCGCGCCCGAGGTACTTCTTGAGCGTCTTCGCCTTGGCGGGCGACTCGACGATGACCAGGTTCTCGCTCATTTGACTATCGCAATCCCTTGGACGAAAAAGCCGCGGTGTCGGCCGCGGCTCGTCGCGCCCGGCCTGCCGCCGCCCGCTTCAGTGCACGGCCTCCGGCCGTTCCTCGAACACGAGGTCCTCCATCCTTTCGTAGGCCTGCTCCTGGCCGGGCTGGCTGAACAGCACCATGAGCACGACCCACTTCATCTGCTCGGTGTCGATGTCGTCGGTGTCGAGCGCGAGCAGGCGGTCGATGACCAGCTCGCGCTGGGCCGCCGACAGGATGCCGATCTGCTCGAGGTGCAGCAGGTAGCCGCGCAGCGCGGTGTCTAGGCGCGACAGCTCGTGCGCGTTGTACACGCGCATCGAGCGCGGCGCCGCCTCGGCGAGGCCGTCCACCCGGTCGTCCGCGAGGCCGTCGAGCCACGACAGCGCACGTTCGACTTCCGGCTCGGGATAGCCCGCGCGCTCGAGCTCCAGCTTCAGGGCGTCGCGGCTGGGTTCCGGCTCGTCGTCGGTGTCGAGGAAGTTCTCGAACAGGTGGATCAATATGTCGAGAACGCTTTCCTTCATCACGCTCGCCTCACCGGGACCCTGCAGTACCGACCGCCGGGACAGGACTCGATCTCACCGCTGAGCTCGAGCAGGAGCAGCGTCGAGGCGACGGCGGAGGCTGGAAGGCCCGTTCTCTCGACCAGCGTGTCGAGGTCCACCGGCTCGAAGCCGCAGGCATTCAACAGGATTTTCCCCGCCCTGACCAACGGCGCGCCGGAAAAGCCAACGGCGGCGGCAGCTTGCGTCGCGCGGGCGGCCGCGGCGGGCAGCGCCGCGGGGCGCAGGGCGGCGACGATCTCGGCGACGTTCTCCACGAGCGCCGCGCCGTCGCGGATCAGCCGGTGGCAGCCGCGCGCGAGCGGGTTGGCGACCGAGCCGGGCAGCGCGAACACCTCGCGGCCCTGCTCCGCGGCGAGGCGCGCCGTGATCAGCGACCCGGAGCGCTGCGCCGCCTCCACGACCAGCACGCCGAGCGACAGGCCGCTGATGATGCGGTTGCGCCGCGGGAAGTGCGCCGGCAGCGGCGGCACGCCCGTCGGGAACTCCGTCACCACGGCACCGGCGGCTGCCAGCTCCGCCGCGAGGGTCGCGTGGCCCGGCGGATAGACCAGGTCGGCGCCGGTGCCGCA
>JBBINN010000044.1:0-18328 GCA_037443885.1 Gammaproteobacteria bacterium | reverse complement strand
CTACCGTCCGGCGCGGGTCGCGCTCTGGCTGAACGTGGCTGGCTTCGCCGCCTACGGATGGTTGCTCAGCTACCTGCTGCTGCACCACTTCGGGGCCGGTTCTTCCTCGATGGTGCTGTTCGCTGTCGCGATCGCCCTGCACCTGTTCGGCGTGGACCACGGGCTGCATGCCCGGCACGGCGCCGGCTACGAACGATCCGGTCGCGTCGTCATCGCGGCCATGTGCCTTGTCGGCTGGGCCTCGGGCGCGCTGTTCACGCTGCCCCAGGACGTGCTCGCGCTCATGGTGGCCTTCGTCGCCGGGGCCGTCATCATGAACAGCGCCATCATGGAGCTGCCCGACGGCAGGGAGATGCGCGTCATCCCGTTCCTGGGCGCCGGGCTCGGCTACGGCGTGCTGCTGCTGACGCTGCACTGATCCTCGCGCCGGTGCTTCGCGGCCGCACGGCTGTCCCGCCACGCCCTTGCAATATCCCGGGCGGATGATCTACTAACCGCAACCTGTCGCGCGCCGTGACAAGAAGGAGCCACGGACACGCCCTCCGCGGAGCGCCGCGACAGCCCGGCAAGAATTCGAGGGAGAACGACCGATGCACCTGCTTCGCGCCCTGGCCCTGGTACTTGCAGCCCTGGCGGCGCCCGCCCACGGCGCAACCGCCGACCGCATCTGGAGGGGCGGCCCCATCCTGACCATGAACGACGCGGCGATGCGGGCCGAGGCCGTCGCGGTCAAGGACGGCCGAATCCTGGCCGTGGGCAGCGAGAAGTCGGTCATGGCGCACCGCGGCCGTGCGACCGAGGTGATCGACCTCGGCGGCCGTGCACTGCTGCCCGGATTCGTGGACAGCCACGGGCATGTCTTCATGGGCGGGATGCAGGCGCTGTCGGCGAACCTGCTGGCGCCGCCGGACGGCACGGTGAACGACATCGCCGCGCTGCAGCAGGTTGTCCGCGACTGGATGGCCGCGAACAAGGAGATCGTCCAGCGCATCAACCTGGTGGTCGGCTTCGGCTACGACAACGCGCAGCTCGCGGAGCTTCGCCATCCGACGCGCGACGACCTCGACGCCATCTCGACGACGGTGCCCATCGTGCTGATCCACCAGTCCGGACACATTGGCGTGGCGAACACGAAGGCGCTCGAGGTGGCCGGTATCACGGCGCAGTCCGAGAATCCGCCCGGCGGCGTGATCCGGCGCCTCGCAGGAGGCGAGCCGGACGGCGTGCTGGAGGAGACGGCGTTCTTCGGGGCGCTGCTCAAGCTCGTTCCCCGCATCGGCGAGGCCGGCGCAAAGGCGATGGTCAAGGCCGGAGCAGACCTGTGGGCGCGCTTCGGCTACACGACGGCGCAGGAGGGCCGTACGGAACCCGGCGGCGCGGAGGCGATCCGTGCGGTCGCGAACGAGGGTGGGCTCGCCATCGATGTCGTCGCCTACGCGGACGTGCTCGTGGATCGCGACTACGTGGTCAAGAACGTCGGCCAGGAGTACCGGAACCGCTACCGTCTCGGGGGCGCCAAGCTCACGATCGACGGCTCGCCGCAGGGCTTCACGGCCTGGCGCGACCGGCCCTACTACGCCCCGGTCGGGAACTACCCGCCGGGCTACGTCGGCTACGCCGCGGCCACGAACGAGCAGGTCGTCGACGCGGTGAACTGGGCCTACGAGAGCGGCATCCAGCTGCTGGTCCACTCGAACGGCGAGGCGTCATCGGACCTGCTGATCGCCGCGCACGCGGCCGCGCAAAAGAAGCACGCAGCCAGGGACCGCCGGCACGTGCTGATCCACGGCCAGTTCCTGCGCGAGGACCAGGTCGCGGCCTTCGACCGGCTCGGGATCTTTCCTTCGCTCTTCCCGATGCACACGTTCTACTGGGGCGACTGGCACCGCGACCACACGGTCGGTCCGGTGAACGCCGAGAACATCTCGCCGACCGGCTGGGTGCTCGCCCGCGGCATGAAGTTCGGCTCGCACCACGACGCGCCGGTGGCGTTCCCGGATTCCATGCGGATCCTCGACGCGACGGTCACGCGCCGCTCGCGCTCGGGCGACATCATTGGTCCCGCGCACCGGGTGGACGTCATCACCGCGCTCAAGGCGATGACGATCTGGCCGGCCTGGCAGCACTTCGAGGAGGAGAGCAAGGGCTCGATCGAGGCCGGCAAGCTCGCCGACCTCGTCGTGCTGTCGGCCGACCCGACCGCCGTGGATCCGGAGACGCTGGACCAGCTGAAGGTCCTGGAAACGATCAAGGAGGGCAGGACGGTGTTCGCGCTGGACAAGTCGGCAGCAACCGCGGCGCGACCCGGCGCGGACGTGAATCCCGCGCTGGCACGCATGCTCGTGGCGCTCGGCGGCCACGGTGCGCTGCCGAGCTTCGCTCCGGTGCCGGCCCCGGGTGCGGGCACCGACGTCCCTGAGCCTGTCGCGGCGACCTGCATGAGCGACGGCATCATGGTCCTGACGGCGGCGATGCTCGGCGACGGGCCGGGCAGCGGGACTCGATGATCTCCCGCGGCCGGCGGATGGCCTGAGCGAGAGTGCGCGCCCCGGCGCGCGATCCTGTCTTCAGCCCTTCAGCGCCGCCAGCACCTCGTCGAGCATCTTCTTGGCATCGCCGAACAGCATTCGGTTGTTCTCCTTGTAGAACAGCGGATTGTCGACGCCGGCGTAGCCGGAGGCCATCGAGCGCTTCATGACGATCGAAGTCCTCGCCTTCCACACCTCGAGCACGGGCATGCCGGCGATCGGGCTCGCCGGGTCTTCCTGCGCGGAGGGGTTCACGATGTCGTTGGCGCCGATCACCATGGCCACGTCGGTGTCCGGGAAGTCCTCGTTGATCTCGTCCATCTCGAGGACGATGTCGTAGGGCACCTTCGCCTCGGCGAGCAGCACGTTCATGTGGCCGGGCATGCGGCCGGCGACGGGGTGGATGCCGAAGCGGACGTTGACGCCCTTCTCGCGCAGCAGCTTGGTGATCTCGAACACGGTGTGCTGCGCCTGCGCGACCGCCATGCCGTAGCCGGGCACGATGATCACGTTCTTCGAGCCGCGCAGCATCTCGGCCGTCTCGATCGCGCTCACCGCCTGTACCTCGCCGGCCGGCTGCGCGCCACCGGCCGCAACCGCCACGCCTTCGCCGGTGCCGAAGCCGCCGGCGATGACGCTGATGAAGTTCCGGTTCATCGCGCGGCACATGATGTAGGAGAGGATCGCGCCCGAGGAGCCGACCAGCGCGCCGGTGACGATCAGGAGGTCGTTCGACAGCATGAAGCCGGTGGCCGCCGCGGCCCAGCCGGAGTAGCTGTTGAGCATCGAGACCACGACCGGCATGTCCGCGCCGCCGATCGCCATCACCATGTGCACGCCGAACAGCAGCGCGATCACCGTCATGACGATGAGCGGCAGCATGCCGGCCTGGATGTCCGGCGCCTGGATGAACTTCACCAGGAACCAGATCACGACCAGCAGCCCGGCGAGGTTGAGCCAGTGGCGCGCCGGCAGCAGCAGGGGCTTGCCGCCGATCTTGCCCGACAGCTTGCCGAAGGCGATGACGGAGCCGGAGAAGGTGACCGCTCCGATGAGGATGCCGAGGTAGATCTCGACCTCGTGGATGGTCTTCTCGGCGCCCTCGTAGGCGATCGAGGTGTCCACGTAGCTCGCGAAGCCGACGAGGCAGGCGGCGAGGCCGACGAGGCTGTGCATGATCGCGACCAGCTCGGGCATCTGCGTCATCTTGACGACGCGCGCGGCGTACAGGCCGATGACGGAGCCGAACAGGAGAGCGCCGACGATCCACGGGTAGGCCGCCGGCGTGACGCGCGGCCCCAGCACGGTGGCGAGGACGGCGATGGTCATGCCGACGATGCCGTAGGTGACGCCGCGGCGCGACGTCTCCGGGTTCGACAGCCCGCCGAGGCTCAGGATGAAGAGGATGGCCGCGCCGAGGTAGGCGACGGTGACGAGGTTCTCACCCATGCTGGCGGCCCCTTACTTCCTGAACATCGCAAGCATGCGACGCGTGACGGCGAAGCCGCCGAACATGTTGATCGCGGTGAGCGCGAGCGCCACCACCGCCAGCGCGAGGATCAGTGTGTCGGGCCGGCCCTCGGTGCCGCCGCCGAGCGGCGGCGCGATTTGCACCAGCGCGCCGACCGCGATGATGCTCGAGATCGCGTTCGTCACGCTCATGAGCGGGGTGTGCAGCGCAGGAGTCACGTTCCAGATCACCATGTAGCCCACGAAGCAGGCCAGCACGAACACGGTGAAGTGCCCGAGGAAGGACGCCGGCGCATAGGCGCCGATCAGCCAGAACAGCAGCGCGCCGATGCCGAAGATCACGGCGAGGCTCTTGGCCGAGGCCGGCTCGCCCGCGCCGTGGCCATGACCCGACTTCTTCGCGGCCGGGACCGCGGCCGCGGCCGGCTTGGGCGGCGGCGCGGCCGGGAGCTTGGGCGGCGGCGCGGGCCAGGTGACCTCGCCGTCCTTGATGACCGTCAGGCCGCGGATCGCGTCGTCCTCGAAGCTGACGTTGATGACGCCGTCCTTCGTCTTGCACAGCTCTTCGGTGAGCCGCAGCAGGTTGTTCGAGTACAGCGTGGACGACTGCTTGGCTAGCCGGCTGGCGAGGTCGGTGTAGCCGATGATGGTCACGCCGTGGCGCACGACGGCTTCGCCGGGCACGGTGAGCTCGCAGTTGCCGCCCTGCTCGGCGGCCATGTCCACGATCACGCTGCCGGGCTTCATGCTCTGCACCATCTCGGCGGTAATGAGCTTCGGCGCAGGCTTGCCGGGGATCAGCGCGGTCGTGATGATGATGTCGACCTCCCGGGCCTGCTGCGCATACATCGCGCGCTGGGCGGCCTGGAAGCCTTCGCTCATCACCTTGGCGTAACCGCCGCCGCCCGATCCTTCTTCCTCGTAGTCGACCTTGACGAACTCGCCACCGAGCGAGACGACCTGGTCGGCCACCTCGGCGCGGGTGTCGTTGGCGCGCACGATGGCGCCGAGGTTGGCGGCCGTGCCGATGGCGGCAAGGCCCGCGACGCCGGCGCCCGCGATGAAGACCTTGGCCGGCGGAATCTTGCCCGCGGCGGTGACCTGGCCATTGAAAAATCGGCCGAAGGCGTTGGCGGCCTCGATCACGGCGCGGTAGCCGCTGATGCTGGCCATGGAGGTGAGCGCATCCATCTTCTGGGCGCGGGACAGCTGGCGCGGCAGCGTGTCCATCGCGAGCACGGTCAGCTTGCGGTCCGCCAGCTGCTGCATGAGCTCGGGGTTCTGCGCCGGCCAGACGAAGCTGATCAGCGTCGTGCCCGGCTTCAGCAGCGCGACCTCCTCAACGGTGGGCGGACGCACCCGGAAGACCATGTCGGCGCCGGCGTGGAGCTCCGCCGCGTTGCCGGCGATGCGGGCCCCGGCGGCGCGGTAGGCGTCGTCGTCGAAGTTGGCGGCCGCGCCCGCGCCGGTCTCCACGCACACGCCGAAGCCCAGCTTCACGAGCTTCTCGACCACCTCGGGCACGGTGGCTACACGCTTCTCGCCGGCGAAGGTCTCGCGCGGCACGCCGATCGTCATGGGCATTGCGATGACTCCTCCCACGGAGCCCGGGCGCGCGGCACGGCCGGCCGGCACCGGGATCTCTGCTTTTTCAAGGATTGGCCGGTCGGGCAGACCCCGGCCAGGCGCCGCACTTTGCGGCGCACGAAACGCGTTGAAACATAGCACATCCCTGCCTTAATGTTGCATCGCCCAACCCCGTCGAGAACCGGGACGATGACCGCAGGCAGGACGGATTCCATGCCGGCGGTGGACCGGGAGTGGCTCGAGTCGCTCGAGGTCCGCGCCGTCGGCGCCGCTTCGCTGTGCCAGCAGGTGCTGCGCACGGACGCCTCCGGCATGCCCCTCGAATGGATCGACTACCGCGAGGCCGTGCGGCTGTACTGCCTCGGCCAGGTGTCCTATGCCTTCGGCAGCACGCTCTACACCCTGCGCGGCGGTGTAAACGCGCGCAGCGGCCGGCGTACGGAAATCGAGATCAACTCGATGCTCGCCACCCACGGCCAGTCGGGCAACCCGGGCAGCCTGCGCCACGACTACGTGCCGCCGCTCAACAACGAGACGCTGTTCAAGCGCGACGCCTGGCTGTGCATGTACTGCGGCGGCCGGTTCCCGCCCTCGCAGCTCTCGCGCGACCACGTCCGGCCGTTCTACCAGGGTGGCCGCGACGTCTGGAACAACGTGGTCGCGGCCTGCCGCCGCTGCAACAACCACAAGGCCTCGCGCACGCCCGAGCAGGCGAAGATGCAGCTTCTCGCCGTGCCCTTCACGCCGACCTACGCCGAGTACATCTACCTCAAGGGGCGGCGCGTGCTCGCCGACCAGATGGAGTACCTGCTCGCCCACTTCCCGCGCTCGAGCCCGCTGCACGACCGCATCCAGCGCTGGATGCAGTGAGCGGCGTGCTGCACCTCGTCGACGCGAGCTATTTCATCTTCCGCGCCTACTACTCGGTGGAACCGGGCATGGCCGGCGCCGACGGGCGCTCGGTCAACGCCCTGTACGGCTTCGCGCGCTTCCTCGGCGACCTGCTGGAGCGCGCCCGGCCCGGGCTCGTCGCCGTCGCCTTCGACGAGAGCCTCGACAGCTCCTTCCGTAACGAGATCTACCCGGCCTACAAGGCCAATCGCGAGCCGGCGCCGCCGGACCTCGAGCACCAGTTCGCGCTGTGCCGCGAGCTGTGCCGCCTGCTCGGCGTGGCCGAGTATGCGAGCGGCGCCTACGAGGCCGACGACATCATCGGCGCGATCGCGACGCGCATGCGCGCCCGGGGCGAGGCCTGTGTGCTGGTGACCCGCGACAAGGATCTCGCGCAGCTGGTGCGCGAGCGCGACGAGTTCTGGGACTTCGCCGGCGACCGCCGCTACGCCTACGGCGACATTGCCGCGCAGTTCGGCGTGCAGCCGGAACGCATGGCGGACTACCTGGCGCTCACCGGCGACAGCGTGGACAACATCCCCGGCGTGCCGGGCGTGGGCCCGAAGACCGCCGGGGCGCTGCTGTCGGCTTTCGAGTCGCTGGAGGACCTCTACGCCAGGCTCGACGAGGTGCCGGCGCTGCCGGTTCGGGGCGCGGCGCGGCTGCCGGCCCGCCTCGCCGAGCACCGCGACGCCGCTTTCTTCGCCCGGCGCCTGACGCGCATCGCCTGCGACATGCCGCTGGCCTTCGAGCCGGCCGACCTCGCGCGCCGCGCGCCGGCTGTGGAAGCGCTGGAGGACTTCTACGACCACGCCGGCTTCGGCCCGATGCTGCGGCGTCAGGCCCAGCGCATCGCCGAGCGGCTGTGACGGGCGGCGGGTCGCCGGCGCTGCGGGAAGCGCTGGCCGCGGCGCTGGGCGTGAGGCTCAGTCCCGCAGCCTGGCTGCCCGTGCACGGCGGCTGCATCGCCCGGAGCTTTCGCGTGGAGACCTCGACGGGCCCCGTGTTCGCGAAGCTGGCGGAGGCCGCGCGCCTGCCGATGCTCGAGGCCGAGCACGAGGGCCTCGGGACTCTCGCCGCAGCCGGTGCGTTACGGGTTCCGGCGCCGCTCGCCGCTGGCGAGGCGGACGGGCAGGCCTTCCTCGCGCTCGAGTGGATCGAACTCGGACCCGGCGTGCCCGCGGCGGAGGCCCGCCTCGGCGCGGGCCTCGCCGCGCTGCATCGCTGCCTCGCGCCACGCTTCGGCCTGGCCCGGGACAACTTCATTGGCAGCACGCCGCAGCCGAATGGCGAGGGCGGCGACTGGATGGCGTTCCTGCGCGACCGCAGGCTCGGCTTCCAGTTCGAGCTGGCGGCCAGGAACGGCCACGGCGGCCGGCTGCAGGCGCGCGGCCGCCGCCTGCTCGAACTGCTCGACGTTTTCTTCGCCACCTACCAGCCATCGCCGTCGCTGCTGCATGGCGACCTGTGGGGCGGCAACTGGGGGGTCGACGGACGGGGCGAGCCGGTCATCTTCGACCCGGCCGTCTACCACGGCGACCGCGAGGCCGACCTCGCGATGACCCGGCTCTTCGGCGGCTTCGGGCCGGCGTTCTACGCTGCCTACGTCCGGGAGTGGCCGCTCGATGCCGCGGCCGGCACGCGCCGCGACCTCTACAACCTCTACCACGTCCTCAACCACCTGAACCTGTTCGGCGGCGGCTACCCGGCTCAGGCCGAGGACATGATCGACCGCCTGCTCGCGGCGATAGGGCACTGAACCCGGAAAACCGCGCTTTCCCCGCTCCCGGGCGCGGGAGTATGCTGGGCCGCTGGGCGTGCGTTCGTGTGGCCTGCGCGCCTGGGTCGGTTTTTCGATCCTCAACGCGTTAGTGACTGGAGAGCGAACATGAGAGATCCGATCGTTCGGATGTACGAGGCCGAACAGCAGGCGCGCGATGCCGTCCAGAAGCTGAAGGACGAGGGATTTCCGGAAGACCAGATCTTCCTGGTGACGCCCCAGTCCGGCAGCAGCGCCGAGGCGATCGCCGCGGCGATCATGGCCGGCTTCGTGCTGCGCAGCCACGCCAAGATCTACGCTGAGGGCATCCAGCGCGGCCGCTCGCTGGTGGTCGTGCGCGCCGCCTTCGGCCATTCGCAGGATGCCATCGACATCCTGAGCAGCTTCGGCCCCGTGGACACCGGGCTGCGGCTGCCGAAGGAGCCGAGCATCGCCTGGGACGAGGCGGCCCCGATCTCCTCCGCGCTGCGCATCCCGGTTCTCATCCGCAACTCGCCGGCGCCGGTCTCCCGGACTTTCGGCATGCCGCCGCTGTCGCGGGGCCGCACGGGCTGGCTGGCCGCGATCTTCGGCGAGCTCACGAGCCCGAACTACGCTTTCTCGTCGGTCTTCGGCATGCCCTTGCTGAGCCGCAACCCGGCACCGCTGTCGACGCTCTTCGGGCTCAAGACCGTGACGTCCTCGTCCGGTCCCTGGAAGACCAGCTTCGGCCTGCCGCTGCTGACCGGTCGCCGCAGCCGCTGATCCGCTGACGCGGGGTGCGCCCGAACCGGCGCGCTCCGTCTCCGACCCCCGCCGGGAGTGTCTCTCCCTGGCCCCCGGCGGGTGGTCTGCCGCGCTGGCAGGACCGCCGCCGCCCCACTCCCGTCCCGAACCCGCATTCGCCAACCCGGCTTTGCTGGGCCGTGGATTTCCACAGCCTTGTGCGTCAATTTTACTGGACAGTCTCTATTGACAATTTGGGTTGACATTCCGAGAATCGGGCACATTGGACAAGGCTGCCCTCGAGCGAGATCTCGAATGAAGGCTGGGGCGCGCCATCTCGAAACCGCCGCCAGGCGACTGCCCGCGCCGGCTCAGCAGAGTTTTTCGTCGTTGCTCTCGGGTGGCGGCGGGCAAACCCGCGTGCGGGGACCGCACGGCGCAATCTTCGTTGCGTTGAGACGTCTGCTCTTCTAAGGAGAAAGTGTATGGCAACTGATCTGGACGATCCGAACCGGGTATGGCCCACCGGATTGACCATCGGGGAGTCGGAGGAACTGCACAAGCACGTGATCGACGGAGCTCGAGTCTTCTTCGTGATCGCGCTGTTCGCGCATCTCCTCGCTTACATGTACACCCCGTGGCTGGGTTGAGGAGAAAATCATGAACCAAGGAAGAATCTGGTGTGTTGTCAAGCCGACAGTGGGCCTGCCGCTGTTCCTGGGCTCGGTGACGCTGATTGCGCTGCTCGTTCATTACGCGGTCCTGTCGAACACGACCTGGTTCTCCGCGTACTGGCAGGGCGGCTGAGTCAGCTCGTTCGCAGCAGACGACCTCACAGCCTCCGTCGCCGCCGCCACACGTGGAGCGGGGGATTTCCAGCGTGGGGTGCTGCCCAGGGGGGTCGGGAGCCGTAATTCCCGACCCCCTTTCGACGACGCGGCCATGAACCGGCTTGGAGCAAGGCTCGTCACCGCGTGGGTCCAGCTCGGCCCGCGCTTCCTGCCGTTCGCGGACGTGGCGACGCCCGACCTGCCGCTGTCGCGGCTGCTGCGCCTGTCGCTGTTCCAGTTCTCCGTCGGCATGGCGCTGGTGCTGCTGGTCGGCACGCTGAACCGCGTCATGATCGTCGAGCTGTCGGTGCCGGCCTCTCTGGTCGGCATCATGATCGCGCTGCCGGTGGCCTTCGCGCCGTTCCGGGCGCTGATCGGCTACAAGTCGGATACCCACCGCTGCGAGCTCGGCTGGCGGCGCGTCCCGTTCATCTGGAAGGGCACGCTGCTGCAGTTCGGCGGCTTCGCCATCATGCCCTTCGCGCTGCTGGTCCTCGCCGGCAAGGGCGATGCGGTCAACTACCCGGTGTGGATCGGCCAGGCCGCCGCGGCCGCGTCCTTCCTGCTCGTCGGCGCGGGTCTGCACGTGGTGCAGACCGCCGGCCTCGCGCTCGCGACCGATCTCACGCCGCAGGAATCACACGCCAAGGTGGTGGGGCTCATGTACGTCATGCTGCTCGTGGGCATGATCGCGAGCGCGCTCGTCTTCGGCGCGGCGCTGGAGGACTTCACGCCGGGCCGCCTCGTCCAGGTGATCCAGGGCGTGGCGGTGGCGACGATGGCCCTGAACGCCATCGCGATGTGGAAGCAGGAGATGCGGCGGCCGCGCCGCGGCGCCGCTCCGCCACCGCCGGATCCGGGCTTCAGCGAGTCCTGGGCGCAATTCTGCCAGGGCGAGGGCGCCGTGCGCCGCCTCGTCGTGGTGGGTGTCGGCACCATGGCCTTCGGCATGGCGGACATCCTGCTCGAGCCCTTCGGCGGGCAGGTACTCGGGCTCGAGGTCGCGGCGACCACCCGGCTCACCGCGCTGCTCGCCTTCGGCGGCCTGATCGGGTTCAGCTACGCGTCCTACGTGCTGAGCCGCGGCGCAGACCCGTACCGCATCGTGCTGGCCGGCGCCTTCACCGGCGTGCCCGGCTTCGTGCTCGTGATGGCCGCCGCGCCGCTCGCGATGCCCGGCATGTTCCTGCTCGGCAACTTCCTGATCGGCATGGGCGCCGCGCTGTTCGGCCACGGCACGCTCACCGCCACCATGAACCGCGCGCCGAAGCAGCAGGCGGGGCTCGCGCTCGGCGCCTGGGGCGCCGTGCAGGCGACGGGCGCGGGAATCGGCGTGGCGCTGTCCGGCGTCATTCGCGACCTCGTCAACGCGACCGTCGGCAGCGACCCGGGTCCCTTCGGACTCGACGGCGCCGCGAACGGCTATCTTGCGGTGTACTCGCTCGAGGTCACGCTGCTGGTCATCGCCATCGTCGCGGCCGTGCCGCTGATCCGCCGCGGCGCCGCGCAAATGACCGGGCCCGATGCGGCACCGGTCCTCGAGACAGCGCCGCAAGCCGCGCAGGCCGCTGCCGCGGGCGGCGGCACCAAAGCCTGACGGAGCGCCCGCATGGCCATCCTGCCGATCATCGAGCATCCCGATCCCCGGCTGAGGCTGCGCTCCGCGTCGGTCGAGGCGTTCGATGCCAACCTTGCGCGGCTCGTGGACGACCTCTGCGAAACGCTGCGCGCGTCCGGCGGGATCGGCCTCGCGGCACCGCAGACCGGTGACCGGCGGCAGGTGCTCGTGATCGACCTCTCTGGCGGCCAGGCACCGCCCGAGGTCTACGTCAATCCCGAGATCCTCGATCCCGCCGTGCCCGGTCTCGTCGAGGAGAGCTGCCTGTCCGTGCCCGGTCTCGTCGGCAACGTCGTGCGTGCGACACAGCTCACCGTGCGGGCCCGCGACCGTCACGGCGCCGCGTTCGAGCGCCGTCTCGAGGGCATGCACGCCGTCTGTCTGCAGCACGAGCTGGATCACCTCGAGGGTCGGCTGTTCGTGGATCGCCTCTCGATCTTCCGCCGCATCGGGGTGCGTATCGCCGCCGCCGCCCGCGCCCGGGCTGCTGCGATCTGACGACTAGGCGCGCGCCGCGCCCAGATACATGTAGCCGGCGAACTTGAGCGACTTCGGCAGGTAGAAGTTGCGCACGCGCTCGATGGCGAAGCCGGACCCGCGCAGCTCGGCAGTGGTGTTGCGGTCGAGGTGGCAGCCGTCGCCGACTTTCATCCACAGCGGATTCAGCCGCCGCTGCCAGGCCGCGACGGCCGGCTCGGGTGCCAGGCCGTGCTCCAGGAACAGGAACTCGCCGCCCGGCTTCAGGACGCGCCGCACCTCCGCGAGCGCGCGCCCGAGGTCGGGGATGCTGCACATCGTGAAGGTGCTGACGACGGTGTCGAAGCTGGCGTCGGGGAAGGGGAGCTCTTCGGCCGACAGGCCGTGGTGCTCGACCTCGATGCCGCTCGCCTCGGCGCGCCGTTGCGCGCGGTGCAACACGCCCGGATTGCTGTCCACGCCCGTGATGCGATGAACGCTGCCGGGATAGTGGCGCAGGTTGAGGCCAGTGCCGAAGCCGATCTCGAGCACCTCGCCGTGCGCCGGCTCGAGCGCCTCTTCGCGTAGCCGGTGCAGCACCCGCTGGGCCATGACGGCCTCGAGCACCCACGGGAACACGTGCCGGCTGTAGACACCCATGGTGCATGCTAGCGCGGAGTCGGGCGCCGGCGCCTTCCCCGCGCGAACAATCCTTTCGGTCACTCCTGCGACGGGTGTCTCAGGCGGCCCCTTGCGTGCCCGCCGGCGAGTACCGATGCTGAAAGAATGTCCAGCAGGCCACGATGGCGGGCATGACGTCGGCCCGCATACGCAACCCCGAGACGCGCCTGTCGGTCGCGCTGGCGACGGCCGCTGCGGCGGTGCGTGGCCACACGGTGACGTTGCGCGAACTGCTGGCGCTCGTCGGCGAGCAGGGCCTGCTGGTCTTCTGCGCGATACTCGCCTCACCGTTCCTGCTGCCCGTGAGCCTGCCCTTCATGAGCACGGCTTTCGGCATGCCCATGCTGCTGATCGGTGTGGCGGTGACGCTGAATCGCGTGCCCTGGTTGCCGGACCGGCTGCTGTCGCATGCCTTGCCGTCCGCCACGCTGCTGCAGATCCTCGGCCGCTGCCGGCACTGGGCCGAGCGTCTCGAGCACCTGTTCCGGCCGCGGCTGCTGGCGCTCACGGAGGCGCCGGCCATCAACGTCTTGAACGGCGCGCTGCTGTGTCTCGCCGTGGTCCTCATGATGGCGCCGCTGCCGCTGGTGCCGTTGGCCAACACGCTCCCGGCGGTCGCCATCATCCTGCTGTGCATCGGGATGGCCGAGCGGGACGGCGTACTCGTGCTCTTCGGCTACGCCCTCACGCTGCTGTCGGCCGCGTACATCGGCGCGTTGCTCGCGCTCGTCATCCGCGCCGGCATGCACCCGGAGGCGGCGCTCGAGGCGCTGCGCCGCCTCTGGCGCGGCTGACGCCGACCCGGCCTTGCCGGCCGCAAGCCGCGGGCTCGGACGCAGCGACCGTCGCAGCGTCGACAGGCCCTAACGGCGACGCTCCATCTCCGCGAGCAGCGAGCCGGCACCGTAAACCTGCTCGAGTGCGAGACGCATGATGCGCACGTCCACGCCGATGGCGCGATTGCTGCGGGCGTCGTAGCCATAGCCGCCGGCGATCGAGTGGATGTTGCCGTCGAAGGCCAGCCCCACGACGTCGCCACGCGCATTGACGATCGGGCTGCCCGAGTTGCCGCCGACGATGTCGAGCGTCGCGACGAAGTTGAACGGAGTGTCCATGGACAGGGCATGGGCCTTGTCGAGCCACGACTCCGGCATGCGGAACGGTGGCCGGCCCGTGGCGCGCTCGAAGGCACGCTCGAGCGTCGTGAACGGTGCGACCGGGTTCCCCTGCTCGAGCCACCCCTCGATCGCGCCGTAGGACAGGCGCAGCGTGAAGGTGGCGTCCGGATAGACGGCAGCGCCGAGCGTACGGAAGCGCGCCGCTGCAATGGCCTCCTGGGCCTGCCGGGACGGGCCCTCGACTTCGTCCTCCATGCGCTTGCGCAGCGCAGCGGAGTCCGGGTCTACGGCGAGCGCGAGGCGGATCATCGGGTCGTCGCTCGCGTCGATCGCCGCCTGGCCGCCCTCGTAGAGTGCCATGCGCGCGGCCGGGTCGGCGAGCTTCGAGCCGGCGATCAGCTTCGCCGCCAGCGAGTCGGGTGAGTCGCGCCCGAAGATCTGCCGCACCAGCGGGTCGTCCGGCCCCAGCCATTCGCGCATGCGCTCGAGCGAGAACGACAGCCGCAGCTGGTCCAGGTCGGCGTAGTAGGGCGTCTCGGCGCGCAGCGACCGCTCGACGGCGGGCAGGCGCGCCTCGGTGTAGGGGGGCAGCCGCTCGGCATTGGGCTTGGCGCGCTCGGCGGCGGCGCGCACGAGCGTGCGCGCGTGGCCGAACAGCTCGCTGTTGAACCCGGCGCCGCCCTCGAGGAAGGTGTGGCGCACGTGAATGTCGCGGTAGACCTGCTGCGCTTTCTCGATGCGCGAATAGGCGTCGGCCTCCGGCGTGCCGGCCAGCGCCCCGGCGAGCGCCGCCTCCTCGGCGGCCTTGCGCTCGAACAGCGCATCGTCGTTCAGGGCGTCCTGCTGCTTGCGGCGCACCTTGAGCGAGTTCTCGATGTTGTTGAGATAGGCCGTGGCGCGGCGCTCGGACTCCTCGCCACCCTTGCCGAACTGGATCATGCGGCCGCGCAGCTCCGAGGCACGCAGCAGCCAGAACGGCAGCATCACGTCCCGCTGGGCGTCGAGCTCGGCGCGGGTCATCAGCCGCTGCGTCGTGCCGGGGTGCCCCGAGACGAACACGGGCTCGCGCTCCGCCGCGCCCCTCCACTCGAAGCGCAGGCGGTTGGGCGTCTGCGCGGGCCTGCCGTTCTCGTACGCGCGCAGGAAGGCCATGTCGAGCGACCAGCGCGGGAACTGGAAATTGTCCACGTCGCCGCCGAAGGCCGCGATGTCCTTCTCCGGCGCGAAGACCAGTCGCACGTCGTCGTAGCGCCTGTAGGCATAGATCCAGTACTGGCCGCCCTGGTAGAGCGTCACGGCCTCGCACTTGAGCGGGCCGGTGCCGCGATCCTTCGACGCGGCCTCCTCGCAGGCCTGCTCGAGCCGCGTCAACTCGGCGCGGCGCGCCTCGACGGCCCTGGCGGGCTCGAGGCCCTCGGTGGCCTTGCGGACCTGCTCCGTGACGTCCTCGGAACGGACCAGCACGGAGGCCGCCTCGCCCTGGCAGCGCAGTTCCTCGCCGGGCGAGCCGGCGAGGAAGCCCTTGCCGAGCCGGTCGTTCTCCGCGCTGGAGTTCTCGGCGATGCAGTCCTCGGCGCAGTGGTGGTTGGTGAGGATGAGGCCCGTGGGCGAGACGAACGACGCGGTGCAGCCGGATTCGAGCCGCAGGGTCGCGCTCCGCACACGGTCCAGCCAGTCGCGTGTCAGCTCGACGCCGTAGCGCGACTGGATCGCCGCAGCCGGCGGGTTGTCGAACGTCCACATGCCCTCGTCGGCCACGGCGAGGCACGGCAGCGAGGCCGCCGCCGCGAGCACCAGCAGTTTCTTCATCGCAAGTTCCCCCGGGAGTCCTGGAAGGCCCTCAGGGGGCCGCTAGGCCGCCGATGGTAACCGGCGGCGCCGGGTCGACGCGACACGGCGTCGTCGCGGCACCTGCTCGGCCTGTCGCATCCACCGACGACACGCGGGGCGTCGGCGAACGCCGCGGCGAGGAGCGTCCGTCCGGGGATCCCGCCTCCGGACACGAACTCGAGTCCGGGCTGAAACCGAGGGTCAGCAGGCCGGTGGCCGCCACCGGATGGCCGTCGCGCCAGGCTGGGGCGATCCGCGAGCGACGGGCAATCGCGAGCGCGCTGGCGTCGAACAGTCCGGCGGGATCGGCGGCCAGCACCCGGGCCGCGACGATCCGCCCGTCGGCATCCGTGTCGACCTCGAGCCGCACCCAGCCCGAGCGACCTTCCTCGCAGGCGGCCGTCGGCAGCGGCGCGGCGGCGAGGAGGCTCGCGGCCGGCGGACGCGGCGGGCTGTCCGGCAGGCTGAAGTCGAAGCGACGGCGCAGTTCACGCGCTTCCCCCGTGGGCGGCAGGCGCCACGACTTGACGGCGGCGAGCGCCGAGCGCTCGAACTCGCCGCGTGGCATCGCCGCGGTGACCTCGGCCTGCGCCACGCGCCCGTCTGCGGCGACCTTCAGCGTCAGCTCGACGTAGCCCTCGAGCCTGGCCTCGCGGGCCGCCGGCGGATAGGACGGTGATGCCAGGCCGTCGGCCGCGGCGCTGTCGGCCCTGACCGTCGCCACGTCGGCCAGCGTGAAGCGAACGCGGGTCCTGAGCCGGCACTCGAGCGGGGTCCCGGCGCGCGTCGCGGGCGTGAACCGCCAGGCGCGTACGCCTTCGAGCGCCGCCTGCTCGAAGAAGCCGGAAGGCTCGGCCTTCACGATGCGCACCCAGCCGACCTGACCCGTCCGCAGCACGGTGAAAGTGACCTCCACGCTGCCTTCGGCGTTGGCGAGGCGGGCCGATTCGGGGTAGGGCGGGGCCTCCCGTTCCAGGGGCACCGGCGGTTCGATGCTCGGGTCGAGGCAGGAGGTCCAGCTCGACGCCCGCACGGGGCCGGCCGTGAGGAGCAGGGGAAGGGTCAGGAGGAGGAGGCGCAGCATGGTTTCCGGTGGGCGCTTGTCCGCAAGGTGGTCACTGATCCGTACATATGCGTCTGCCGTGGTGACCACCAGGCGATTAGCTTACCCGTCCAGGAGCCGGGCCCGATGCCCGCCGATAGCCGCCATGGAAACCTCCGTCAAGTTCGATGCCGACCTCGTCCGCCGTTACGACCGTCCCGGTCCGCGCTACACCTCGTACCCGACCGCCGTGCAGTTCCACGACGGCTTCCGCGAGGCCGAATATCGGACCGCGGCCGCGGCCACGAACGGCGCGACGCCCCCGGCGCCCCTGTCGCTCTACGTGCACGTGCCTTTCTGCGCCAGCCCCTGCTTCTACTGCGGCTGCAACAAGGTCATCACCCGCAACCGCGAGCAGGCCGAGAACTACCTCGTGCGCCTCTACCGCGAGATCGAGATGCAGGCCGAGCTGTTCGCGAAGGACCGCACGGTCGACCAGCTCCACTTCGGCGGCGGCACGCCGACCTTCCTGAACCCCTGGCAGCTCGAGGACCTGCTGAAGAAGCTCGGCTGGCACTTCCAGCTGCGCGCCGACGACACGCGCGAGTTCTCCATCGAGATCGATCCGCGCACCTGCGACCTCGACACCGTCGACCTGCTCGCCCGGGCGGGACTCAACCGCATGAGCCTCGGCATCCAGGACTTCGACCCCGAGGTGCAGCAGGCGGTCAACCGCATCCAGTCGGCCGAGCAGACCTTCGCCATCATGGAGCGCGCGCGCCGCGCCGGCTACAAGTCCGTGAGCGTGGACCTGATCTACGGGCTGCCGAAGCAGGACCGCGTGCGCTTCGCGAAGACCCTCGACATGGCGATCGCCGAGCGGCCGGACCGCTTCGCCGTCTACAGCTACGCTCACCTGCCGCACATGTTCAAGCCGCAGAAGCGCATCAAGTCCGAGGACATCCCGAGCGGCGCGGAGAAGCTCGCGCTGCTCGAGCTGACCATCGAGAAGCTGACCGGCGCCGGCTACGTGTACATCGGCATGGACCACTTCGCGCTGCCCACCGACGAGCTCGCGATCGCCCTGCGCGAGGGCTCGCTGCACCGCAACTTCCAGGGCTATTCGACCCACGCGGACTGCGACCTCGTGGCGCTCGGCGTGAGCTCGATCGGCAAGCTCGGCGACAGCTACGCCCAGAACTACAAGACCCTGCACGACTACTACCGCGCGATCGACTCGGGTCACCTCGCGGTGCACCGCGGCCTCGCGCTCAACGACGACGACCGCCTGCGCCGCGCGGTCATCCAGGACATCATGTGTCGCGCGCGCGTCGAGTACGCCCGCATCGAGCAGGCCTGGCCGGTACGCTTCGAGGACTACTTCGGGCGCGAGATCGCCTCGCTGGAACCGCTGGTGGCCGACGGCCTCGTCGTCATGCGGGAGCGCGGCTTCGAGCTGACGCCCATCGGCCGGCTGCTGATGCGCAACGTCGCGATGTGCTTCGACTACTACCTCGCCGCGCATCAGGCCGCGCCGCAGCCGCGCTTCTCCCGCGCCGTCTAGGGGACATGCCCATTTTTCTTTGTTCCGTATCTCATTGATGCGGAACAAAGGACAACAGGAATGTCCCCGTTGCTTACCAGGGCAGTGCCTCGCCGTTGGCGTGGTGGAAGCTGCCGGACTCGGCGAGGCCGCAGCGGTCGATCTGCGCGATGAGCATGCCGGCTGACTGCGCCGGCGGGATGCCCGTGCCGCCGGTCATGTCGGTCGCCACCATCCCGGGGTGCAGCA
>JBBINN010000043.1:0-18422 GCA_037443885.1 Gammaproteobacteria bacterium | reverse complement strand
TGGCCGTGTCCACGCTCGCGGCAATGGCCTTCTGGATGTCGTTCGGCGAGGGCCAGAGGTCCTTGAGGAACACGGGCTTGCCGTCGCTGCCGATGCCGAGCGGCTCGTGGTTGAGGTCGATGTCGGTGGTGCCGGCGAGGGCGTAGGCGACGACGAGCGGCGGCGAGGCGAGGAAGTTCATCTTCACCTCGGCGTGCACGCGGCCCTCGAAATTGCGGTTACCCGAGAGTACCGAGGTGGCGATCACGTCGCCGGCCTTCACAGCCGCCGAGATCTCCGGCGCCAGCGGTCCGGAGTTGCCGATGCAGGTGGTGCAGCCGTAGCCGACCGTGTAGAAGCCCACGGCCTCGAGGTCGTCCATCAGGCCAGCCTTCTCGAGGTAGTCCGTGACCACGCGCGAGCCGGGGGCGAGGGAGGTCTTGACCCAGGGCTTTGCCTTGAGGCCGCGCGCGCGGGCGTTCTTGGCGAGCAGGCCCGCGCCGATCAGCACGGACGGGTTCGAGGTGTTGGTGCAGCTGGTGATGGCGGCGATCAGCACGGCGCCGTCCTTGACCTCGAAGGCCTCGCCGGCCAGCGTGGCGGTGCCGACTCCCGTGGCGCCCGGATTCTTCTGGGCGCGCTCGGCCGCCATCTTCTCGAGGCTCTTCCGGTAGACGCTCTTCATGTCACGCAGCGGCACGCGGTCCTGCGGGCGCTTCGGACCGGCGAGCGAGGGTTCGACGCTGGCGAGGTCGAGCTCGAGCACGTCGGTGTACTGCGCCTCCGGCTGGCCGTCGTGGCGCCACATGCCCTGGTGCTTCGCGTAGGCCTCGACGAGGGCGATCTGCTCGGCGCTGCGACCGGTGAGCTCGAGGTAGCGCAGCGTCTCCTCGTCTACGGGGAAGATGCCGCAGGTCGAGCCGTACTCCGGCGCCATGTTGGCGATGGTCGCGCGGTCGGCGAGCGGCAGGTTCCTGAGGCCGTCGCCGAAGAACTCGACGAACTTCTCGACCACGCCGCGCTTGCGCAGCATCTCGGTGACGGTGAGCACGAGGTCGGTGGCGGTGGCGCCCTCGGGAAGCTTGCCCTTCAGGCGGAAGCCGATGACCTGCGGGATCAGCATTGTGATGGGCTGGCCGAGCATCGCGGCCTCGGCCTCGATGCCGCCCACGCCCCAGCCGAGCACGCCGAGGCCATTTACCATGGTGGTGTGAGAGTCGGTGCCGACCACGGTGTCGGGGTAGGCGGTGCCGGCCGGCTCGTTGTGGAACACGACGCGCGCAAGGTGCTCGATGTTGACCTGGTGGACAATGCCGGTGTTGGGCGGCACGACCTTGAAGTTGTCGAAGGCGCTCTGGCCCCAGCGCAGGAACGAATAGCGCTCGGTGTTGCGCTCGTACTCGATCGCAGTGTTGCGGGCGAGCGCCTCGCGGTTGCCGTAGGCGTCCACCTGCACGGAGTGGTCGATCACCAGCTCGGCCGGCGCCAGCGGGTTGACGCGGGCCGGGTCGCCGCCGAGGCGCTCGATGGCCTCGCGCATGGCGGCGAGGTCGACCACGCAGGGCACGCCGGTGAAGTCCTGCATGATCACGCGCGCGGGCGTGAAGGAGATCTCGTGCGACGGATTCGCCTGTGGATCCCAGGAGAGCAGGGCATCGATGTCGGCGCGTGTGATGTTGACGCCGTCCTCGAAGCGCAGCAGGTTCTCGAGCAGGATCTTGAGCGAGAATGGCAGCCGCGACAGGTCGCGGCCACCGAGGGCCTGCAGGCTGTAGATGTCGTAGGAGCGGGAGCCGACCTTGAGCGGGCGGCGCGCCTTGAAGCTGTCCGTCATCGAATTCTCCGCGGTGTGGCCGCCACGGGGCAGCGGCGGCAGGGGAAGCTGGCAGGAAAACCGCAGAATTATAGCGCGTCAGGCGCGGCCGGTGCGAGCGCAGGCGGGCGCAAGGGTGTTGTTGGCGGTCAGGATGACGCCACCTCCGAGGCAGGCGTCGCGGTCGTAGAACACGGCGTACTGGCCGGGCGTCACCGCCCGCTGGGCGCGCGCAAAATCGACCTGCACGCTGCCGCCGTCGGCCAGGCGCACGGTGCAGGGCTCCGCCGTCTGCCGGTATCGCACCTGCACGAGGCAGTCGAACCGGTTCGCCGGCGGCGCGCCGGCGATCCAGTGCACGGGTCCTGCCTCGAGCCCGCGGCTCATCAGGAGCGGATGATCGGTCTGCTGCACGACCACGAGCACGTTGCGGGCGAGGTCCTTCGCGGCAACGTACCAGGGCGCGTCGAGCGCGCCGCGGCGGCCGCCGAGGCCGAGCCCCGCGCGCTGGCCGAGCGTGTAGTACATGAGCCCGGCGTGCTCGCCGATCCGTTCGCCGGAGTCCGTCTCGATCTGCCCGGGCTGCGCGGGCAGGTAGGTCTCGAGGAAGCGGCGGAAGGGGCGCTCGCCGATGAAGCAGATGCCGGTCGAGTCGCGCTTTGCGAAAACGGGCAGGCCGGCCGCGCGGGCGATGTCGCGAACCTCCTGCTTGTGCAGGTTGCCTGCCGGGAACAGCGTGATGGCGAGCGCATCCTGGTTGACGGCATGCAGGAAGTAGGTCTGGTCCTTGCCGGCGTCCACGGCGCGCAGCAGGCGCGGGCCGCCCGGCCCGCTGCCAACCCGCGCGTAATGGCCGGTCGCGAACTGCTCCGCGCCGAGCCGGCGCGCGTAGGCGAGGCAGGCGCCGAACTTGATCTCGCGGTTGCACAGCACGTCTGGATTCGGCGTTCGTCCCGCGGCGTATTCGGCGAGGAAATGCGCGAAGACCTGGTCGCGGTACTCGCGGGCAAAGCTGACGCGGTGCAGCGGGATGCCGAGCTCCTCGCAGACCCGGCGCGCGTCCTGGAAATCCTCGGCCGAGCTGCAGTAGCCTTCCTCGTCCTCCTTCCAGTTCGACATGTACAGGCCCTGCACGTCGTGGCCCGCGCGCAGGAGCGTCAGCGCCGCCACCGACGAGTCCACGCCGCCCGACATAGCCACGACGACGCGCCCGGCCATGCTTCAGGCCGGCACGAGCGCCGAGGCTGCCTCGAAGGTGGCCAGCAGCGAAAGGGGGTGGCGGTGCCCGGCGAGGTAGTCGTCGATGCTGCGCAGCACGAGCGGGCTGCGCAGCGACTGCGGTCGCGCGACCAGTTCGTCGCGGGTGAGCCAGTGGCAGCCGTGGATGTCGGGGTCGAGCCGCCGCCCGGCTTCAGGTTCCCCGGCCTCGCCGGCGAAAGTCACGCGCAGGAAGGTCGGCCGGCCGCCGGTGCCATGCCATAGGTACAGGCCCACGATGGCGGTCGGGGTGAACCGGCAGGCGGTTTCCTCGAGCGTCTCGCGCACGGCGGCATCCACCAGCGATTCGCCGGCCTCGAGGTGGCCCGCGGGCTGGTTGAGCACCCGGCGCCCGCCGATCCGTTCCTCGACCATGAGGTACCGGCCGCGGCGCTCGATGACCGAGGCGACCGTGACAGACGGCCGGAACGCCGGCTTCGGCGGATTCCGGAAATCGGGGGAAGCGGTGTCCATGCCCCGATTCTATCGGGATCGGGGCCGCCGGACGCCGGGGCTCAGAGATGGCGCTGGCGCGTCTCCGCGTCGGGGTCGCTGGCGTCCCAGGCTTCGTTGAAGTAGTCGAGGTAGCGCCGCGCGATGGCCGGATCGCCGGGATGGTAGATGCCGTCCCAGCGTTTGGAGTCGAGCCGGTAGAGCACCGCCCGGTCGTCGCCGATCAGGAACGCCGACTGCTGGTCGCGGTACTTCGGGTGCAGGTGGCGCACCTCGATATAGCTGGTGATGCGTCGCGCGAGCCCGATGAACCGCGAGCTTTCATAAAGGGCGCGTGCGGGATCGGCCAGCAGCACCCGGACCTTGGCGTAGCCGCTCGCGAGCACGAGGCGCTTCACCGTGTCGAGGAACTTCGGCTGGTCATAGAGCATCGGCTCGAGGTCGGGCGTGTAGATCGTCATCAGCCGCTTGGTCGCGGAGGCGACGCGCAGCGTCGCAGCCTGAACTTCCTGGAGTGAAGTCAGGATTTCGCGGGTATCTGCCTGTTCCGGCCGAAGATCGGCGAGCACGTTGTCACCCCAGCGACATCCGCATGTTCCGGTGCGGGATGCCGGCTTCCTCGAATATCTCGCCTTCTGCCCTGAAGCCGAGCTTCTCGTAGAAAGGCACCGCCGACAGCTGCGCGCTCAGGCGCACCTCTGTCAGGCCCCGGTGGCGGGCCTCGTCCATGAGGAGCTTCATGATCCGCCGGCCCAGCCCCGCGCCGCGGCACTTCTGCGCCACGGCGACGCGTCCGATCTTACCTGCCGGGGTCAGCCGGCCTGTGCCAACTGGTTCACGGTTCAGGGTGGCGAGGACGTGGACGCTGACGGGGTCCTCGTCGTCCCATTCCAGTTCTTCCGGCACCGACTGCTCGAGGATGAACACCTCGCGGCGGACATGCTCGAGTTGCGGCCGGTCCGTGCTCCAGGTGGTGAGGAATGACTCGGGCTTCAGCATGGGGGTTCCGGCCTGGTCAGATGTCGCGGGCGAGGCGTTCGGCGAGGCCTGTGTAGCGGTCCGGTGTCAGTTCCGCGAGGCGCCCGGCGGTTTCGGCGGGCAGGCCCAGGGTTGCGACGAAGCGGCGGAGGTCTTCGGCCCCAACGTCCCGGCCACGCGTGAACTCCTTGAGGCGCTCGTAGGCCTCGGGCGTGCCGTGGCGGCGCATCACGGTCTGTATGGCCTCCGCGAGGACTTCCCAGTGGCCGTCGAGGTCGCGGGCGAGGCTCGCGGGATCCGGCTCGAGCTTGCCGAGTCCTCGCAGGGTGGAGCGGAATGCCAGCACGCCGTGTCCGACCGCGACGCCGAGATTGCGCAGCACGGTGGAGTCGGTCAGGTCGCGCTGCCAGCGCGAGATGGGGAGCTTCGCCGAGAAGTGCGACAGTAGCGCGTGTGCGACCCCGGCATTGCCCTCGGCGTTCTCGAAGTCGATCGGGTTGACCTTGTGCGGCATCGTCGAGGAGCCGACCTCACCAGCGACCGCGCGCTGGCGGAAGTGGCCCAGCGAGATGTAGCCCCAGGTGTCGCGGCACAGGTCGACGACAACGATCAACAACCGGCCAAGTGCATCGCAGTACTCGGCCACCCAGTCGTGCGGCTCGATCTGCGTCGTGTAAGGGTTGTGCGCGAGCCCGAGGGACTCGACGAATTCCTGGCCGATCGCCGGCCAGTCGAGGTCCGGGTAGGCGCATGCGTGCGCATTGTAGTTGCCGACCGCGCCGTTGATCTTGCCCAGGGTCTCCACGGCGGCCAGGGACGCGCGCAGGCGCCGCAGGCGCGCCACGACATTGGCAAGTTCCTTGCCGAGCGTCGTGGGGCTGGCCGGCTGGCCGTGGGTCCGGGACAGCATCGGCAGCGCGGCGGTCGCGTGCGCGAGCTCTCGCAGGCGCTCGACGAGCCGGTCGACGAGCGGCAGCAGCAGCAGGTCGCGCGCGTCGCGCAGCATCAGCGCGTAACAGAGGTTGTTGATGTCCTCCGAGGTGCAGGCGAAGTGCACGAACTCGAGCTTCGCAGGCGTCGCGCCGGCGGCCTCGAGCCTCTCGCGAACGAAGTACTCGACCGCCTTCACGTCGTGGTTGGTGCGCGCCTCGATCGCCTTGACCCGCGTGCAGCCCTCGTCGTCCACCCCGGCGGCGAGCGCATCGAGCTCGGCCGTCACGCTCGCGGGCAGCTCCGCCAGTTCCGGCAGGGCCGCCCGCCCGGCCAGGTGCCCGATCCAGCGGGCCTCGACGCGGACGCGATAGCGGATGAGCGCCGCCTCGCTGAACAGGGCGGCCACGTCCGCCAGCTGGGCGGCGTAGCGGCCGTCGAGCGGCGACAGCGCGTGGATGGAGGCTTCGGGCATGGGTATCGGCCGGCGGTGCTAGACTCTCGCATGTTACCCGAACCGGACTCCCGGGCCGATGGCAGAGGACGCCGCCGGCCTCGCGCCGCACCCGCCCGCATGGCTGAACCCAGGCACAGGATCGAACGCGACTCGCTCGGCGAACTGACGCTGCCCGTCGACGCGCTGTGGGGCGCGCAGACGCAGCGCGCGGTCGACAACTTCCGGCTGTCCGGCCGGGCACTGCCGCCGGCGTTCATCCATGCGCTGGGCCTCGTGAAATGGGCCGCGGCGCGGGTCAATGCGAGGCTCGGGCAACTCGACGGCGACAAGGCGGAGGCCATCGCGGCCGCGGCGCTGGAAGTGGCCGGAGGACGGCACGACGCGCAGTTTCCCGTGGACGTGTTCCAGACCGGTTCCGGCACGAGCACCAACATGAACGCGAACGAGGTCATCGCGACGCTCGCCGCGCACCGGCTGGGAAGGTCCGTCCATCCGAACGACGACGTGAACCGTTCCCAGAGCAGCAACGACACCATCCCGACGGCGATCCACGTGGCGGCGGCCATCGGCGTCGCCACGGACGTCCGGCCGGCCCTCGGGGAACTTGCGGCGGCGATCGACGACGGCATCGGGCGTCACGGACATCTGGTCAAGACCGGCCGGACACACCTGATGGACGCCGTGCCGCTCACCCTCGCTCAGGAATTCGGCGCGTGGCGCAGCCAGGTCCTGTCTGCGGCGGAGCGGCTCGACGCGGTCATGCCGCGGCTCGCCGCGCTCGCGCAGGGCGGTACGGCCGTAGGCACCGGCCTCAACGCGCCGGCGGGATTCGGCGAAGCCGTCGCGGCGGAACTCGCGTCCCGCACGGGCCTGCCGTTCACGACGGCGACCGACCGGTTCGCCGCCATAGCCGCCCAGGACACCGCGGTCGAGCTGTCGGCACAGCTGCGGGGTGCGGCGATCGTGCTCGCGAAGATCGCGGGCGACCTGCGCTGGATGAACTTGGGGCCGCTGGCCGGGCTGGCGGAAGTTTGCCTGCCCGAGTTGCAGCCTGGCTCGAGCATCATGCCGGGCAAGGTCAACCCGGTGATCCTCGAGGCGGTCGAGATGGCGGTGGCGGCGGTCATCGGCAACGACGCCACGATTGCGCTCGCCGGACAGTCGGGACGTTTCCAGCTCAACACCATGCTGCCGCTCATCGCCGACCGCCTGCTCGAGAGCGAGCAGCTCGTGGCCGCGGCGGCGGAGTCGCTAGCCCGGCGCGTATTCGCCGGCCTCGAGGTGAACGCCCCGCGACTGGAGGCGGCGCTCGCGCGCAATCCGATGCTCGTGACCGCGCTCAACCCGCTCATCGGCTACGACCGCGCCGCCGCGATCGCCAGGAGGGCCCGGGCCGAGGGTCGACCCATCCTCGAAGTGGCGGTGGAGATGAGCGGCCTGTCGCGCGCGGAACTGGAGAGGCTGCTGGACCCGCGGCGCCTGGCCGGCAGCCCGTGGGGAAGCCGCGATGGCTGACGTTCCCGCCGACCGCCGCGAGCTTCACGAACTGCCCGCGGAGCTGCTGCGCGCGCGCGTGCGAGAGCGACTCACGGGCCGTCGCGACTTTCCGGGCGACCTTCGCATCGGGCCCTTTCCGCCAGAGGTGACGGCCCGCATCCGCGCGCTGTTCCCGCCCAGCCCGACCCCGGCCGCAGTGCTGGTGCCGCTGGTGGACCGGGGCGACGAGCTGACCGTCCTGCTCACCGAGCGCGCGGCCGACCTGAAGCACCACCCGGGTCAGATCTCTTTCCCCGGCGGGCGACTCGAGCCGGTCGACCCGGATCCGGAGTCCGCCGCGCTGCGCGAGACGGAGGAAGAGATCGGCCTCGGCCGCGAATACATCGAGATCATCGGGCGGCTGCCCGACCACATCATCATCAGTGGCTACCAGGTCACGCCGGTGGTGGCGCTGGTGCGCCCGGGCTTCAGGCTGACGCTCGACGTGACCGAGGTGGCGGGCGCCTTCGAGGCTCCGCTGCGCCACCTGTTCGACCCGCGCACCCATGTGCCGCGCGTGCGCCGGCTGGGCGAGGAGGAGCTCGTGACCTACGACCTGCCATGGTCGGGCCGTAACATCTGGGGGGCCACGGCCGGCATGCTCCTGACGCTGCGGCAGTTCCTGGCGGAGGGTTGACGATGTCGATGGACCGGCTGCTCGAGATCATGGCGGCATTGCGCGACCCCCGCCGCGGTTGCCCCTGGGATCTCGAGCAGGATTTCGCGAGCATCGCGCCTTATACGCTTGAGGAGGCCTACGAGGTCGCGGACGCGATCGAGCGCAACGACCTCGAGGCCCTGAGGGAAGAGCTCGGCGACCTGCTGCTGCAGGTGGCATTCCACGCCCAGATGGCGCACGAGATGGGCGCTTTCAGCTTCGAAGACGTCGCGGCGGGCATCTGCGACAAGATGCTGCGCCGTCACCCGCACGTGTTCGGCGATGCGCGGGTCGAGTCCGCCGAGGCACAGACGCAGGCCTGGGAAGCCATCAAGGCCGCCGAGAAGGCCGCGCGCGGCGCGGGCGGAGGCCAGCTCGACGACGTGCCCGCCGCGCTGCCTGCCCTCACGCGGGCCGAGAAGTTCGGCAGACGGGCGGCGCGCATCGGCTTCGACTGGCCCGACGCAACGGGCCCGCGCGCCAAGATCGACGAAGAGCTCGGAGAGCTCGATGCGGCCATCGCCGCCGGTGCCCCGCCCGAGTCGCTGGAGGCGGAGATCGGTGATCTGCTCTTCTCGGTCGCCAACCTCGCGCGTCACCACGGGGTCGATCCGGAAACGGCCCTGCGCCGGACGAACGCGCGCTTCGCGCGCCGCTTTCGCCACGTCGAGGGCCGGCTCGCGCAGAGCGGGCGGACGCAGGCCAGCCTGGAAGAGCTCGACGTCTGGTGGGAAGAGGCCAAGACGGCAGGCGGCGAGACCTGAGGCATCGTTCAGGGCGGGTTCATGCCGGTTTACCTTACAATCCCCCCATGAAGGCCAGTTCCGCGATCCCCGCCATCGTTGCGCTCGCGTTGGCGCTGGGCCCCTGGGTCATGACGGATGCGATAGGCAGCCCCCGTGGGTTCCGCGGTGGCGAGGCCCGTCCTATGGCAGAGCAGGGACTGACGCTGGACGAGGCCGTGGCGTTGATGGAGCGGCAGTACAAGGCGCGTGCCGTGCGGGCCGAGCAGGACAGCATCGACGGGCGCATCGTCTACCGCATCCGACTGCTGAGCGGCGACGGCCGGGTGTTCGACGTGATCGTCGACGCCGCGACCGGGGCCGTCGAGTAGTCCGATGCGTGTGCTCGTGCTCGAGGACGAGCCGGCGCTGCGCGAGTCGCTGGCCCAGCGGCTGCGCGGCGAGGGCTTCATCGTCGACGCCGCCGCGGACGGTATCGAGGGCGAGTACGCCGGCCGCGAGTATCCCCTGGACGTGGCCATCGTCGACCTCGGCCTGCCCGGCCGCTCGGGCCTCGAGGTCATCCGCGCCTGGCGCGGCGCCGGCAGGGAATTCCCGGTGCTGGTCCTGACCGCCCGAGACCGCTGGCAGGAAAAGGTCGAGGCGCTTCAGTCGGGTGCGGATGACTATGTCACCAAGCCGTTCCAGTTCGAGGAGGTTCTGGCGCGGGTGCAGGCGCTGCTGCGGCGCAGCGGCGGCTGGTCGCAGTCGGTGCAGCGCTGCGGCGAGATCGAGCTCGACACGCTGTCCCAGCAGGTTACGGTCGCCGGCCAGCCGGTCGATCTCACCGCCTTCGAGTACCGGCTGCTCGAGTACCTCGTGCTGCGCGCCGGGCAGGTTGTCTCCAAGGCCGAGCTCACCGAGAAGCTCTACGAGCAGGACTTCGAGCGCGACAGCAACGTGATCGAGGTGTTCGTCGGGCGCCTGCGGCGCAAGCTCGATCCGGACGGCACGCGCCAGCCCATCGAGACGCTGCGGGGGCGTGGCTATCGCATGGCACGGGACTGACCTTGTCCGCAGCCGCGTCGCAGCGGGCGCCATCACTGGTCGTCCGGCTGGTCGTCGGGCTGGCGGCGCTGTCGGCCATCCTCTCCGGGCTCGCGGCCGTGGCGCTCGACTTCGCCCTCGGGCAGGTGACGCTCGAGGCGCGCCGTTCCGTGCTCGACGCGCAGGTCATCGCGCTGGTGGCCTCGGCCGAGCGCGGCGCGCCGGGCGTGCTCGTTGCTCCGAGTCCAGCGGAGGCGCGGCTGTCCACGCCGGGGTCGGGACTCTTCGCGGAGATCCGCAATTCCGCCGGTGCGGTCACGTGGCGCTCCCCGTCGAGCGTCGGCAGCGGGCTCGATCTCGCCGCCCGGCCCGGCCCGGGCGAACGCATCGTCGAGGAACTCGCTCTGCCTGACGGCACCCGGGCACTTGCCCTGTCGCTCGGGGTTCGCTGGGAAACCGCGAGCGGGCAGGGCGAGGAGTACGTGCTGAGCGCGGCCGAGAGTCTGGAGCCGTGGTTCGAGCAGCGGGCAAGCCTTCGGCTTTGGCTCGCCGGCGGCGCCATCGGGCTAATGACGCTGCTCGCCGGAGCCCTCGGCGCCGGACTTCGCGCCGGGCTCAAGCCCCTGCGGCGCATCGAGCGGCAGATCGCCGAGATCGAGGCGGGGCAGCGGGAACAGCTCGACGGGCTCTGGCCGCGCGAGCTGCAGGGCGTCGCCGGCAACCTCAACGCGCTGCTCGCTGGCGAGCGCAGCCGACTCGGGCGCTACCGGGACACGCTCGGCAACCTCGCGCACAGCCTGAAGACGCCGCTCGCGGCCATGCACTCCTTCCTCGCCGAGCGCGACGACACGACGCGGCACGCGCTGGAACCTCAGCTCCGTCGCATGCGCGAGATCGTGGACCATCAGCTGCGCCGCGCCGTGCTGGCAGGCGCGGGCATGACGCTTGCGGCCACGCCGGTGCGCCCGCTGCTGGAGGAACTCGCCGGCGCGCTCGGCAAGGTCTACCGGGAGCGACAAATCTCCTTTGCCCTCGAGGCGTCTGCTGGCGTCGCGTATCCGATCGAACGCGGCGATCTCTTCGAGCTGGCCGGCAACCTTGCCGACAACGCCTTCAAGTACTGCCTCAGCCGCGTGGCGATCCGTGCGCGAGCCTGGCGTCAGCCCGAATGGCGTCGCGACGGGCTCGTGCTCGATTTCGAGGACGACGGAGCGGGCATCCCCGAGGTGGACCGCGCGCGCGCGCTGGAGCGTGGCGTGCGCATCGACGAGTCGCGGGCGGGGCAGGGGATCGGGCTGGCCGCGGCGCGGGAGATCGCGGCGGCCTATGGCGGCACACTCGAGATCGGCGACAGCCGCCTGGGCGGCGCCCGGGTGACCGCCCGGCTGCCAGGGCGCTGAGTCGTGCCGCAGTCGTCGATTCCTTCCGCGCAGGCGGGCCTCGAGGAGCTGCGGCTCACCGACCGGCGCCGCCTTGAGTCCCTCGCGGGCCGCATCCGCGACAGGGAGCGCGGGGGACGGCCGGCCGAACGCGAGCGCGCGTCCTTCGAGCGGATTCTCGCGGCCGCGACGGAACGGGCTGTGGCCCGGCGTGCGGGCCTGCCGCGGATACGCTACCCAGGGGAGTTGCCGGTCAGCGGCCGTGTCGCCGAGATCCGCGCGGCGATCGAGCGGCACCCGGTGGTGATCGTCTGCGGCGAGACGGGCTCCGGCAAGACAACGCAGCTGCCCAAGGTCTGCCTCGAGACGGGCCGCGGCCTAGCGGGCCTCATCGGCCACACGCAGCCACGGCGGCTTGCTGCCCGCAGCGTCGCCGCGCGCATCGCCGAGGAGCTCGGCGTGGCGCTCGGTACTCAGGTCGGCTTCAAGGTGCGCTTCGCAGAGAGTGGCTCGGAGGACGCCCTGGTCCGGGTGATGACGGACGGCATCCTGCTGGCGGAGATCCGCGAGGACCCCGAGCTGCTGCGCTACGACACGATCATCATCGACGAGGCGCACGAGCGCAGTCTCAACATCGACTTCCTGCTCGGATACCTGAAGCGCCTGCTGCCGAACCGGCCGGACCTGCGGGTGATCGTGACCTCCGCGACGATCGATCCGCAGAGTTTCTCGCGTTTCTTCGACGGCGCGCCGGTCATCGAGGTGTCGGGACGCGGCTATCCCATCGAGACGCTCTGGCGGCCCCTCTCGCGTGACGAGGACGACGACCTGGATCCGGGCCTGGAGCCCGGCATCGTCGCCGCGGTGCGCGAGCTCGGTGGGGCCGGCGGCGACATCCTCGTCTTCCTGCCGGGCGAGCGCGAGATCCGCGACGCCGCCGAGGCGCTGTCGCGCGCGTTCGGGCCGGCCTTCGAGATCGTGCCGCTGTACTCGCGGCTGTCCTGGGGCGAGCAGCAGCGGGTCTTCGAAGCCGGTCGCCGCCGGCGCATCGTGCTCGCCACGAACGTCGCTGAGACCTCGATCACCGTGCCGGGCATCCGCTGCGTGATCGACACGGGACTCGCCCGCATCGCGCGCTACAGCCCTCGCAGCAAGCTGCTGCGGCTGCCGATCGAGCCGGTCTCGCGGGCGAGCGCCGACCAGCGCCGCGGACGCTGCGGCCGCGTCGGTCCCGGCACCTGCATCCGGCTCTACGACGAGCAGGATTTCGAGGCCCGGGAGGCCTTCACGCCGCCGGAGATCCTGCGCACCAACCTCGCGAACGTGATCCTGCAGATGGAAGTCCTCGGCCTCGGGGCGATGACGGACTTCCCGTTCCCCGATCCGCCCGACACGCGCCTCGTCAACGATGGCTATCGGCTGCTGCAGGAACTGGAGGCCATGGACGAGTCGCGGCGCGTCACCGACCTCGGGCGACAGATGGCGCGCCTGCCGCTGGATCCGCGCTTCGCCCGCATGCTGGCCGAGGCGCGGCGCTTCGGCGCGCTGGACGAGCTGACCACGCTCGTGGCGGTGCTCAGCATCCAGGACCCGCGCGAGCGGCCGCAGGACCAGCGTGCGGCGGCCGACGCGCGCCACGCGACCTTCGCCGATGCCCGCTCGGACTTCGTCGGGCTGCTGAACCTCTGGCGGATGTGGCGGGAGGTGCGCTCCGAGCGGTCCGGGTCCCAGGCGCGGCGCTGGTGCCGCGAGCATTTCCTGTCGGCGCTGCGCATGCGCGAGTGGGAAGACCTGCGCCAGCAGGTGGCGACGCTGGTCCAGGAGCTGGGCTGGCGGCCGAACGAGGCGCCGGCCGGCTACGAGGCGATCCACCGCGCCGTCCTGCCGGGCCTGCTGGGCCAGATCGGCGAGCGGACGGAGAAAGGGGACTATCTCGGCGCGCGCGGGCTCCGTTTCGCCATCGCGCCGGGCGGGCCGAAGAAGCCCGGCCGATGGATCGTGGCCGCGTCGCTGGCGGAGACACGGCGCATCTATGCGCGCATCGTTGCCGCCATCGAGCCCGCGTGGATCGAAGCGGCGGCGCGCCACCTCGTGCGGCGCAGCTACGCCGAGGCCGAGTGGGATCCGGCCCGGGGCCAGGTGGTTTCCCGCGAGACCGTGACCCTCTACGGCCTCACGATCGCAGCGGGCCGGCGGGTGAACTACGGGCGTATCGCGCCCGGGGAGGCGCACCGGGTATTCGTGCGCGAGGCCCTGGTGCACGGCCGCTGCCGCCTGCGGGCGGGTTTCATCGACCGTAATGCGCGCACCAGGGCCGAACTCGAGGCGCTGGAGGCCCGGCTGCGCCGGCACGGGGTGCTTCTCGACGAGGATCGCTTGACCACGTTCTATGCCGCCCGCATCCCGGAGACGGTCCACAGTGTGGAGACCTTCGAGCGCTGGCGGCGCGAAGCCGAGAGGAACGCGCCGCGCCTGTTGGAGTTCACGGTCGCGGACATACTGCCGGCCGACGCTCCGGCGGTGGATCGGCAGTCGCTTCCTGACAGGCTGGTGCTCGCGGGCCACGCGCTGACGCTGCACTACCGTTTCGATCCCCAGGCCGGGGACGACGGGGCGACCGTCGAGATTCCGTTGCCGCTGCTCGCACAGGTGGGCGCGGGGGAGGTGGAGTGGGGCATTCCGGCCTGGCGCGAGGAGAAGCTGGCCGCCTGCATCCGCGGCCTGCCGAAGGCGCTCAGGCGCAATCTCGTGCCCGCGCCCGACGTGGCGGCCCGGTGCCTCCGTGCCATCAGCGGCGAGCCTGCGCGGAGCTTCTTCGAGGCTGCGGCGGAGTGGCTGACGCGCCATGGGGGCGAGACGCTCGCGCCGGCACAGCTGCGCGCCGTCGAGCTTCCGGTGCACCTGCGGCTCAACCTGCGGGTCGTCGACCTCGAGGGGCACGTGGTCGGGGAGGGGCGCGATGTGGAGGTGCTCCGGGATGCACTGCGGCAGGAGCGCCGGCGCTCGCTGGCCGTGTCGGCCGCGGAATTTGCCCGCGATGGACTGCGCGACTGGGACTTCGACGTCCTTCCGGAGAGCCTCGACGTGCGCCGCGATGGACTGACGATCACGCTGTTTCCGGCGATCGAGGACCGCGGCGAGACGGCCGCCCGCGTGCTCGCCGAGTCGGAGGACGCCGCGGCCGCCCTGTCGCGCGCCGGCATCCGCAGGCTGCTGGCGCTCAGGCTGGAGCCGCAGCTGCGCCACGTGCGCCGCGCGCTCGGCGCGGACTCGCAGCTGGCTCTGCTGCACCAGGGAGTGGGTCCGCTCAAGCTGCTGGCGGATCAGGTCTGTGACCGCGCCGTCGAGCGCTGCTGCCTGCCGGCCGATGCGCCATTGCCGCGCGACCGCGCGGGCTTCGATGCCTGTGCCGAGCGCGGCAGGCCGGGAATCTACGACGAGGCCATGCGCATCCGCGACGTGGCGCGTCGCGCGCTGGAGGAATGCCGGCGGGCGCGCGCGGAGCTGGCTGCGCGCCCAGACGGCATCGACCCCGCGCTGGCCGAAGACTGCGCGGCGCAGGTGGACCAGCTTGCAGCCGGCGCCTTCGTCGCGGCTGCTTCCGACCCCTGGCTCGACTCGCTGCCGCGCTTTCTGGCGGCGGCGCGGCGCCGCATCGCCAGGCTGCCGCTGGCGCGTGGCACTTCCGGTCAGGCGCAGTACGAGTTCCGGGAATGGCGCGCCACGTCCCGGGCGCTGTCCGAACAGGCCGCGTCGCGCGGCAAGACGCCGGTCGACGTCGAACTGCTGCGTTGGATGGTCGAGGAGTTCGGCGTCTCGCTCTTCGCCCAGCAGCTAAGGACGTCGCTGCCGGTGTCCGCCAAGCGCCTGGGCCGCCAGCTCGAAGCGGCCCGCGCGGCGCTCGGCGCGTCAGCCTGAGCCCTGGCGCGACTCCACGGCCTTCGTGAGCGTCTGGATCAGGTCCATCGGCAGCGGGAACACGATCGTCGAGCTCTTGTCGCCGGCGATCTCGGTGAGGGTCTGCAGGTATCGCAGCTGCAGGGCGCGCGGGTCGGCGGCGAGTTCCTGGGCAGCCGCGACCAGCTGGGTGGCCGCCTGCTTCTCGCCTTCCGCGTGGATGATCTTGGCGCGCCGGGCGCGCTCCGCCTCGGCCTGGCGCGCCATGGCCCGGATCATGCTCTCGTCGAGGTCCACGTGCTTGATCTCGACGTGTGAAACCTTGATGCCCCAGGCGTCCGTCGACTGGTCGAGGATCTGCTGCACGTCGGTGTTGAGCCGCTCGCGCTGCGACAGCATCTCGTCCAGCTCGTGCTGGCCGAGCACGGAACGCAGCGTGGTCTGCGCGAGCTGGCTGGTCGCCTCGAAGGGGTTCGCGACCTGGATGATGGCCTTCGCCGGGTCCACGATGCGGAAGTAGACGACTGCGTTGACCTTCACGGAGACGTTGTCGCGCGAGATGACGTCCTGCTTGGGAACGTCGAGCACGATGGTACGCAGGTCCACGCGCATCATCTGCTGCACGACCGGAATGACGATGATGAGGCCCGGCCCCTTCATGCCGGAGTAGCGGCCGAGCGTGAACACGACGCCGCGCTCGTACTCCTTGAGGATCTTGATGGCGCTGGCGAGCAGCACCAGGATGAAGACGGCCAGGACGATCAGAGGAATCTGCAGCATGGACTACTCCCGGTTCAGACTTTGGGGCGGACCTTGAGCGTCAGGCCCTCTACGCCCTCGATGACCACCCGCTGCCCCTCGGCCACGGGCTGGGTGCTCTCGACACTCCACTCCTCGCCGAAGACCCGGATGCGGCCGGTTTTCGCGATGTCGCCGAGGGCGATGCCCTCGGCGCCCACCAGTTGCTCGGCGCCCGTCGTCACGGGCCGGCGCCGCGCGCGCACGGCGAGCCAAACAGTTCCGAACATCGCGCCGCCGGCCACCAGCGCGATGCCGCCGACGAGGCCGAGGCTCAGCCCGAAGCCCGGCGCGTCCGTGTCCATCAGGATGATCGAGCCGATCACGAATGCCGCGAGCCCGCCTATCCCGAGCGCGCCGAAACTCGGCACGAACACCTCGGCGATCATCATCGCTATGCCGAGTCCGACCAGCGCCAGGCCCGCATAGTTCACCGACAGCACCTGCAGGGCGTACAGGCCCAGCAGATGGCGCCGACCACGCCGGGCAGCAGCGCGCCCGGGTTGTAGCCCTCGAACAGCAGACCGTACAGGCCGATGATGAGCAGGCCGTAGGCCACGAGCGGGTTGGTGATGACGGCCAGCAGGTTGGTGCGCCAGTCACGCTCGTGGCGCTCGAGGGTCAGGCCCTCGGTGCGCAGCGTGACCTTCGTTCCAGCCACGGTGACTTCACGGCCGTCGATCGCGGCGAGCAGCGCCGGTAGGTCGTCCGCGACGAGATCGATGACGTTCTGCGCCAGTGCATCGGTCGCAGTGAGGCTGGCCGCGCCGCGCACCGCCTCCTCGGCCCACTCGACGTTCCGTCCACGCATCTCGGCTAGGCCGCGGATATAAGCCACCGCATCGTTGACCGCCTTTGGGTCGGAGGCGCTGCCTGGCTGGGCTGGCGGTTCCTTGCTTTCCTCGTCCTTGCTGCCAGCTGGCGCCTTGCCGGGCTCGGGCGGCGGGGCCCCGCCGATCGGGACCGGCGTCGCGGCCCCGAGGTTCGTGCCCGGGGCCATGGCCGCCACGTGGCTCGCATAGAGGATGTAGGTGCCGGCGCTCGCCGCGCGCGCGCCCGAAGGGGCCACGTAGGTGACGACCGGCACGCGGGCATTGAGGATGCCCTGGATCATGTCGCGCATGGCCGCGTCGAGGCCGCCCGGCGTGTCCAGTACGAGCACGAGCAGTTCGGCGCGCTGATCTTCGGCCTTGCCGAGGGCGCGCAGGAAGTGGTCCTTGGTCGCCGGCCCGATGGCGTCCTTGATCTCGACGATGACGGCCGAGCGCGTCGCAGGTGCAGGCTGGCCGGTGGCCAGCGCCGCAATGAGGCCGAGTCCGAGCGTCAGCGAGAGGCTATAGACCAGCGCGCGCATGCGTGTCCTCTCCGTGGAATGGATTGATGATAGCAGGTGTGTCTGTTACACGCCGGCGCATGGCCGGCTGGCGGCCTCGAGTGAGCCCGACATGCGCAAGATCGCCTCGCTGGCCACGCTCCTGACGGCCGCCGTCTTTGGCGCCGTCGCACCAGCCCTCGCCCAGCTGCAGCCGCCCGACACGGCGGTGCGCGCCGGGAAACTGGCGGAGGGCCTGTACGTGCTGTTCGGCAACGGCGGCAACATGGCCCTGTCCATCGGTCGCGACGCCACCTTCCTCGTGGATGACCAGTTCGCGCCGATGACGCCGGCGATCCAGCAGGCGGTGGCGGACCTCGGCGCGCCGCAGGTGAAGTTCGTCCTGAACACCCACTGGCACGGCGATCACACGGGCGGCAACGAGAACCTCGGCAAGGCCGGCGCGGTGATCGTCGCGCACGACAAGGTCCGCGAGCGCATGAGCGTCCCGCAGGTCATCGAGTTCTTCCAGCGCTCGGTACCGGCCTCGCCGGCCGCGGCGCTGCCGGTGATCACCTTCAACGACGAGGCGGCGTTCCACCTCAACGGCGACGAGATCCGCGCACTGCACGTGCCGCGCGCCCATACCGACGGCGACGTGCTGGTCCACTTCAGGAAGGCTAACGTCCTGCACGCGGGCGACACCTTCTTCAACGGCAGCTACCCGTTCATCGACGTGGATTCGGGCGGGAGCGTCGCGGGACTGATCGCCTGCGTCGACCGCATCCTCGAGCTGGCGGACGAGCAGACGAAGATCATCCCGGGCCACGGTCCGGTCGCCTCGCGCGCCGACGCGGAGGCCTACCGCGCGATGCTGGTGACGACCACCGGCCGCATTGCGGAACTGGTGAGGCAGGGACTCGACGCGGACGCGATCGTGGCGGCGGCGCCGACGGCCGACCATGATGAGCGCTGGGCCAGCGGCTTCATCAACGGCGAGCGGTTCACGCGCATGGTCGTGCGCGCGTTCGAGAAGGCGCAGTAGGACGACCGGGGGCGGCTACTCCGGGCTGCGCGGCGGACGGGACTGAACCAGGACCCGAACATCGCCTCGCGCGCGGGCGGGATCCGGCCGGCCCCCCGCGTCGCTCGCGCGGTCGGAACTTACGCGCTCGCTCTGGGGGGGCACTGGCCACCTCGCCCGCG
>JBBINN010000042.1:1014-18662 GCA_037443885.1 Gammaproteobacteria bacterium | reverse complement strand
GCCGCCTCGTCCGGGAACTCGGCCCGGCCCTCGCCGTGCGACACCACGATCGGCAGCCGCGAGCCCGCCATGCCCGCGAGGAACAGTGACGGCGAATCGCAGACCTCGACCAGCGACAGGCGCGCCTCGAACTGCTCCGAGCGGTTGCGCACGAAGCGCGGCCATGCCGCCGCGCCCGGGATCAGATCCTTCAGAGCCGCGAGCATCTGGCAGCCATTGCAAACGCCCAGCGTGAAGGTGCCCGGCCGGTCGAACCACGCCGCGAACGCGTCGCGCGCGCGCGGGTTGAAGAGGATCGATTTCGCCCAGCCTTCGCCCGCGCCGAGCACGTCGCCGTAGCTGAACCCGCCGCAGGCGACGAGGCCGTCGAAGCCATCGAGCGTGCCGCGGCCGGAGATCAGGTCGGTCATGTGCACGTCCACCGGCTGGAAGCCGGCTCGATCGAGGGCCGCGGCCATCTCCATCTGGCTGTTTACGCCCTGCTCGCGCAGCACCGCCACGCGCGGCCGCCGCCCGGAGGCGATCATCGGAACCGCGACGTCCTCCGCAGCATCGAAGCCGAGCTGCCACGACAGGCCCGGGTCGTCGGGGTCGAGGCGCGAAGCCTGCTCCTCGTCGGCGCAGTCCGGATCGTCCCGCAGCCGCTGCATCTGCCAGCTGGTCTCGGACCAGGCGGCGCGCAGCGACGCGAGCGGCGCCGAGACGAGCGCGCGGCCGTCCTGGCGCACCTCGAAGCGGGGCTCGGCCACGACGCGGCCCACCACCCGGGCGAGGCCATCGAGGCCGTGACGCGCGCAGGTGGCCAGCGCCGCCGGGACATCGGCCTCGCGCAGCTGCAGCAGCGCGCCGAGTTCCTCGCTGTAGAGCGCCGGCGCGGGCGCGGCACCGGGCGCGAGCTCCAGCTCGACGCCAAGTCGGCCGGCGAAGGCCATCTCCAGTGCCGCCACGGCGAGGCCGCCGTCCGAACGGTCGTGGTAGGCGAGCACGCGTCCCTCGCGTGCGAGCTCACGAACGGCGCCGAACAGGCCCGACAGGCGGGCAGGATCGTCGAGGTCCGGCACGGTGCCGCCGAGCCGGCCGTACACCTGCGCGAGCCCCGAGCCGCCGAGGCGGTCGCGGCCCGCGCCGAGGTCCATGAGCAGCAGCACGGTCGGGCCGGCGTCCGCCACGAGCTGGGGCGTCAGGCTGCGGCGGACGTCCACGACGGGCGCGAAGGCGGAGACGATCAGCGAGACCGGCGCGACCACCGCGCGCTCCACGCCGCCGTCGCTCCAGCCCGAGCGCATGGACAGCGAATCCTTGCCGACGGGGATCGCGATGCCGAGCGCCGGGCAGAGCTCCTCGCCGACCGCACGCACGGTGTCGAACAGCGCGGCGTCCTCGCCCGGCTGGCCGCAGGCCGCCATCCAGTTGGCGGATAGGCGAACGTCGGCGAGCCGCTCCACGTCCGCCGCCGCGATGTTGGTGATCGCCTCGCCTATGGCCATGCGTCCCGAGGCCGGCGCGTCCAGCACGGCGAGCGGCGTGCGCTCGCCCATCGCCATGGCCTCGCCGCTGCGGCCGCGGAAGCCAGACAGCGTCACGGCGACATCCGCGACCGGCACCTGCCACGGCCCGACCATCGGGTCACGGCTCACCAGCCCGCCGACGCTGCGGTCGCCGATGGTGACCAGGAAGGTCTTGTCGGCGACGGCCGGCAGCCGCAGCAGCCGCTCGAGCGCCTCGGCCGGATCCACGCCCGCGCCATCGAAGCCGTCGCCCGCGACCGGCCGGCGGCGCACGTCGCGCAGCATCTTCGGCGGCTTGCCGAGCAGCACGTCCACCGGCAGGCGTACCGGATCCTGGCCGAGCAGCGGGTCGCGCACGTCGAGCAGGCCATCGTCGGTGATGCACCCGATCACCGCCCAGGGGCAGCGCTCGCGCGCGCACAGCTGCGCGAAGCCCTCGAGCGCGTGCTCCTCGATGACCAGCACGTAGCGCTCCTGCGCCTCGTTGCACCAGATCTCGAGCGGCGACATGCCGGGCTCGTCGCTCGGCACCGCCCTCAGGTCCACGCGCCCGCCGCGATGACTGTGGGCGATCGCCTCGGGCACGGCGTTCGACAGGCCGCCCGCGCCCACGTCGTGTATCAGCAGGATGGGATTTCCGTCGCCGAGTGCCCAGCAGCGGTCGATCACCTCCTGCGCGCGGCGCTGCATCTCGGGGTTGCCCCGCTGCACCGACGCGAAGTCGAGGTCCGCCGAGCTCGCGCCGCTGCCCATGGAGGACGCCGCCCCGCCGCCGAGGCCGATCAGCATGGCGGGGCCGCCGAGCACGACGAGGTGCGCGCCCGGCGGAACCGCGGCCTTCTCGACGTGCTGGCGGCGGACGTTGCCGAGCCCGCCGGCGATCATGATCGGCTTGTGGTAGCCGCGGACCACACCCTCGGCATCGCCCGGCACCCGCTGCTCGAAGGTCCGGAAATAGCCGCAGATGTTCGGGCGGCCGAACTCGTTGTTGAACGCCGCCGCGCCGATCGGTCCCTCGAGCATGATCTCGAGCGCGGAGGCGATGCGCGGCGAGCGGCCGTGGTCCTGCTCCCAGGGCCGCTCGTGACCCGGAATGCGCAGGTTGGAGACCGTGAAGCCGACCAGGCCGGCCTTCGGCCTGGCGCCGCGTCCCGTCGCACCCTCGTCGCGGATCTCTCCGCCCGAGCCGGTCGCGGCGCCCGGGAAAGGAGAGATCGCGGTCGGGTGGTTGTGGGTCTCCACCTTCATCAGGATGTCGATCGGCTCCGCGCAGTAGCGGTACTCCGCGGTCGCCGGATCCGGGAAGAACCGTTCGCCGGCCGGACCCTCGATCACGGCGGCGTTGTCCTTGTAGGCGGACAGCACGCCCCGCGGGCTCTTCGCGTGGGTGTTGCGGATCATCGCGAACAGCGACTTCTGCTGCGGCTCGCCGTCCACGATCCAGTCGGCGTTGAAGATCTTGTGGCGGCAGTGCTCGCTGTTCGCCTGGGCGAACATCATGAGCTCGACGTCCGTCGGATCGCGCCCGAGCCGCGCGTAGGCCGCCGCGAGGTACTCGATCTCGTCGGCGGACAGCGCGAGCCCCATGTCGCGGTTGGCGCGCGCCAGCGCGGCGGCGGGATCGCCGCCGAGCGCAACGTGGCCGAGCGGACGCGGCGCGTGATCCGCGAACAGCGCCGCGGTGTCGCGCGCGTCCAGCAACACCGCCTCGGTCATGCGGTCGTGGAGCGGACCGGCCAGCGCGTCGAGAGCGGCGGCGTCCAGCGCGCCGTCCGCCTCGACGAGGTACTCGATGCCGCGCTCGATCCGGCGGATCGCGTCGAGGCCGCAGACATGGGCAATGTCGGTCGCCTTGGTGGACCAGGGGGACACGGTGCCCGGCCGCGGCACCACGAGCAGCGCGCGGCCGCGCACGGCCCCCGCCTCGCGGCGGGGGCCGTACGTCAGGAGCCGCTCGAGCACGGCCCGTTCGTGGCTGTCGAGCTCGCGGGACAGATCGACGAAGTGGACGAACCGGGCACCGAGCGCACGGATCCGCTGGTCGAGCGCCCGCAGGCCGGCCAGCTGCTTGTCGAGGCGGAAGGTGGAAAGCGCCGGGGCGCCGTCGAGACGCAGCATCAGGAGCGCCGCCGTGAGGCCGGTTTCAAGGCCGTCGCTTCAGCGGCGCGGCCCGGGGTCGGCGCCGCCGGGAAGCACCACCGGGAACTGCGACACGTTCGCACCGCCCTCCAGGGTCGTGATCTTGCTCACGCCCTGCTTGCGCACCTCGTCGATGCGCAGCACCGAGTGCAGCGGCAGGAAGCTGCGCTTGACCCCCGCGAACTCGGCCTTGATCTTCTCCTCGCCCGGGTCCACGACCACCGAGCTGCGCTCGCCGAAGACCAGCTCCTCGACCTCGACGAAGCCCAACAGGCCGCCGTGGCTCACCTTGCGGGCATAGATCTCGTAAACCTTGCCCTGGTTGACGAAGAGCAGCTTGAAAATGTGACTTGCGGCCATCTTGCTGCAGCGGTGGGATGATTATCGTGCGACTGGCATTATAGGCGCCTTGCAGCGCCCGCGGCGCGGCGGCGGTGCTTCTTGGCCGAGGCGACCCCGGGGAGAGCCCCGGGCAGGACGGATACAGAATGGCTCTGAGGCTCAGGATCGTGAGCGACAACGCGACCGAAGCCGGCGATTTCGATCGCTGGACGTGAACGGCGGCCGGATCGGCCGGGCGCTCGACAACGACTGGGTGCTGATCGACTCGCAGCGCTACATCTCGGCGCACCACGCCGAGATCGAGCACCGCGCCGGTGAGTGGTGGATCTGCGACCTCAGCACCAACGGCATCTTCATCAACGACAGCCGGCGGCCGCTCGGCCGCGGCGGCCGGCACCGGATCGCCGACGGCGACCACATCCACGCCGTCATCCGCGGCACGGGGATGAACAACGACGGCGGGGTGAAACACAGCTACACCGCCCCGAGCGTCGAGGGCCAGGTCGACGTCATCCGCATGGCGCACCGCGACGCGGGGGTCGCTGGATATCGACGTACCGCTGCCGGGCATGCCGGTGACCGCGCCGAACCGGCAGCCGCCCCGACCGCCCGCGTCGGCACCGCAGCCCGCCGCCGCCCTGGACCGCCCGACAGCCCGTCCAGCCGCGGCCGAGGCCTCAAGGACCGCTTCGGCTCGGCCCGCCGGCCCGGACGACCGTGCGCTCTGGCCAGGCATTGCCGCATTCTGCAAGGGCGCAGGCATCGACCCCGCTTCCCTGCCCGCGGAGGCTCGCGCACAAATCCTGCAGGAAGCCGGCCAGGCCCTGCGCGAGATGATGCTCGGGCTCATGGATCTTTCCCGGTCGCGCGCGGAGTTCTCGCACGAGCTGGGCATTTCGGGCGCCGCAAGCAAGCGCGACGCCACGAGCCCGCTCATGCAGCTGAGCGCCGTCGAGGAGGCCCTTGCGCGGCTGCTCACCAGCCGGGGACCGAATTCGGTGCGGGCAGTGGACGAAGTCCGCTCCCAGTTCGCGAAGACCCGCCACCACCAGCAGGCCACGCTCGTCGCGCTGCGGGAGGCGATCCCCGCCCTGCTGGAACGACTCGATCCGGACGCCCTGGAGGAACAGTTCGGGCGCAGCTCGCGCGGACCGGCCAGCGCCGAGGTGATGGCGCGCTACTGGGTCCGGTACCGCGAGATGCACAAGGCCGCCGTGGCCCGCGGCGAATCGGGCCTGCCGCCGACCTTCGTCGAGGAATTCGCCCGCGCCTACCAGGCGCTTACGGCCGCCGGCCTGCGGCTCGCGCCGCTGGACGCCGACAAGGCGTGAAGCCGGGAGCTCGTCGGACCCTGTGGGTTCGTCCGCGCGCCGCACTTCGCCACCGACGCAAAGAGCCCCACGAGGGGGCTCTTTGCGCCTGTGATGGCGGAGAGGGTGGGATTCGAACCCACGTGGGGCGCAATGCCCCCAACCGATTTCGAGTCGGTGCCGTTGTGACCGCTTCGGTACCTCTCCGGGGCCCCGGGACGGCGCACGAGTCGTCCGGCTGCCGGGCCCGGTAGTTTACACCAATGACGCCGCCTGCACCCAGCCCGCCGACCCCTGCCGTGCGGCCGGCGCTCTGTGCCACCGCGGCCCTGGCCTGGGCGTTGACACTCGGCACGTGCTCGCAGCCACCCACTCTCATGGAGCAGGTGCGCACCCTGGGCGTGCTCAAGGTCGCGACCCGCAACAGCCCCACGGCCTACTACCTCGGCGTGGACGGACCGCAGGGACCCGAGTACGAGCTCGCGGCCGGCTTTGCGCGACGCCTCGGCGTCGAGCTGGACCTTCGCGTCGTGCCCTCCGCCTCGGCGGCCATCGAGGAAGTCCTGCGCAACCGGGTGCACCTCGCGGCCGCAGGGATCGTGGCCAACGAGGCCCGGCGCGAGTCACTCGCCTTCGGCCCGGTCTACCAGCGCATCAGCCAGCACGTCATCCACCACGCCCGCCGGCGCCGTCCCGCATCGGCCGCGGACCTCGTGGGCATGCGCATCGAGGTTTCGGCCGGCTCCACCCAGGCGGCGGCGCTCGCGGCGCTCGCGCTGCAGTATCCCGGCCTCGCCTTCGCCGAGGTGGCGGACGTGGACCAGCTCGGGTTCCTCGACCGCGTCTCGAACGGCACTATCGACGCGACGGTCGCGAACTCGACCGACTTCCAGGTGGGCCGGCACCTGCACCCCGAGCTGCGCCAGGGCTTCGAGATCGCCTCCGCGCAGGAGGTTGCCTGGGTCCTGAGCCCGCGCGACCGTTCGCTCGACGCGGAGATCGCCGCTTACTTCGCGGAACTCGAGTCGCAGGGACTGCTCGCCGCGATCCTCGGTCGCTACTACGCCGAGGCCGACGACTTCGATTACCTCGACTCGGTCAACTTCCTGCGGCACGTGCACGAGCGCCTGCCCGGACTGCGCCCATTCTTCGAGGAAGCCGCCGCCCAGACCGGTCTCGACTGGCGGCTGATCGCCGCCGTCGGCTACCAGGAATCCAAGTGGGACCCGAAGGCCGTCTCGCGCACCGGCGTTCGCGGACTGATGATGCTCACGGCCGACACCGCGAGGCGCGTCGGCGTCACGGACCGCGAGGACGCGCGGCAGAGCATCCTCGGCGGCGCGCGCTACCTGGTGGAGGTGCGCTCCAAGATCCCGGAGCGCATCGCCGACCCGGACCGAATGTGGCTGGCGCTCGCCGGCTACAACGTCGGATTCGGGCACCTCGAGGACGCCCGGATCCTGACGCAGCGTCACGGCAGGAGCCCCGACTCCTGGGACGATGTCCGCGCGCACCTGCCGCTCCTCGCGCAGGAGCGCTGGCACGTCGAGACGCGCCTCGGCTACGCCCGCGGCTGGGAGCCGGTGCACTTCGTGGACAACGTGCGCGGCTACCTCAACATGCTGGTGTGGATGACCGGCTCGCCGGAGGGCGAGGTACGCCTGCAGCCGCCGGGCACGGACGGCTGAACCCGCGCGAGCCCGGGATGGCGTCATGGGCGCCGGCCCACCCGGCGACCGTTCCGCCACGCCCCGATCGTCAAGCGTCCCCGGGCGCCCGCGCGGCGCGCCGCCGCTCGAAGAAACCCTTCAGCAGCGCCCCGCACTCGTCGGCGAGCACGCCGCCGAAGGTGTCCACCGCGTGGTTGAGCCCTTTCGCGGTCACCAGGTTGAAGGCGCTGCCGGCGGCGCCCTGCCGCGGATCCCAGGCGCCGTACACGAGGCGCGCGATGCGCGCGTGCACGAGGGCCGCCGCGCACATCGGGCAGGGCTCCAGCGTGACATAGAGCGTCGTGCCGCCGAGGCGATAGTCCTGCACGGCGGCCGCAGCCGCGCGCAGCGCCAGGATCTCGGCGTGCGCAGTCGGGTCCCGCAGCGTGATCGGCTGGTTCCAGCCCGCGCCGATCACCTCGCCGTCGCGCACGATGAGCGCGCCGACCGGCACCTCGCCCTGCGCCTCGGCGCGCGCGGCGAGCGCCAGCGCCTCGCGCATGAAGTCGGCATCCGTCCGGGGACGCTGGTCCGTGCCGGCCACTAGCGCACCACATGCCACTGCGTCTGCCGCCCGGCGAGGAACAGCACGCGCTCGCCATCGAACAAGGCGCCCTGCTCCAGCTTGATCTGCACGGGGTGGCCGTCCCATTCCGGCACGGCCTGGCGGATGTTGCCCTCGATGGCGTAGACCGTGTCCGGATGCAGCGGCCAGTCGCCCTGCCCCGGGGTCGGTCCCTGGTTGTCCCACATGCCGATGGTCGGCCCCGGCGCGTGCCCGAACATGCCGAGCGCGTGGGTGTAGGTGCTGCTCTCGATGCCGGCCTGCGTGGCGGCTTCGCGCGTGCGGGCCAGCACCTCGTTGCCGCTGCGGCCGCTCTTGAACTGGGCGGTGAGGAGGTTCTGCCAGCGGTTGCCCGTGCGCAGTGCGGCCTCGAGACCCGCGGGAACGCCCTCCTCGCCCACGCGCAGGACGTAGGCCATCTCCTGCGTGTCCGTGCACAGCTTCAGGTAGCAGAGGCCGATGTCCGTGTGGAGCACGTCGCCCGGCTGTATCGTCCCCGCCTCGCCACAGATTTCCTTGTCCGGCCCGCAGTCGATGCCGGGACGCTGCCGGTTCACGTAAGGCATGAACCACGGCGCAAGCCCCAGCGACTCGATGCGCTCGCGGAGGTACCAGGCGACGTCGTCGGTCGTGGTCACGCCGGGCGTGATGACGCGCGCGCTGAAGGCCTCGGCGATCACGCCGCGCGCGATCCCCATGATGTGCGCATAGGCCGCGATTTCGGACGGCAGCCGCGTCTCCAGCCAGCGCACCACCAGCGATTCGGCCGGGACGAGCCGTGATTCGAAGCCCGGCGGCAGCGCCTCGAGAAGGCGCTGGTACATCGCGTGGGTGAGGCCGTCCGCCACCGGCCAGGTGCGCGAGACATTGATGCCGATGCGCTGGGGGTCGCGGGAGGCGATGAGTTCCCCGAGCGCCTGCCACTGCGCGTCCAGCTCGCCGCCCTCCCAGGCGTTCTCGTAGGGGCCGCGCAGCGGGTAACGGTTCACCGTCAGCCGCTCGAGCGTGCCGTCGGCCTGGCGGTTGAAGACCAGCATGGTGGTCCGGCGCGCCGCGAAGCTCGGCTGCGGCACCAGGCTGAAGTAGACGGGATCCTCCGCGTACTCGCGGTTCAGCACCAGCCACATGTCGATCCCGCTCTCGGCCATCAGCCGCGGCAGCAACTGCTCCAGGCGCTCCGTGAGCATCCGGTTCTCCGGCTCGATGCGCGCCCGCGGTGGCAGCACCGCGAAGTCGTCGGCCGAGCGGATGACGCGGCCCTCGGCCGGCTCGGGCGCCGCCGGCGCGGCCGCAGCCAGCGGCGTGCAGGCGACGACCAGCGTCACGAGCGCTGCGGCCGCCGGCCAAGTCACACGGGTTGATGGCGTATGCCGGTCAGTCACGGTCAAGTGGCTCGCTCCACGCAGCGGATCAGTGCGGCTCGAAAGCGGCGGATCCGGCCTCGCATTCTGGCAGAGCCCCTCGGCAGTGGACAGCTTCGAACGGCGGCCGCGGCAACGAGGTCAGCCGGCTTCGCGTCCGTCGGAGCCCCGGTCCTGGCCCGCAGTGGGGATCTCTTCGATCGGCACACCGATCGCCTTGGCGCGCTTGTGCCATAGCTGCCGGGCCATCGCCTGCATGTCGACGACCGTATCGCCCTCGTCCATGATCTCCTCGCCGAGCAGGGTCTCCACGAGATCCTCCAGAGTGACCAGGCCGTGCGTCTCGCCGAACTCGCCGATGACTATGGCGACCTGCTGGCGCTGCTTCATCAGCGTGTCCATGAGCATCGTCAGGGTGCTGCTCGCGGGCACCGCGAGCAGGTCGCGCCGCAGGGTCGAAAGCGGATCGGCATCGTGATCGCGCAGGTGGGCGAGCAGGACGTCCTCGTACAGCACGAAGCCCAGGATGTCGTCCTTGTCGCTTCCGTACAGGGGCAGGCGCGAGAACGGGATCTGGTCGCGCAGCGCATAGGCCTCCGCCACCGTCATGTCGGCCGACAGCGTGACCATCACGGTGCGCGGCGTCATGATGTCCGCGGCGGTCAGGGCCTTGAAGCGGAACAGGTTGCGGATGATCTTGCTCTCGCGCTCGTCGATCTCACCGCTCCGGTGGCCGACGTCGGTCATCGCGATGAACTCCTCTCGGCTGAAGACGTGCACTTTCTGGCCCTGCGAGATCAGCCGCGTCAGCCGTTCCGAGATGCGGATCACCGGGTACACCAGCTTGATCAGCAGCCGGACGTAGACCTCCGTGAAGCCGGTGAGCCGCCGCCAGTGCACCGCGCCGATGGTCTTGGGCACGATCTCGGACAGGAAGAGTATCAGCAGCGTCAGCACGGCCGAAAAGACACCGAACATGGCGTCGCCGAAGATCGCCGTCGCCTTGGCGCCTGCGCCGACGGCACCCATGGTGTGGGCTGCGGTATTGACGGTGAGGATCGCCGCCAGCGACCGGTCGATGTTCTCGCCCTTCAGCCGGTACAGCCGCTCGGCCTGCTGCGGGCGGCGTTCGCTCAACTCGGCGATGTAGCTCGGCGTAATGCTGAGCAGCACCGCCTCGGCCACCGAGCAGAGGAAGGACAGCAGCAGCGCGAGGCCGACGTAGACCAGCAGCAGCGTGAGGTCGGGGCCGAGTCCCGCGGTCGCCGCAAGCCCGTTGGCGCTGGCCACAGAGGGGAATGCCGCCACGGCAACGGGCAGCGCCAGCCACACGACGAGCGACATGCCGGGCAAGCTCAACTCGGGTTGGCCGCGCGAGGAGCGTCTCATCCGGGATACGGCGCTTCTTCCGGCCATGCGTCGCCTTGACGGGAATCTCAGTCTACACGAGGGGTGGGGCTGGACGCCGCGGTGAGGCGACCCAGGCCCGGGCCGCACTGCGCCGGCGTGCGCTGTCGAGTTCCCGCGCGACCCATCCGTTCATTTTCAGAGTCCACGGCGAGGAGCACCGCGTGGCCTGCCGGCCGGCCGACTCGGACAGTGGCATGTGAAGCCCACGGGTGCCGGCAGCATAAGCAGCACCGCAGGATCGAGGAGAAGCGCGGGGCCTCGCTCAGGAAACACACGCCTGGCGGCCCCTGCCGGAGCCCGGGCACATCAGGCCATTGAACTGGCCGCGCGCCGGGCGTAACATGCCGGCGCACTGGACTCAGGAGGACGCGATGCGACGCGTCAAGACTCACATTACCGGCATTTACAGGCCTTTTCGTCGGCCGGTGAGCTCGTCCTGATTCCGCGCTAAGCGATCGACATCCGGACCCGCTCATCACCGAGCGGGTTTTTTGCTTCAGCGACCCACAGTTTCGTTGCGACCCGCCCGGTCCCGGCCCAACCGGATCCGATTTGTATCAGGCGTCACCACGCGGTGCCGCCAGCGGGAACAACGACAATGACCAGCACCCAGCACGGTTCGCTGTGGCAGATCACCCAGGGGCATCGCGTCCGCTACGCGTATGCGATCCTGGCCATGGGCCTCACCAACCTGTTCATGTTCGGCGCGCCGCTCGTCGGGCGCTACGCCATCGACGTCGCGGTCGAGCGCGACCTCGGCCATGCGGCAACGCCGGTGCTGTGGCTGGCCGGGCTGTTTGCAGGCGCCGACGCCTTCGTGGCCTATCTCTGGCTGTCCGCGTTTGCCGCGGTGGCGCTCACCCTGCTGGGCGGGGTCTTCCAGTACGTGCGCGGCCGGCTGGCGGCCCAGGCCTCGGAGGCCATCGCGCGACGCATGCGCGAACGGATCTACCGGCGCCTGCACCTGCTGCAGGCCGGCTACTACGACACCGCCGACACCGGCGACCTGGTGCAGCGCGCCAGCTCCGACGTCGAGACGGTGCGGGTGTTCCTGGCCAACGACGTCGTCGAGATCGGCCGCGCGCTGATGCTCGTGCTGTGCGTCACGCCGATCCTGTTCTGGATGGACGCGCGCCTCGCATGGCTGTCCCTGTGCCTGCTGCCGATCCTGGCCTGTGGCGCCTACCTGTTCTTCTCGGGCGTGAAGAAGGTCTTCCAGCAGACCGACGAGGCCGAGGCGGCCATGACCGCGACGCTGCAGGAGAACCTCACGGGCATCCGCGTGGTGCGCGCCTTCGCGCGGCAGGCCTACGAGATCGACAGGTTTGCGCAGCGCAATGCCACCTTCCGCGACCAGAACCAGCGGCTGATCCAGCTGATGAGCCTGTACTGGAGCGCCAGCGACCTGTTCGCGATGTCGCAGATCGGCCTGGTGCTGTTTGGCGGAGCCTTCTTCATCATGGACGGCACGCTGACCGTGGGCACCCTGTTCGCGTTCATGACCTATGTCGCGATGGTGATCTGGCCGATCCGCCAGCTCGGCCGCGTGCTCACCGACACCGGCAAGGCCGTGGTCAGCCTCGGGCGCATCAGGGAAGTGCTCGACGCCACCGAGGAGTCCGAGGAACTCGCGCCAGATCAGGACCGCGCGTGCGGCGAGATCGAGATCGAGGGCCTGACCTTCGCCTACCAGGCGGACCGTCCCGTGCTGCACGACGTGAGCATCCATGTGCGGCCGGGCGAGACGCTGGCCATCGTCGGGCCGCCCGGCTCGGGCAAGTCCACGCTCATCCGGGTGCTGCTGCGCCTCTATCCCTACCAGCAGGGCTCGGTGCGCCTCGACGGGCGCGAGATCGCCGAGACCAACCGCCAGTGGCTGCGCCGCCAGGTCGGCGTGGTGCTGCAGGATCCGTTCCTGTACTCGCGCTCCGTGCGCGCCAACCTCGCGGTCGGGCGCAGCCATGCGCCGGAGTCGGAGCTGATCGAGGCCTGCCAGGACGCGGCGATTCACGACAGCATCCTGCGCTTCTCCAGCGGCTTCGACGCCATGGTCGGCGAGCGCGGCATCACGCTCTCCGGCGGCCAGCGCCAGCGGCTGGCGCTGGCCCGGGCGCTGCTGAAGGATCCGCCAGTGCTCGTGCTCGACGACTCGCTCTCGGCTGTGGACACCGGCACCGAGGCGCGCGTGCTCGAGGCGCTGCGCCGCCGCAAGGGCCGCCAGACCACGCTGATCATCGCGCACCGGCTGTCGTCCGTGATGCACGCCGACCGGATCATGGTGCTCGACGAGGGCCGGGTGGTGCAGCTCGGCGACCACGCCACCCTGAGCCGGCAGCCGGGCCCGTACCGGCGGCTGTGCGACATCCAGGGCGCACTCGACGCATCGATCCGCCACGACGTCGCGGCCTCGACCGGCGCCCTGCCGACAGGAGCGTGACATGGCCACCTATGACGAGAACCAGGACGACGGCTTCAACGACGACCAGCTGGCCTCGCGCTTCAACGCGCGGCTGTGGAAGAAGCTGTTCAGCTACGCCAAGGTCTACCGGCGCGAGCTGTGGATCCTGGCCATCAGTGCCGTCCTCACCGCGGCCACGGAGGTCGCCTATCCACTGATCACGCGCGCAGTCGTCGACCGCGTCGCGGCCGATGGCCTGTCGGCGGAGCTCTGGCCGCTGATGCTGGCCTATGCCGGCTGCACGCTGGTGCTGACGCTGTCGGTCGGCACCTTCATCCACATGGGCGGCAAGATCCGCACGTCGGTGAGCCACGACATCCGTCGTGACGGTTTCGAGAACCTGCAGCGGCTGTCGTTCTCGTTCTACGACTACCGGCCGGTCGGCTGGCTGATGGCGCGCATGACCTCGGACTGCGAGCGGCTGTCGAACATCCTGGCCTGGGGCTTCCTCGACCTGGTCTGGGGCAGCACCATGATGCTCGGCATCGCGATCGCCATGCTGGTCATGAGCCCCAAGCTGGCGCTCGCCGTGCTCGCCATCATCCCGGTGCTCGCGTGGGTCTCCGCCGGGTTCCAGCGACGCATCCTCAGGAGCGCGCGCCAGGTGCGCGCCACCAACTCGCGGATCACGGCCTCCTACAACGAGGCCATCATGGGCGTGCTGACCAGCAAGGCTTTCGTGCGCGAGGAGCCCAACCAGGCCGAGTTCCAGAAGCTCACGAGCAGCATGTACGGCGCTTCGGTGCGCAACCTGACCCAGGCCGCCATCTACGTGCCGATCGTGATCACGCTGGCGAGCCTGGCCACTGGCCTCGCGCTCGCCATGGGCGGCCTCGACCTGCTCGGCGGGGTGATCACCGCCGGTACGCTGGTGGCGTTCATGGCGTACACCCGGCATTTCTTCGACCCGGTGGAGCAACTCGGCCACTGGTTCGCGGAGATGCAGATGGCGCAGGCCTCCGCCGAGCGCATCCTGAGCCTGATCGAGGCCGAGCCGGACATCCAGGACTCCGCCGAGGTGCGCGAGGCGCTGGCGCTGGCCCGCCAGCAGCGCTCGGCCGGGCACCTCGCCGCGGATGGCGGCGATGCCACGATCGAGGAAATCGAGCTGCGCAAGGTGGGCTTCGCCTACGACCCGGCGCGGCCGGTGCTGCAGGACATCGACCTCAAGGCGCGGCGCGGCGAGACCATCGCCATTGTCGGCCCCACCGGCGGCGGCAAGAGCACGCTGGTGAACGTGATCTGCCGGTTCTATGAACCGACCCAGGGACAAGTGCTGGTCGACGGCGTCGACTACCGCACCCGCAGCCTGCACTGGCTGCAGTCGAACCTCGGCATGGTGCTGCAGAACGCACACGTGTTCAGCGGCTCCATCCTCGAGAACATCCGCTACGGGCGGCTGTCGGCCAGCGACGACGAGGTCATGGCGGCTGCGCGGACGGCCGGCGCGCACGACTTCATCCTGCAGCTCGAGAAGGGCTACCAGACCCAGGTCGGCGAGGGCGGCGGGCGGCTGTCCGCCGGCCAGAAGCAGCTGATCAGCTTCGCCCGCGCGATCCTGGCGGACCCGCAGATCCTGGTCATGGACGAGGCCACCTCATCGGTGGACACCGAGACCGAGCAGCGCATCCAGGCGGCGATGACGCACGTGCTCGAGGGGCGCATCGCCTTCGTGATAGCGCATCGGCTGTCCACCATCCGCAACGCCACGCGCATCGTGGTGGTGGAAGACGGCCGCATCACCGAGGCCGGCACGCACGACGCGCTGATGGCGGCGCGCGGCCACTACTACGACCTGTACCGCCAGCAGAGCCTGCAGGAGTCGAGCCGCGACCTGGTGTCCACGCCGCCGCAGCCGGCGTAAGTGGATCCCCGTGGAAGGCAGCCAAGGCTTGACAGACGCGGCCTTCGCAACGTCCCATCCGCACCATGAACAAGCCCTACTCGGTCGAACAACACATCGCGTTGCGGCGCGTCAGCGGCCTCGCGGCGAGTCCGGACGGCCAGTGGCTCGCCGTCTGCGTGCAGCGGCTCGACCGCGACGGCGCCAGGTACGTGTCCGACCTGTGGAAGGTGCCCACCGACGGTGGCCCGGCGGTGCAGCTCACCCGCGGCGAAAGCAGGGACAGCGCCCCCTGCTTCCGGCACGACGGCGCGCTCGGCTTTCTGTCCAACCGCACGCCCAACGAGGTCAAGCCGGACGACGAGGCCGACAAGCGCATGCAGGTCTGGCTGCTGCCCGCCACCGGTGGCGAGCCGCGGCAGTTGACCGACGAGCCGCTCGGCGTCGAGGCGTTCCGCTTCGCGGCCGAGGCCGACCGCATGGCATACTTCGCGCCGGTGCTGCCTGGCATCGCCCTGGACAAGCAGCGCGAGGCTGCAGCCGAGCGCGGCAAGAAGGGACCCAGTGCACGCAATTTCCGGCGCCAGCCGGTCCGCCACTGGGACCACTGGCTGCACCAGAACCCCGACCAGGCCAGCACGCACCTGATCGTCGCCACTTCCGATGGCCAGGCGCGCGAGGACCTGACCCCCGAGGCCATGAGCGAGTTCTGGATCGAGCCACAGCTCGACCTGAGCCGCGACGGCCGCCGCGTGCTGGTCCGCCAGGCGAGCCACGGTGCCGACCGGGAAGAAGATTCCGCCCTGCTGGTGATCGACCTCGCCAGCAAGGAACGCCGGCTGTACGAGCAACCGCCCAACACCATGAACGACGGCGCCCGGTTCTCGCCAGACGGCAAGACCATCGCGACCGTCCGAGAGAGCCGCTCGCCGCAGCGGGCGGTGCGCCCGGTGCTGACGCTAGTCGATGTCGAATCCGGCGACATGCGCGAACTCGCGACCGGCTGGGACCGCTGGCCGCACCTGGCCGACTGGAGCGCGGACGGCTCCACGCTGCTGGTCAGCGCCGACGACGGCGGGGTCACGCCGGTGTTCGGCATCGCTGCCAGCGATGGCGCGGTGACGGCCTGGACGCCGCCGGCCGGCGGCGGCACCCACAGCGACGTGGTGGCGCTTGCGGACGGCAGGGCTGCCTGCATCCGCTCCTCCCTGCTCGATGCCCCGGAGTGCCATCGGCTCGACGGACCGGGGCGGGCCGCCGCGCCGCTCGCGCGCCTGTCCGGCTTCACACCCGCGGACAGCTGGGCCGAGGTCGAACACATCACGACGGCATCGACCGACGGCACGGCCATTCACAGCGTCGTCACGCGCCCCAAGGGAGCGAAGCACGCTCCAACCTTGCTATGGATCCACGGCGGCCCGATCGGCATGGCCGGCGACGGCTGGCACTGGCGCTGGAACTCACTACTGGCGGTCGCGCAGGGCTACGTCGTCGTGCAGCCCAACCCGCGCGGTTCCACCGGTTTCGGGCAGGCGTTCGTCCAGGGCATCTGGGGCAACGTCTGGGGCAAGCAGTGCTTCGAGGACCTGATGGCCGTCACCGACGCCCTGGAGACCCGCGAAGAGGTCGATTCGAAACGCATCATGGCCATGGGCGGCAGCTTCGGCGGCTACATGACCAACTGGATCGGCACCCAGACCCAGCGCTTCCGCTGCCTGATCACGCACGCCAGCATCGTCACCATGGCGCAGTTCACGGGCACCACCGACCACCCGGCCTGGTGGTACCTGGAGATGGGCGGCGAGAACCCCTACGCCGACATGCCGGCCTTCGACCGCTACGCGCCGATCCGCTGCATCAGCCAGTGGAAGACTCCCGTGCTGATCATCCACGGGGAAAAGGACTACCGCTGCCCGATCAGCGAGGGGCTGAACCTGTTCGAGGCACTGCAATACCACGGGGTCGACAGCGAGCTGCTCGTCTTTCCGGACGAGAACCACTGGATCCTCAAGCCGCGCAACATCGTCGCCTGGTACGACAACGTGCTCGGCTTCCTCGCACGGCACATGTCGGGCTAGGGAGTCGCCGGAGGCTGGCGGGCGTCGACCTGGTGCCGTGGAACGGTGCCGCTCCTCACTCCCACTCAATTGTCTGTAGCCTCGCAAAGTGCCTGTTTCATATGGATTTCCGTGGCCGAGCAATGCAACTTACCGTCGAGACGACCGACGAATGTTCCCGCTCGGCGTCGATAGCTGGCGACTGACGCCGACAGCTGCTGCTCACAATGCGCCGCCTTCCGACGACGCTGGAAGGTTCAACATCTCTCTGACCCATCGAACCTCGCGAGTTGTGGGCCGGAGCATCGTTTGAATTCGCAGCGCAACGCGATCGGCCTGGCCGAGCGCATCGCCGGCCTCGTGCGCGAGACGGTAAGCCATCTGCACGTCGAGCGAAGTCAACTCATATCCTCTGCCCTGGCAAATCCAGTGCAAGGCGGCGAGCGCCACCTCCGCGGCAAATGCTGGCGCTTTGCCGACATGGTCCCTCGCAGCCCGGATCAGCGTCTTCGGATCGCAGGGTGATATCCACGCAAGCTGCATCGCAAGCTCGAATCGCTTGAGTGTCTTGGCCGTGGCGAACCATTTGCCCTTCTCGCCCGGCGTGGTCGCGATCAGATCCGACAGCACTCGGTCCGGGTCGATCTCGGGATACTTGCCGGCGATCCGCCGGAACGTGGCAAGGTAGGTCGTCGCGCGATTCGCGTCGAGCGCGTATTTCTCGTTGGCCTCGATGCGCCGACCAGCATGCAGCAGGACTTCTTCGGCAAAGCGCGCGAGTCCTGCCATCGGCGTCCAAGGAATCACGGACTTCGCCATGAACTCGATAGCCTCGTCGATCTCGCCGCGCGCCACCATGATGCGTCCGACCCACAGCAGGTCGCGCCACATCGGGCGCGGATCACCGCCGATGAGCTTGATCAGATCTTCGTGGCGGCCGGCAGAG
>JBBINN010000042.1:0-1004 GCA_037443885.1 Gammaproteobacteria bacterium | reverse complement strand
AACAAGGCGCTGTAGCAAAGCGAATCCGCCCGGGTAAATGCATGCTGGCCGCGACGCCGCTCGGCATTGACATGCTGCACGAGATCGGTCAGGCGGTCGGCCCATCGAGATGCAATCTCCGGGGTCGCGCACAGATCACCCCAGCGATCGTCCATCGATTCCAGATAGGGTGGATCATCGTCCTGGATCGCCTCGAACAACTGCTCGAGCCAGCCCTCACGCGTTGCTTCGTCCGCCGGTGCCTGCGCAATGACGGGCACGAGCGCCTCGGCCGCGGCGCGCGCTGCACCACCCAACGCACCCGAAGAGCTATCCACTTGCTCCAACGCGGGTGACAGTGTCGCCAGGAACCGGACTGCGCCGTCCGCGGCATGCAATGAATCGCGGCGAGCGGCAGCGCGAATTTCTGCGAGCGCCTCGGCGATGCGCTCGCCGGCCAGCCGACTGGCTCGCCATCCGAAGCCGCCGCGGCGGAATCGCTTTGAGAATTCCCACTCGCTCGCCATTCTCATCACGTCGCAGGATAGAGCTTCGGAAACCACCGCTCGACGACGTCGATCGGAAAACCCAGTCGCAAGGGTGCTTTGTGCGAGCCCGAGACGAGCAAGCGCTTCTTGATCAGTGCCGAGATCACGCGACGCGCCGTGCGCTCGCTCGTGTCGATGAGCGTCGGCACGCGTCCGCGCTCAAGCTCGCCAGACAGCAGTGCTTCCCGAAGGACGGCGAAACTGCGCTTCGGCAGTCGCTCGGCACTCTCCTCATCGCGCACGTACAACTCCATGCGGCGCTGGAGTTCTGACGGAGCGAGCAGCTCGCGCATGTAGCGAACCTGATCGAGACAGGTTTCCAGGAAGAACCGGCAGAAGTCGATCAATCCATCCTGGGACAACGCCCCTCGCCCATCGAGATCGTTCCTTCGCGGCTGGTCGGCCGCCATCAGCAGGCGTTTGTACTCGCCCGAGTTGCGCGCCAGTCCGCGCGACACGGACCAGAGCGCGGAGCCG
>JBBINN010000041.1:0-18677 GCA_037443885.1 Gammaproteobacteria bacterium | reverse complement strand
AGCAGGCCGCGACGGCGCTGGCGGCGAAGGGCGCGACCGTCGAGGTGCTGCCGGCGGACCTCGGCTCGCCCGCGGGCATCGAGCGGGTCGCCACGGCGGCCGAGCGCTTCGCCGTGGACATCGTCGTCAACAACGCGGGGACCAACGTCTTCGGCCTGCTCGAGCAGCTCGGCGCGCCGGACGTCCAGCAGATCCTGCGCACCAACCTCGAGGGACCGGTGCAGCTCGTGCACCGCCTGCTCCCGCACCTGCTGACGCGACGTCGCGCCGTCATCGTCAACGTCGGCTCGAGCTTCGGCAGCATCGGCTTCGCGGGCTTCGCGGTGTACTGCGCGAGCAAGTTCGGCCTGCGCGGCTTCACCGAGGCGCTCAGGCGCGAGCTGGCCGACGGCCCGGTGCGCGCCTGCTACGTAGCGCCGCGCGCCGTGGACACCGCCTTCAACCCGCCCGAGGTCGTGCGCATGAACGCCGATCTGGGCAACCGCGCCGACCCGCCGGAGGCCGTCGCGGCGGCCGTCGAGGGGGCGATCCTGAAGGAGCGCCGGGAAACCTACATCGGCCAGCCCGAGGGTTTCTTCGCGCGCCTGAACGGCCTGCTGCCGGGCGTGGTGGATGGCGCCCTGCGCAGGAAGCTCGCCATCATCAAGCGCTACGCGGCCGCCTGAACCTGGCCGCTGCTAGACTCGCGGCAGGGCTGAGGGAGCCGCGCGATGCCGCCATGAGGCGCGCCTCGCCACGGCCCCGGGATCGAACCGCATGCGCATCCTGCTGGTCGAGGACGACGAGCTGATCGGGGACGGCGTCGCCACCGGCCTGCGCGACGAGGGCCATGCCGTGGACTGGGTGCAGGAAGGCGATGCGGCGGTGGCCGCGCTTTCGACCCACGAGTACGCCGCCGTCGTGCTCGACCTGGGCCTGCCCGGGCGCAACGGTCTCGAGGTCCTGCGGCGCATGCGCGCCGGCGGCGACCGCACCCCCGTCGTCGTGCTGACGGCCCGAGCGGCGGTGGCCGAGCGCGTCGCGGGCCTCGATGCCGGCGCGGACGATTATCTTGGCAAGCCCTTTTCCCTCGACGAGCTTGCGGCCCGCCTGCGCGCCGTGGCGCGCCGCTCGGCGGGGCGCGCGAGCCCGGTGCTCAGGAGCGGGCGCATCGAGCTCGATCCGGCGGCTCACGCCGTCACCGTCGCGGGAATGCCGGTCCTGCTGTCGGCGCGCGAGTTCACGCTGCTGCAGCTCCTCATGGAGAACGCCGGCCGGGTCCTGCCGCGCGAGCGCCTCGAGCAGGCGCTCTACGGCTGGAACGAGGAGGTGGAGAGCAACGCCGTCGAGGTGCACATCCACCACCTGCGGCGAAAGGTCGGCAAGGAGGCGATCGTCACCGTGCGCGGCGCCGGCTACACCGTGCCCAAGAGTCCGGCGTGAGCGCACCGTCGCTGCGTCGTCGCATCCTCGCGCTGAGCCTCGGCTCGCTGGCCCTTGGTCTCGCCGCGATGGGCGTGGTCGTGTACCTCAGCGCCGTGCACGAGGTGAACGAGCTGTTCGATGCGGAGCTGGCCGAGTCGGCGCGGATGTTCGCGGACCTGAGCGCCCTCGGGCTCGAGGCGCCGGCCGACGCGGCGGCGGAACCAGCGCATCCATACGAGCGCAAGCTGGCCTTCGCCATCCTGGACGAATCCGGGGAGGTTATCCTTCGCAGCCGCTTCGGCGAGCTGCCCGCCGCCGACGGGACCTGCAATGGCTTCGACGAGAAGCGCCTCGGCGGAGTCGAATGGAAGCTGTTCTGCCTCGAGGTGCCCGAACAGGGGATGACCGTGCTCGTGGGCCAGCAGCTTTCGATCCGCGAGGAGCTCGAGGGCGAGTTGGTGCTCGCCCAGCTCGTGCCCTACTTGCTGGCCATGCCGCTGCTGGCGCTGCTCACCTGGCTCGCGGTGAGTCGCGCGCTGGCGCCGCTGTCGGCGCTGTCGCGCCAGATCGCGGGCCGCTCCGCCCGCAACCTCGACCCCGTGCGCGCCAGCGGCGTGCCGGAGGAGATCGAGCCGCTGGTCGCGGAGATCAACCGCCTGCTGCAGCGCGTCCAGCGCGCCATCGCGGACGAGAAACGCTTCACGGCGGACGCGGCGCACGAGCTGCGCACGCCGCTCGCGGCGATCCGCGCGCAGACCGAGGTTGCGCTCAGGCGCTTGCCGGCCGGCGAGGCCGCTGCCGCGCTCGGCAAGGTGATCCAGGGCGTGGACCGTGGTGCCCATCTCGTGGATCAGCTGCTCGCCATGGCCCGCCTCGACCACGCCGAGGAGATCGACCGCGAGCCGCTGGCGCTGCGGCGGGCGGCGGAGCGCGCGGAGGCGATCTGGCGCGAGCGGTTCGAGGCGGCGGGCGTGGCGCTTGCCGTCACGGGCGACGCCGGCGCGACGCTGCGGGCCGACGAGGCCCTGCTCGGCATCCTGCTCGACAACCTGCTCGGCAATGCGCTGCGCCACGTGCCGCGTGGCGGGCGCGTGACGATCGAGGTGCGCGAGGGGCGCCTCGCCGTCGAGGACGACGGCCCGGGGATACCCGAGCAGGCGCGAGAGCGGGTCCTGCAGCGGTTCGTGCGCGGGCCCGATGCGCGCGGCACAGGCAGCGGCCTGGGCCTTTCCATTGTCGCGCATATCGCCGAGCTGCGCGGCGCGCGACTGTCGCTCGGGGCAGGCCGCGACGGCCGGGGCCTGCGCGTCGAACTCGATTTCGCGGCGGGAGCGCCCACGTGAGGCGCCCGGTGGCCAGCGCGGACTGGACCGGGCGCCTGGATGCGGCCGACGGCCCCGCCGCGCGGCGCTGGCACCAGGTCGTGCGGCCCGTCGCGTCGCCGGGCTCGAGCGTGAGCCTGCTCGGCTTCGCCTGCGATGCGGGGGTGCGGCGCAACCTCGGTCGCGCCGGTTCGGCCGACGGCCCCGGGGCGCTGCGCCGCGCGCTCGCGCCGCTCGCCGTTCACGGCCTGCAGGCAGTGGATGACCTCGGCGATGTCGCTTGCGAAGGCGATGAGCTGGAGGCGGCGCAGGAGGAGTTCGGCGCCGCAGCGGCCGGCGTTTTGCGGGCGGGTGGCGTCGCGATCGGCCTCGGTGGCGGGCACGAGATTGCCTATGCGAGCTGGCTCGCGCTGCGCGAGGCGCTCGAGGCGCGCGGCGACGGCGGTGCCGTCGCGGTGGTGAATTTCGACGCCCACTTCGACCTGCGCGCCGACGCGAGGGCGAGTTCGGGCACGCCCTTCCGGCAGATCCTCGAGGACGCCCCCGCGCGCGGCCAGCGCGTCGAGTACCACTGCCTCGGGGTGAGCCGCTTCGCGAACACGGCGGCGCTGTTCGAGCGCGCGAAGGCGCTCGGCGTGCACCACGTGCTCGACGAGGACCTGCGGGCAGAGCGCTTCGAGGCGCTGAAGGACGGGCTCGAGGCGCTGCTCGGGCGCGTCGGGCACGTCTACCTCACGATCTGCCTCGACGCGTTCCCCGCCTCGGTGGCCCCAGGCGTCAGCGCGCCCGCCGCGCTCGGCGTGGAGCCTGCGCTGGTCGAGCGGCTGGTGGATGTCGTCACGGCGAGCGGCAGGCTGCGCATCGCCGACGTGGCGGAGCTCAATCCCCGGTTCGACATCGACGCGCGCACGGCGCGCCTGGCCGCCCGGCTGGTGGCCAGGATCGCGGAGGCGGTGGGCGGTCAGGCAGGCTGATCGCCGAGTGAGCAGACCCGGAATACGAGCAAGCCGCGAGCCCTCTTCATTGGGGCGAAATATGATTACTGGTACTAACTTCGGAGCCTTCCTTCATGAGCAAGACGCGGATCGTTGTCCGGATCGAGGAGGAACTGCTGGCTCGGGTTGATGTCTTGGTCACTCGGCAGATATTCAGCAGTCGCGATGATGCGATCGAGCAAGCCATCGCGGAGAAGATTGATCGCGTGAAGCGCACGCGCCTTGCCGAGGAATGCGCCAAGCTTGATCCCGCATTCGAGCGCTCCATGGCGGGGAACGGCCGCAGCGAGAGCATGGCCGGCTGAGGAGGCTCAGAATGGACGGCACGTCCGGCGCAGCACCGCAGCAGTATTGACGGCTAGTCGGAGAGTGGTCCGCCGCGCGTGAATACCTGCAGCGGCCGCGGCACGCCGACCTGTGCGGCCAGCGCCGCCGGGTGTTCGGCATCCCAGACGACGGCGTCGGCCGCCTTGCCGGGCGCGAGCGTGCCGCGCTGCTGGCCCAGGCCGAGGGCGCGGGCGGCCTCGCGGGTGACGCCGGCGAGTGCTTCCTCCGGCGTCAGCGAGAACAGCACGCAGGCCATGTTCATGGCGAGACGCAGCGACAGCAGCGGCGAGCTGCCGGGGTTGAAGTCGGAGGCGACGGCGATCGGCACGCCATGGCGCCGCAGCAGGTCCACGGGCGGCCGCCGCGTCTCGCGCAGGAAGTAGAACGCGCCGGGCAGCAGCACGGCGACCGTGCCGGCACGCGCCATGGCGGTGGCGCCGGCCTCGTCGAGGTATTCGAGGTGGTCGGCCGACAGCGCGCCGTGGGAGGCCGCGAGCGCCGCGCCGCTTTGGTTCGAGAGCTGCTCGGCGTGCAGCTTCACCGGCAATCCCAGCTCCCGTGCGCGGACAAAGATGCGCTCGACCTGCGCCGGCGAGAACGCGATGTGCTCGCAGAAGGCGTCCACCGCATCGGCGAGTCCTGCGTCGGCCGCAGCCGGCAGGATCGTCTCGCACACGTGGGTCACGTAGTCGTCCGCGTGTCCCGCGTACTCCGGCGGTAGCGCGTGCGCGGCGAGCAGGGTCGTCCGCACGGTGACGGGCAGCCGCTCGCCGAGCCGCTTCGCGACGCGCAGCAGCTTCAGCTCCGTCTCGAGGTCGAGGCCGTAGCCGGATTTGACCTCGAGGCAGGTGACGCCCTCGGCCAGCAGGACGCGCGCCCGCCCGATCGCCACATCGAGCAGGGTGTCCTCGCTGGCCGCGCGCGTCGCAGCCACCGTCGCGAGGATTCCGCCTCCGGCGCGGGCGATGTCGGCGTAGCTCGCACCCGCGAGCCGCTGCTCGAACTCGCGCGCGCGGTCGCCGGCGAAGACGAGGTGCGTGTGGCAGTCGATGAGACCCGGCGTGACCAGCGCGCCGGCGACGTCGTGGACCTCGACGCTGTCGGCCAGCGGTGGCAGGGAGGCCGTTTCGTCGATCCAGGCGACGCGTTCGCCCGCGAACGCGACCGCCGCGTCGCGGAGCATCGTCGGCGCGCCCGGCTCGCAGGTCGCCAGCGTCGCGTGCGACAGCACGCGCGTCCACGCGCTCGGGTCCGGGCGGCTCATGCGGGCAGCATAGCGCAGCCCGTTCGAACGAAACGCGAGGCCGACGCCGCCGGGTGTTTCGACAGCGTGGCTCCTGGCGCGGCGACGGCCAGCGTTGCCGTGGACTTGGGGCGTCGCCCCGACCGGCGTATCGTGGCGCCCATGGATGCCAGCACCGACCGCCGGGCGAGAGGCTCGCGCACCGTCCGCGCGCCCCGGGGCACCACGCTATCCTGCCGCAGCTGGCTCACCGAGGCCGCCTTCCGGATGATCCAGAACAACCTCGATCCCGAGGTGGCGGAGCACCCGGAGCAGCTCGTGGTCTACGGCGGCATCGGCAAGGCGGCGCGCGACTGGGATGCTTTCGACCGCATCCTCGCCGTGCTGCGCCGCCTCGGCGACGACGAGTCGCTGCTGGTGCAGTCCGGCAAGCCGGTCGGCGTATTCCGCACGCATCCGGACGCGCCGCGCGTGCTCATCGCCAACTCCAACCTCGTGCCGCACTGGGCGACCTGGGAGCACTTCCACGAGCTCGACCGCAAGGGCCTGATGATGTTCGGCCAGATGACCGCCGGGTCGTGGATCTACATCGGCTCGCAGGGCATCGTGCAGGGGACCTACGAGACTTTCGGCGCCTGCGCGCGCCGGCACTTCGGCGGCGACGCCGCGGGCCGCTGGATCCTGACCGCGGGCCTCGGCGGCATGGGCGGTGCGCAGCCGCTCGCGGCGACGATGGCCGGGTTCTCGATGCTCGCGGTCGAGTGCGACGAGACGCGCATCGACTTCCGGCTGCGCACGGGCTACCTGGACCGCAAGGCCGCGAGCCTCGGCGAGGCGCTGGCGCTCATCGAAACCGCGTGCCGCGAACGGCGCGCGCTGTCCGTCGGCCTCCTGGGCAACGCGGCCGACGTGTACCCCGAGCTCGCCGCGCGCGGCGTCGTGCCCGACGCGGTCACGGACCAGACCTCGGCCCACGATCCCCGCAATGGCTACCTGCCGCGCGGCTGGACGCTCGCCCAGGCGGCCGAGGCGCGCGCCAGCGACCCTGCGCGCATCGAGCGCGCGGCGCGCGCCTCGATGAGGATCCACGTACAGGCGATGCTGGATCTCCAGGCGCGCGGCGCGGTCGCCTTCGACTACGGCAACAACATCCGCCAGATGGCCTTCGAGGAAGGGCTCGCCGAGGCCTTCGGCTTCCCCGGCTTCGTGCCCGCCTACATCCGGCCGCTCTTCTGCGAGGGCATCGGCCCGTTCCGCTGGGTGGCGCTCTCCGGCAATCCCGAGGACATCCACCGCACCGATGCGAAGGTTAAGGAACTCATCCCGCACGACGCGCACCTGCACCGCTGGCTCGACCTCGCGCGCGAGCGCATCCGCTTCCAGGGGCTGCCGGCGCGCATCTGCTGGGTGGGCCTCGAGTACCGCGCGCGCCTCGGCCTAGCGTTCAACGAGATGGTGGCGAGAGGCGAGCTCGAGGCCCCCGTCGTCATCGGCCGCGATCACCTCGACTCCGGGTCGGTGGCGAGCCCCAATCGCGAGACCGAGGGCATGCTCGACGGCTCGGATGCGGTGTCCGACTGGCCGCTCCTGAACGCACTGCTCAACACCGCGGGCGGCGCGACCTGGGTGTCCTTCCACCACGGCGGTGGCGTGGGCATGGGCTTCTCCCAGCACGCTGGAGTGGTCATCGTCTGCGACGGCACGGAGGCTGCGGCCCGGCGCATCGCCCGTGTGCTCTGGAACGACCCGGGCACGGGCGTGATGCGCCACGCCGATGCCGGCTACGAGACGGCGATCGCCTGCGCCCGTTCGCAGGGACTCGACCTGCCCTCGCTGGACTGAACTGCAATGGAACCCATCCATCTCGTTCCCGGCGCGATCACGCTGCCCCGGATGCGGTCGATCGCGCGCGGCACGGCCAGCGTCGCTCTGGCCGACGGCTGGCGCGAGCCCGTCGAGCGTGCCGTCGCCGCGGTCGCGGCCCGGCTCGACGCGGGCGAGGCGCTCTACGGCATCAACACCGGCTTCGGGCGGCTCGCCAAGACGCGGATCCCGCCGGACGAGCTCGCGAAGCTGCAGCTGTACATCGTGCGCTCGCACGCCGCCGGCGTGGGCGAGCCGCTCGCCGATTCGACGGTGCGCCTCGCGCTCGCGCTCAAGGCGGCGAGCCTGGCGCGCGGCTTCTCGGGCGTGCGGCCCGTGATCATCGAGCGGCTGCTGGCGCTCCTCAATGCCGGTGTGCTGCCGCGCGTGCCGTCGCAGGGCTCGGTGGGCGCCTCCGGCGACCTCGCGCCGCTCGCCCACCTCTCGCTCGCGCTGATCGGCGAGGGCGCCGTGCATTTCGGTGGCCGCGTCATGCCTGCGGCCGAGGCGCTCGCCGCGGTCGGCATCGAGCCGGTCGAGCTCGGCCCGAAGGAGGGCCTCGCGCTCCTGAACGGCACGCAGGTCTCGACGGCGCTCGCGCTTGAGGGCCTGTTCGAGGCCGAGGACCTGCTGCTCGCCTCGATCCTGACCGGGGCGATGTGCGTGGACGCGGCACTCGGCAGCCGCGCGCCCTTCGACCCGCGCATCCACGCGGTGCGGGGCCACGCCGCGCAGGCCGACGTCGCGGCGGCCTTCCGCGCCGTGCTCGCGCACAGCGAGATCGAGCGCTCGCACGTCGATTGCGACCGCGTGCAGGACCCGTACTCGCTGCGCTGCCAGCCGCAGGTCGCGGGCGCCTGCCTGCAGCAGCTGCGCGACGCCGCGCGCGTGCTCGAAGTCGAGGCGAACGGCGTCTCCGACAACCCGCTCGTGTTCGGCGAGGGCGGCGAGGTGCTCTCGGGGGGCAACTTCCACGCCGAGCCGGTGGCCTTCGCCGCCGACAACCTCGCGCTCGCCATCGCCGAGATCGGTGCGCTGTCCGAGCGGCGCACGGCCATGCTGATCGACTCCTCGCTCAGCCAGCTGCCGCCGTTCCTGGTGGAGCAGGGCGGGCTCAACTCCGGCTTCATGCTGGCGCAGGTGACGGCCGCGGCGCTCGCGAGCGAGAACAAGTCGCTCGCCCATCCCGCCTCGGTCGACAGCCTGCCCACCTCCGCCAACCAGGAGGACCACGTCAGCATGGCGACCTTCGCGGCGCGTCGCCTGCTGACCATGGCCGAGAACACGCGCGGCATCGTCGCGATCGAGCTGCTCGCCGCGGCGCAGGGCATCGACTTCAGGCGGCCGCTGCGCTCCTCCGCCGCGCTCGAGCGCGCGCACGCGCGGCTGCGCCGCGACGTCGCCTTCTACGACCACGACCGGCACTTCGCGCCGGACATCGAGGCCGCCAAGTCCGCCATCCGCGACGAGGCATTGCTCGGCCTGGTGCCGGCGGGGCTGGTGCCCGGGAGGGGTACCTAGCGCGCCCCGAATGGCGGAGCGGATCGCGCTGCACTACGTGTAGTGCACTGTGCTGCCAACGCGGCCAGGAGGGCCCTCCATGGCACAGCCGCTGTCCATCCGACTCGACGCCGAACTCGACGAGCGGCTCGAAAGGCTCGCGAAGGCGACCGGGCGAACGAAGTCGTTCTACATCAAGCAGGCGATCGAAGATCACCTCGACGACCTGGAAGACCTGTACCTGGCGCGGCGCGTGGTCGAGCGCATCGAATCCGGCAAGGAGCGCGTCGTTCCGCTGGGCGTGATGGAACGCGACGAGAACGACCTGTACGCAGAGGCTGCGGCGCTGGCAGGCATGACCACGGCGGCCAGGGAAAAGGCGCGCGGACTCCTGGAGCAGGAGCAGCGCGTCACGCTCTCGAATCGCGACTTCGCCGGGGTCGCCGCCGCCATCGACCACGCCTTCGAGCCGAACGAGGCGCTGCGCCGCGCCATCGAGGCCGCCCGCAATACACTGCGCCGTGCTTGAAGAGCAGCGGCTCGACGCCCGCGTGCACGACTGCGCCGGGTTCGACTGCGGTGTGCCCGCACTCAACGAGTACCTGCGCAGTTTCGCGACCCAGCACCGCCGGCGCGGACTCTCGCAGACTTTCGTGCTCGTGGACGACGCGGACATCGGCCGGGTGCTCGGCTGCTACTCGCTGAGCGCAGCCCAGCTGGACGCCGGTGCCCTTGCCGAGCCGGATCGCCGGCGCTTGCCGCGCTACCCGATCCCCTGCATCCGCATGGGACGGCTCGCGGTAAGCCTGTCGAGCCGTGGGCAGGGACTCGGGCGCCTGCTGCTCGGCGCCGCGGTCGATCGATGCCTGCGCGCTCATCGTCGACGCGAGAGACGACGGTGCCGTGGCCTTCTACGCGCATTACGGCTTCGCGCGCTGCGTGGACGCGCCAAGGACGACGTACCTGCCGCTCTGATCCCCGGATTCGAAGTCGTGGGCGCAAGCTGCCGTTGGCAGGTTCCCGGGGCGCGAGTTCTGCTACTCCAGCAGCGGCTCGACCTCCGCCCGGAACTGCGCCAGCGTCCGCTTGCCCTGGATGCGCTTCGCCACCTTGCCATCGCGGCCGATGAGGTAGGTCGTCGGCAGCAGACAGCCGTGGCATGCCAGGCTGGGCCAGCCGATAATCGGCGCCTCGCGGCCGGGAGCCCGGATGAACACGAACAACCAGGAGCCGGCCCTGCCCGCCGGCGCACAGGCTCTCGGCTTCGGCGGACTGATGCCGTTCGTTGCGGCGGCATTCGCGATGGTCTTGCTGCCCGACGGCGGCTCGCGCGACCTCGCCGCGCGCATCCTCGTCGGCTATGGCGCGGTCATCCTGTCCTTCCTCGGCGGCGTTCACTGGGGCCTGATACTCCGCGACCGGCCGGCGGAGGCCGTCAGGCCGCTCACGATGGCCGTGCTGCCCTCGCTCGCGGGCTGGTCGACGCTGCTGCTGCCGTTCGAGCAGGCCGTGGCGGTGCAGGTCGCCTGCTTCGGCGGCTTCTGGCTGTACGAGCACCGTGTCCTCGGCGCGGCCGTGCTGCCTGCCGGGTATCTCGCGCTGCGCCGCTGGCTGACGCTCATCGTGTGCGCGTCGCTGGCGCTGGCGCTCATGGCGCCTGCGCTGCGGACGGGCGGTTGAATGATGACGGCGCCGCCAGTCACGACCCTCGACCAGCTCCTGCGGACGCTGCCGCAACGCGGGCGCGTGACCTGGATCGGCGTGCGTCCGGCACGCGGCGCGGCGCCCGCGGTCGTCGACTCGGTCGAGGCGCGGCCCGGCGGTGGACTCACCGGCGACCGGTTCAAGGGCGCCGTCACGAGCAGGCGGCAGGTCACGCTCATCCAGGCCGAGCACCTCGCCGCCGTCGCCGCGCTGCTCGGCCGCGAGGGCCTCGACCCGGCGCTGACCCGACGCAACATCGTCGTCGCCGGGATCAACCTCTACGCGTTGCGTCACGCACGGTTCCGGGTCGGCGGTGTCCTGCTGGAGGGCACCGGCATCTGCGCGCCCTGCGCGCAGATGGAAGCGGCGCTCGGTCCGGGCGGCTTCAACGCCATGCGTGGCCACGGTGGCATCACCGCCCGAGTTCTCGAGGCTGGCCTGATCCGCGTCGGCGACGCGGTGGCGCTGGTGGAGGCAGGCGGGCTCGGCGCCGACGAGAAATAGGCGGCAGTGAAGGGACGACTCGCCCGAGGATGCCATCGCGGCCACACCCGCCGCGCCCAGTTTGGACTGATCCCGGTCCCGCGGCTCGGCTATCCTCCCGCAGCCGGCACCTGAACCGAGGGGAACGATGGCTACGACGGGCGCTTCGCGCGACGCATTCGGCACGCGTGCCGGCTTCATCCTGGCGGCCGCAGGCAGTGCCGTCGGCCTCGGCAACATGTGGCGCTTCTCCTACCAGGCTTCCGAGGGCGGTGGCGCCGCCTTCGTGCTGCTCTACATAGGGATGACCGTCATCCTCGGCATCCCGCTGATGCTGTCCGAGTTCGGCATCGGCCGGCGGGGACAGAGCGCACCGGTCGGAGCCCTTCGGAGGGTGGTGGGCCCGCGCTGGGCCCTCGTCGGCTGGCTCGGGGCGGCCGGCTCGCTGCTGATCCTGAGCTACTACTCGGTGATCGCGGGCTGGACCCTGCGCTATGCGCTGGAGGCGCTGCTGTACGGGTTCCCTGCCGAGGCCGGTGCGCACTTCGGCAGCATCGCCGCGGGCGGCGGCGCTGTCGGGTTCCACCTGGTCTTCATGGTGCTGACGCTGCTGGTGGTGCTCGGCGGCGTCCACGGCGGCATCGAGCGCGCGTCCCTGATCCTGATGCCGGCGCTGTTCATCATCGTGGTCGGCCTCGCGCTGTGGGCGGCGACCCTGAACGGCGCTGCCGCGGGCTACTCGGTCTACCTGAAGCCCGACCTCGAGGGACTGATGGATCCGAAGGTCTGGCGGGCCGCTGCCGCGCAGGCGTTCTTCTCGCTGAGCCTCGGCATGGGCGCGATGATGACTTTCGCTTCCTACCTCGACCGGCGCGCCAACCTGCCCGAGTCCGCCACCATCGTGTCCTACACCGACTTCGGCGTGGCCTTCGTGGCCGGGCTCGTGGTCTTCCCCGTGATCTACTCGCTGGGCCTGCAGGGCGCGGTCGGCGAGAGCACGGTCGGCGCGCTCTTCATCGCGCTGCCGGGCGCCTTCGACGCGATGGGCGCCGTCGGGCGCGTGGTCGGCACCGCCTTCTTCGTCGCGCTGGTCGTCGGCGCGCTGACCTCGGCGATCTCGATGCTCGAGGTGGTGACCGCCTCGTTCATCGACGAATTCAAGGTGCCGCGCCGCACCGCCGCCGTCGTCGCCGCCGTCGCCGCAGCGCTGCTCGGGCTGATTCCCGCGCTCGACACGGATGCGCTCGGCCTCATGGACAAGATCGCCGGCGAGTTCCTGCTGGTGCTCGGCGCGCTGTTGCTCTCGATCATCGGCGGCTGGCTGGTGCGAAAGCAGATGCTGGAGGAGCTGACCACGGGCGCGAGCCGGTGGTGGGCGCAGCAGGTGCCGCGCATCCTGGCCGTGCTGCGCTTCGTGGTGCCGCCGATCGTGGCGGTGGTGCTGTTCTTCTCGGCCCGCGAGACGGCGAGGACGGTGGCAGGGTTCTTCTCGGGCTGAACCCTTCGACGCCGACGATCGGGAATTTTCCCGCTCAGAGCAACAGCTGCGCCAGCTCCGGGACAACGAGCACGACGATCAGCGTCCCGAAGATGCCGATGATCACCCCGGCCCGCGCCATCTGCCGCGTGTCGAACTCGTGCGTCGCGTGGGCCATGGCATTCGGCGGCGTGCTGATGGGCAGCGCCATGGCGAGCGAGGCGGCGAGCGCGATGGACATCGCGACACCGGGCAACGCGCCCTGGCCTGCGATCGCGAAGGTGGCCGACAGTCCGATCGGCAGCAGCAGGTTGGCGGCTGCCGTGTTGGACATGAACGTGCTGAGCAGGAGCGTTGCCACGGCCAGCACGGCCGCGAGCCACGCCACCGCGTGACCGGGTCCGAGCGGCAGCCAGCCGACGACGATGCGGTCCAGTCCGGTCATGGTCATGCCCGCCCCGAGAGAAATGCCGCCGGCGATCAGGATCAGCACGCTCCAGTCGATCCGCTGCAGGTCGTCGGCGGTGAGTGTGCGGGTCGCGGTGAGCACCACGGCCGGCAGCAGCGCCACGACCGCCGCGGGCAGGCCGTGCCAGCTGTCGGTTAGCCACAGCAGCACCGTGACTCCAAAGACGCTCACGACGAGCCACCCGCGCGCGCCCACCGGCCCGGGCGTCACGGTGACCCGCAGCGTCGGGTCGCGCGGCCGGTGCAGGCGCCACAGCAGCCAGCCCGCGAACGCCAGGCACACCGCCATCAGCGGCACGGCGACCAGCATCCAGTCTACGAAGCGTAACGGGATGCCGGCCTGCTGCAGCTGGCCCATGGCGACGGCATTCGGGGGCGAGCCGATCGGCGTGCCCATGCCGCCGATGTTGGCCGCGAACGGCACGGCCAGCACGATCGCCCGGCGGAAAGGCTCCGCCGGCCCCATGCGCGCGAGCATGGGCGCCACCAGCGCCAGCATCATGGCGGTCGTCGCCGTGTTGCTCATGAACATCGAGAAGAGCGCCGTCACCGTCATGACGCCGGCCAGCGCCGCCAGCGGGCGGTCGCCGAAGGGTCGAAGCAGCAGCACGGACATGGAGCGGTCCACGCCCTCCTTGACCGCCGCCTGCGCGAGCAGGAAGCCGCCGAAGAAGAGCAGCAGCACCGGGTCGGCCGCCGCGGCGACGATGTCGCGGTAGCCTGGTGACGGCCCGCCCTCGAATCCGAGGCCGGGCCAGTCGCCCGGGTTGGCCAGCAGCACCAGCTGCAGTCCCACCACGAGCAGGGCGGTCGCGAACAGCGGCAGCGCCTCGGTCATCCACAGCAGCGCCGCGAGCACGAAGATGCCGGCCATGAAGGCTGCCTCGCGCGGCATGGCGCCGCTTGCGAGCGCGGCCTCGGTCGCCACCGCCGCGGCGACCACGGCGACGATCAGCGCCGCGAAGCGCGAGAGCAGGGCGAGCCAGCGGGGGATCTTGACCATGGAAGGCCGCCATTCTCAGGGTTAGGGGGCGTCCCCCCTTTTGGTATAGTGCGGTGCAGCAAACGTTGGGGTCACCAGTATGCCGCGGGTAGGTCTGATCGGCTGGCGAGGCATGGTCGGGTCGGTGCTGGTCGAGCGCATGCGCGCGGAGGACGACTTCGCGCTCATCGAGCCGAACTTCTTCTCGACCTCCCAGGCTGGCGGCAGGGGTCCGGACGTCGGCAAGCCGACCGGTCCCGTCGGCGATGCTCACGACGTCGCGGCACTCGGCGCCTGCGACATCCTCGTCTCCTGCCAGGGCGGCGATTACACCAGCGCAGTGCACCCGAAGCTTCGGGCCGCCGGGTGGCGCGGCCACTGGATCGACGCGGCCTCGACGCTGCGCATGCGCGAGGAAGCGGTGATCATCCTCGACCCGGTCAACCGCGAGGTGATCGAGCGCGGCCTCGACCAGGGCCTGCGCGACTGGGTCGGCGGCAACTGCACGGTGAGCCTGATGCTCATGGCGCTCGGCGGCCTGTTCCGCGCCGGCCTCGTCGAGTGGGCGACCTCGATGACCTACCAGGCGGCCTCGGGCGCCGGCGCGCAGAACATGCGCGAGCTGCTGCTGCAGATGGGCGTGGCGCACAGCGCCGCGGCCGACCTGCTGGAGGACCCCGCCAGCGCCATCCTCGACATCGACCGGCGCGTCACGGAGGCGCTGCGCTCGCCGGCGCTGCCGAAGCAGCACTTCGGCCACCCGCTCGCCGGCAGCCTGCTGCCCTGGATCGACAAGGACCTCGGCGATGGCATGAGCCGCGAGGAGTGGAAGGGCGGCGCCGAGGGCAACAAGATCCTCGGCCGCGAGGCGAACCCCGTGCCGATCGATGGACTGTGCGTGCGCATCGGCGCGATGCGCTCGCACAGCCAGGCGCTCACGCTCAAGCTCACCCGCGACGTGGACCTCGACGAAATCGAGGAGCTGATCGCCTCGGCGAACGACTGGGTGCGCGTCGTGCCGAACGAGCGCGAGGCCTCGCTCGCGGAGCTCACGCCGGCCGCGGTGACCGGGACGCTCACCGTGCCGGTGGGCCGCCTGCGCAAGCTCGCGATGGGCGGCGAGTACCTCTCGGCCTTCACGGTGGGCGACCAGCTCCTGTGGGGCGCCGCCGAGCCGCTGCGCCGCATGCTGCGGATCCTGCTCGAGGCCTGATCCGATCGCCGCCCCGCCCGAGCCTGCCGGCCCGTCGAGCCGCGGCGAGCTGCGCGCGCTCCTCACTCACGGCAGCTTCGCGCGGTTCCTCACCGCCCGCATCGCGACCTCCGTCGCGGTGCAGATGCAGACCGTCGCCGTCGGCTGGCAGGTCTACGAGATCACCCGCGACCCGCTCGACCTCGGCCTGATCGGACTGTCGCAGTTCCTGCCGTTCGTGCTGCTGGTGCTGCCCGCCGGGCACGTCGCCGACCGGCACGACCGCCAGCGGCTGCTCGCGGCCTGCTACGCGCTCGAGATGGTCTGCGCGCTGCTCCTGCTCGCGTTCACCCTCTCGGGGCTCGCGGTGGCCTGGCCGGTGTTCGCGGTGATGGTGCTCTTCGGCGCGGCGCGCGCCTTCTCGATGCCGGCCGGCCAGGCGCTGCTGCCGAACGTCGTGCCGCCGGCGCTGTTCAGCCGGGCGGTCGCGGTGAACTCCACGACCTGGCAGCTCTCCACCATCGTCGGGCCCGCGATCGGCGGCGTCGTGTATCTCTTCGGCGCGGAGGTCGTCTACGCCAGCGTCGCGGCGCTCCTCGCCGGGTCCGCCATCCTGATGTTCGGCGTCAAGGCGCCGCGACCGGTGCGCTCGGAGGAGGCGGTGAGCCTCGACTCGCTGCTCGAAGGCCTTCGGTTCGTGTACCGCCGCAAGGTCGTCTTCGGCGCCATCAGCCTCGACCTCTTTGCGGTGTTCTTCGGTGGTGCGACGGCGCTGCTGCCGGCCTACGCGAGCGACATCCTGCAGGTGGGCCCGGAGGGACTCGGGCTCATGCGCGCCGCGCCGGGCGTCGGCGCGGCCATCGTGGCCGTGGCGCTCGCCTGGCGGCCGATCACGCGACGCGTCGGCCCGGCGATGCTGTGGGGTGTGGCCGCATTCGGCCTCGCCACGGTCGTCTTCGGGCTCTCGACGAGTTTCCTGCTGACGCTCGCGGCGCTCGCCGTCCTCGGCGCCGCCGACATGGTGAGCGTGTATGTCCGCCACATGCTGGTGCAGCTCGAGACGCCCGACGCGATCCGCGGCCGGGTCAGCGCCGTGAGCGCCGTGTTCATCGGGGCCTCGAACGAGCTCGGCGACTTCGAGTCCGGCGTCACCGCCTCGTGGTGGGGCCTCCGGCCCGCGGTCGTCGTGGGCGGCGTGGCGAGCATCGCCATCGCCGGCTGGTGGGCGCGGGCGTTCCCGGAACTGCGGCGGATGGATCGCTTCCCCGAGGCCCGCTAGCCTGCAGGGCGCGCCGCGCTTTTCACATATCGCAACAGACGCGTCGATACCGCTGGAAACGAGCCGTTTCGACGCGAAATTCTGGCTTGCGTCCTGCGATCGGCCCGGCGTAAAAGTGATAACCGCGTCACGGAAGAGCCGGCCACAGGAGGGCGACGTCATGGGCTTCAACCTGGCGGAATGGTTCCAGCGCCGGAAGTTCGACGCCGACCTCGAGCGGGCGCAGCACACGGCGACGCGGCAGCACGTCGTCGTGAATCCCCATCATGCCGTGGGGATCAAGCCCGGGAAGGACTGCTGCGGCGCTGCTCAGGCGATCCGAGGCAAGCGGTTCCTCTCACGGGAGGCGCCGAGCACTCCATTGCGCGACTGCACCGCGGCGACTTGCACCTGCACCTATCTGCACTTCGACGACCGGCGCAGCGGCATCGACCGGCGCCAGGTCGCGGGCCACCCGAGGAACGAGCGCCGCCGCAGCCGGGGCCGCCGGGTGGAGGATCACTGGGACGAGCGCCCTCGCCGCAAGACCTGATGGCTCGACCGTCGCAGCCGCGGACGCTACCCGACCCCTGATTCCCTGACCCTGCTCGAGGTGGTGCTCGACTGCGGCTACCCGGTCAGCATCGTCACCAGGTCCACGCTCATCCGGCGCGACCTGGTTCTGCTCGCGGCGCTGCGCCGGAATGGGCTTCTGGAACGGGAACTTGCCCCGCTGGACATGAGTCAGTTCAAGCCGCCCCGACCGGCATCGCCGCAGCTGCCGCTGCTGTAACAATTGGCGCGGGTGCGCGGTCGGAACTTGGGTGTATATTCGATTCGCCGGACTTGCGCAGGAGCGCGGCCATGCGACACGCGACCTCATCCTTTGCCGGGGTGCCCTCGTTTTTGCGCCTCGCAGCTCTCGCGGCGGTGGGCTCGCTCGGCGCTGGCTGCATGACTGCCAGTCTCGAGGAGAACCGCACGCTCGACACGCAGATCGTGAAGGGCGAGTTGGTGGTGCTGCTCGCCAAGCCGCGGGTCGAGGGCGCCACCGCCGAGGACGGTTTCATGGACTGCGTCGGCGACAAGATGAGCCGGCGCTACGGGATCGCGGTCCACAGCAACGAAGCGTTCGTGGACATGCTGTTCCCGTGGTTCGAGCCGTCCACCGCACCCCAGCGGGCAGAGGGCGTCACGCGCCTGTTCTCCCGCCCGGCGGTGCGTCAACGGATCGACGACAGCGGCGTTCGATACGTCGTATGGGTGGACGGCATGACCCGCCAGACCGATTCGGGCGGCAGCTTCAGCTGCGCCATCGGCCCGGGCGGCGGCGGCTGCCTTGGCTTCGGCTGGTGGGAGAAAGAGTCCGACTACGACGCCTTCGTCTGGGACCTGAAGGAGGCCAAGACGGCCGGCGTGGTGTCGGCGAACGTGACGGGAACGTCTGCGCTCGTGGGCGTGATCGTGCCGGTACCGCTGATCGCCCGTGTCCAGGGCACGGCCTGCGACCGACTGGCGGAGCAGCTGGGCAGCTTTCTGCTCGGGGGCGGGTCGGCCGCCGGAGCCCCCTGACGCCGCGGGCCGCGGAACCCGCAGAGGCGGGTGGCGTCGAACAGTCGTGATGAACTGCGCGCGTCTGCCGCGCTTGGTGGGGTGCCGACCATGGCAAGGCCTGACCTGATCTCCCTGCGCGGGGCCACGAGCGCGGCGCTCGCCGCGGCCTCGCTGCTGCTGGCCGGCTGCCCGTCATCGTCGATGCCCACCCAGCCGTCCTCGGGCGGCACCGCCATTCCCTCGCCGCCCTCGCCGAGTGGGGGCGGCTCCTCTGGCATGCCGTCGCCCAGCGGCGGCGGGTCGACCTCCAGCATGCCTCCGCCGAGCTCCTCGCCCGGCGGGCAGTCCTCCTCGTTCCCGACCCAGAGCAGTTCCTCCCCGGGCAGCCCGGCGACGATCCCGATGCCGAGCCCCGAGTCTGGCCAGCCCCCAAGCGGCGCGCCGCAGAGCGGGTCGCCGTCGAGCGGCAGCCAGGGCGCGTCCTCACCGAGTTCGTCGGGGTCGGGCCCGTCCGCGTCGGGGACCACGCCAGGCGGCTCGGACGGCTCGACGGGCGACAGCGGTGCGACCGGCGAGGGCGAAGGCGAACAGGGTCAGGACGGCTCCGCGGGCGGTGCCTCCGGGCAGGCAGGCAGCGCGGGAACCGGGGGCGACGGCACGACCGCCGCGCAGGGCAGCGGCGGCGGCAGTGGCCCGGCCGGTGCCGGCTCGAGTGGCGGCGCCGAATCTGCGACGGGTTCCGGCACGTCATCCGCCGGCGGCGGCCGCCCTGCCGGTTCGGGCCCGAGGGGTGGCACCGAAGCTGCTGCGGGCTCAGGCACGGCGGCGGGCGCAGGCACGGCATCCGGAGGTGGATGTGAGCCGGGGACGTCGGGGACGCCCGGGGGCGGTGGTGCCTCGGGAAC
>JBBINN010000040.1:0-18825 GCA_037443885.1 Gammaproteobacteria bacterium | reverse complement strand
CTACAACAGCCCGCAGTACATGCACACGCTCTACCAGGCGATGAGCCTCGCCTTCGCCGACCGCGACTTCTACTACGGCGACCCGGCGTTCCCGCCGGAGGAGCCGGTGCGGGGCCTGCTGTCGAAGGATTACGCGCGCGAGCGCGCGAAGCTCGTCGGCTTCGAGAAGAACGACTCCGCCATCGGCCCCGGCGATCCCTATCCCTTTCAGGGCGGCAGGAATCCCTTCGAGCGCGAGCTCGCCGGCTGGGCGGCTACCGCGAACGTCAAGGAGAGCGAGGACATCCGGCCGAGCTTCCAGCCGGCGAGCGGCACGACCAGCGTCGTCGCCGCCGACCGCGAGGGCTGGGTGGTGTCCGTCACGCCGAGCGGCGGCTGGATCCCCGCGTTCATCGCCGGCAGCACGGGCATCGGCCTGTCGCAGCGCATGCAGAGCTTCGTGCTCGATCCCGCCGAGAACCCGTACAACGTCCTGGAGCCCGGCAAGCAGCCGCGCGTGACGCTCACGCCGACGATGGCGCTGAAGGACGGCAAGCCCTTCCTCGCCTTCGCGGTGCAGGGCGGGGACGGCCAGGACCAGAACCTCCTGCAGCTGTTCCTCAACGTCGTCGAGTTCGGCATGACCGTGCAGCAGGCGACCGAGGCCGCCAACATCAACAGCTTCCAGCTGCGCGACTCCTTCGGCCGGCACGAGATCCAGCCGGGCCGAATGCTGGTCGCCGAGTCGACGCCGCCCAAGATCCGGACGGAGCTGGAGAAGATGGGCTACACGCTCGTCATGCGACCGATCACTTCCGGGCCGCTGAATGCGATCTGGTTCGACCGCGCCCACGGAACGATGTGGGGCGGGTCGAGCCACCACGGCGAGGACTACGGCATCGGCTGGTAGCCGTCGGGCACCGGGGGACGTGTTCAGGCGCCGCCAGCCTAAGGCGCCTTGGCGGCCGGTGGCGCCGCGGGCGCCAGGTGCCAGTCCTGCGGCGGCACGACCTTCGGCGGAACAGGGTCCGCCACGTAGGCCGGCGTCATGATCTGCACGCCGTACTCGTTGAACACGTCCTGTATGTTCTTGTGCAGGTCCGAGTACCTGCGATCCAGCCCGGCCGTGTCGGACACGTAGCCATTGAGCTGGTAGCTCACCGCGAAGTCGCCGAGCGCCGTCTGCAGGACGAACGGTGCGGGCTCCCGCTGCAGGCCTTCCGTCCGCTCCGCGGCCATCAGCAGCATCGCCTCGACCTGCCGCCACGGCGTCTCGTAGCCGATGCCCACGGTAGTGTGCAGCACGAGACCGCGCTCGCGCGCGAGCGCGGTGTAGTTGACGACGCTCTTGCCGAGGATCTCGGAATTCGGCACCACGACCAGCTCGTTCTTGAGCGTGCGGACCGTCGTCACCATGAGTCGTGAGTCGACCACGTCGCCGTAGGTGTCGCCGACGCGGATCCGGTCCCCCTTTCTGAAGGTGCGGCGGTAGGTCATGGTGTAGCCGGCCACGAGGCTCGAGATCATCGAGGATGATCCGATGGAGATCAGCACGCCGAGCAGCACGCTCACGCCCTTGAACGCCGCCGAGTCCGACCCGGGGATATAGGGGTAGGCGATCACGAGGGCAAAGGCGAAGACGAAGAAGCGCACCAGCTTGTAGGTCGGCCTCGCCCAGTCGGGATCGAAGTCCGCGAGCGTCACGCGACCCTGCTCCACCGCGACGAAGAACGCGTTGATCGTGCCCAGGAGGTAGCGTGTGACGATGGCCAGGACGAGCAGGAAAAGCAGGTCCGGCAGGGAGTTGACCATGCCGACGCCGAGCGTCATGAGCGGGTCCACGATCAGGCCGAGCAGCTCCTCGCCGAACGGCCGCGTCCACGGGAAGAGCCGAAGCGAGTACTGAAGATAGTAGTAGGCGACCGCGGCAACGAGCAGCCAGTAGGCGAGGCGCAGCAGCGCCCGCAGGAGGTTGCGCGCGTTCTCGGCCTGCAGCAGCTCGACCTTGTTGAGCCGCAGGGCCGCGGCGCGGTGTTCCTCGACCTTGCGCATGCCGAAGCGCCGCAGCCGCGACAGCGGCCACAAGATCAGCGCCAGCAGCGCCGTCGCGATGCCCAGCCAGCCGGCTTGCCGCAGCAGCCAGGCCGGCTCCCGCTCGGCGCGCCATTCCCGCACCGCGTTCACGAGCAGGTCCCGCGCCAGGCTCGCGAGCTGCGGACGGCTCATGCCCTCGATCGCGGCATCGGCATCGGTGATCGTGAAGAGCACCAAGGTGCCGGCCCGCAGCTCGGTTCCACGCGGCCTCTCGAAGAGCTCGACGGAGTCCACCGGCACGGCACGGTCGGCGGCAAAGCCGTGCACGCGCTGGCTCGCGCCGGCCGCGCGATGCTCGGCCGTGAAGCCGGCGACGCCCCGGACCCGCAGGATCGCCCGCCCGCCGAGGGCAATCACCGCGGTGGGAATCGGCTCGATCTCGTGATCCAGCGCCTCGCCCGCTCCCAGCTGCGCCGACCAGGCCGGCGCGGCGCCCGCCAGGACGACGGCCAGGAGCGTCACCATCGCGGCGCGGATGTTCAGCATGAACGGCATCGGCTTCCCCAGCCCACGCCTCGACGGGTGGGCGCCGCCATCATAATGTGCCGCCCGGGCTGCGGTGCACTTCGACCAGCCTGCTGACCGGACCGAGGCATCGGGCAGCCCCGGCAGCGCTCAGACGAATGCGATCACCACGCGTTTGTTGCGCTTGCCCTTGCTCTCGACCCTGGTCACCGCCACGGTGCCGATCTCGCCCGTGGCCGCGACGTGCGTGCCCCCGCAAGGCTGCAGGTCCACGCCTGGGATATCGAGCAGGCGGATGCGGCCTGCGCCGCGCGGCGGCTGCACGGACATCGTCCGCACCAGCTCGGGCTGGCGGTCGAGCTCCGCCTCGTCCACCCATCGCGGTTCGACCGGGTGGTCGGCGGTGATCAGCGCGTTCACCTCGGCCGTGACCCGTTCCTTGTCGACCTCGTCCTGGGTGTCGAAGTCCAGTCGACCCTTGTCGGCGCCGACCTGCCCGCCGGTCACTCCATAGCGCAGGACCGAGCCGAGCAGGTGCAGGCAGGTGTGCATGCGCATATGCGCGTGGCGACGGGCCCAGTCCAGTTCGGCCGTGACCACCTCGCCGGGCGCAGGCGGGTCCACGCCTGCCGCGAGCACGTGCAGGATCCGTCCGCCCTCGCCCTTGCGGGTGTCGGTCACCGCCCACTCCCGGCCGTGCTTCCCGCGCAGGGCACCGGTGTCGCCCGGCTGCCCGCCTCCGAGAGGATAGAAGACCGTGCGGTCGAGAACCACGCCTTCGGGCAGGATCTCGAGCACGCAGGCTTCGCAGTGCCGGAGGTACGCATTGCGGTTGAACAGCGCCTCGGTGATCGGGTTCATGTCGGGCTCGAAGGGTCGCGGATGAGCCTAGTTAAGCCGCTACGGCACCCGCCGTCCACTATTGAGCCGCTGCGGCATCCGCCGTCCACCAGGGCGGCCCGCCGGGGCTACAATTCAGCATCCCCATGACTCCCGGACGAGCGCCGTGACCACCATCCGCGAAGCCGACTTCGTGCAGAGCGTCGCCGACGCCCTGCAGTTCATCTCCTACTACCACCCGGCGGACTACATCGAGCACCTCGCCCGCGCGTACGAGCGCGAGCAGTCGCCTGCAGCAAAGGATGCCATCGCGCAGATCCTGACCAACTCGCGCATGTGCGCAGAGGGTCGCCGGCCGATCTGCCAGGACACGGGCATCGTCAACGTATTCGTGAAAGTCGGCATGGACGTGCGCTTCGACTCCAGGTCGAGCCTCGCGGACATGGTCGACGAGGGCGTGCGCCGCGCCTACCTGCACCCGGACAACACGCTGCGCGCCTCCGTGGTGGACGACCCGCTGTTCGCGCGCAGGAACACGAAGGACAACACACCCGCCGTGGTGCACGTCGAGCTGGTGCCCGGCTCGACCGTGGACGTGAACGTCGCCGCCAAGGGCGGCGGCTCGGAGAACAAGTCGAAGTTCGTGATGCTGAACCCGTCCGACTCGCTGGTGGACTGGGTTCTCAAGACCGTGCCCACCATGGGAGCGGGCTGGTGCCCCCCGGGGATGCTTGGTATCGGCGTCGGCGGCACGGCCGAGAAGGCCATGCTGATGGCGAAAGAGGCCCTGATGGAGCCGATCGACATGCATGAGTTGCTCGCGCGCGGACCGTCGAGCCCGCTCGAGGCGCTGCGCATCGAGCTCTATGAGAAGATCAACGCGCTCGGCATCGGTGCGCAGGGCCTCGGCGGCCTCACCACCGTTCTCGACGTCAAGATCACCACCTTCCCGACGCACGCCGCCTCGAAGCCGGTGGCGATGATCCCCAACTGCGCCGCCACGCGCCACGCGCACTTCGTGCTCGACGGCTCGGGCCCGGCGGTGCTCGAGCCGCCCTCGCTCGACCTGTGGCCGAAAGTCGGCTGGACGCCGGGCGACGACTCGCGCCGCGTGAATCTCGACACGCTCACGCCCGCGGAGGTGGCGAGCTGGAAGCCGGGCGAGACGCTGCTGCTGTCGGGGAAGATGCTCACCGGCCGCGACGCCGCGCACAAGAAGATCGCCGACCTGTTCGCCTCCGGGCAGGGCCTGCCGCCGGGCGTGGACTTCCGCAACAAGGTCATCTACTACGTGGGGCCCGTCGACCCGGTGCGCGACGAGGTCGTGGGCCCCGCCGGCCCGACGACCGCGACCCGCATGGACAAGTTCACGGAGATGATGCTCGAGAAGACGGGCCTCATCGCCATGGTCGGCAAGGCCGAGCGAGGCCCGGTCGCCATCGAGGCCATCCGCCAGCACAAGGCGGCCTACCTGATGGCGGTCGGCGGCGCGGCCTACCTCGTGTCGAAGGCCATCCGCGCCTCGCGCGTGGTCGCCTTCGAGGAGCTCGGCATGGAGGCGATCTACGAGTTCGAGGTCAAGGACATGCCGGTCACGGTCGCGGTCGATGCGAACGGCGCGTCCGTGCACCAGACCGGCCCGGCCGAATGGGCCGGCCGCATCCGCGAACTCAAGATTCCGGTGCGGGTGGCCTGATCCCATGCGGCCCGGGGCGAAGCCGGCTGTCGTCTATACCACCGGCCTCGGCGCGATCTGCCCCGGCTGCCGCCGGCCCGTGAAGGACTGCGCCTGCAAGAACGCGAAGGGCCGGCCCACGCGCGACGGAATCGTGCGCGTCTCGCGCGAGACGGCCGGCCGCAAGGGCAAGGGTGTTTCCGTCGTCACCGGCCTGCCGCTGACGCCCGCCGAGCTGGAGTCACTCGCCGGCGAGCTGAAGCGCCGCTGCGGCAGCGGCGGCACGACGGGCGACGGCCGCATCGAGATCCAGGGCGATCACCGCGACGCGCTGGTCGCGGAGCTCACGAAGCGGGGTTACACCGTCAAGCGCGCGGGCGGCTGAGGAGCGGGACCGCCGGAGGATACTGCCCGCGACGCGCGTCGACGCACCGGCATAGCGGGGCGACGGTGCAAAGCCGCTATTGCGGTCTCGGTGACCGTCGGGACTAGACTCATGCAGCTGGGCAATCCAACGGACCCGAGCGAGTCCCTTGCCGGCAGAGGAGGTCACCATGCCGCACAGGTGGCCAGTCGCTGTTTCAGCCCTGCTCATCCTCTCGGTGGCCGTCACGCCTGAAGCGCATGCCGCCGGTCCCCCGGGCAGGGGCGTTCCAGTGCGTGCGATCCAGGCCGGGTACTGCCAGGCCATCGCGCCCGCGGACTGGCAGGCGACCGCCACCGATCCCAAGGGCACCATGCTCGAGCTGCACAACGCCGGGTTCGCCGCTTTCTACCTCATCATGGGCGTGGATGCGATGAGCCAGCAGGGCATTCCCGGCTTTGGCCACCCCGCCCTGCTCGTGCAGTCGACGGTAGCCGCCGGCTTTTACGGCGAGCCCTTCCAGCAGGTGACGCAGCCGATGCCCTTCGGCGACATGTACGTGCAGGAGTTCGACTCCGCGCAGTTCCACGCCGTGGCGATGTATCGCGTCTACCCGATGCAGATGGGCGGCTACGTGGTGCTGATGCGGATCGCGTCGGGACCCCGGCAGCTGTGGCCCGCGTACGGCGCGGTCGCGGTCAACGTCGCCTCGTCGACCCAGTGCCGTGCGCAGCTGAGCCCGGTGGGCAGCTCCGGCGGCAGCCAGAGCCGGCGCAGCAGCGAGTCGACCTACAACGCGCAGCTCGGCACCGAATACGCCCACGACCCGGAGACCGGGACCCCGTACCTGATGCAGCACGGCAGCGACTGGTGGGAGGGCGGGCCCGACGGACCCGGCTACTACAAGGAGCGCCCGGGCGGAGGCTTCATCAGGCTGAGCCCGGGACTGCCGGAATAGCGGTTGATGGATCCGGCGACTGTCCCCCTCAGGGCGGAGACAGTCCCCTGCGGGGACGTTCCCCTCAGCGCCGCTTCAGCGTCATGAACATCGGCTGCGCGGGGCGAAGATTCACGCGCGCCTCGAGTCCGACCTGCTGGCCAGGCACCATGCGCAGCCGGAACCGCCGCGCGAAGCGCGACAGGTGGGCGAGCATCTCGTATATGGCGAAGCTGTCGCCGAGGCAGCGGCGCGGCCCCGCGCCGAAGGGGATGTAGGCGAAGCTCGCCCCCTGCCCTTCGCCGCCCTGCGCGAAGCGTTCCGGACGGAATTCCTCCGGATCGTGCCAGTAGCGCGGGTGCCGATGGATCACGTAGGTCGGCAGCAGGACGTCGGTGCCGGCCGGCACGGCGAAGCCGCCCAGCGTGTCCGCCTCGAGGGCGCGGCGTGTGAACACCCACACCGGCGGATACAGGCGCAGCGCCTCGTCCACCACGGCGCGCGTGTAGGGCAGCTCGCTGCTCGAGGCGAGGTCGAGGGGGTGACGCTCGGGGATACCATCCAGCTCCGCGTGCAGGCGAGCCTCGATGTCCGGATGCTGCGCCAGCAGGTACCACGTCCAGTTGAGCCCCGTCGCCGTGGTTTCGTGCCCCGCGACGACGAGCGTCATGACCTCGTCGATCATCTCGCGCTCACCCATGGGCGCGCCGCTCGAAGGATCGCGCGCCGCCATCATCATGGCGATGAAGTCGAAGTGCTCCTGCGGCTCGCGGCGGCGGCGCTCGATCAACTCGGCAACCAGCCGCGTGAGGGAGCGGAAGCGGTAGGCGAATCGCAGGTCGCGCGCTGGATCGCTGACCACGAGGTCGAAGGGATTGGAGCCCGTTTCCCGCACGAGCCGGTCCAGGTCGCTGCCGAGGATGGAGCGCAGCACGATGTCGAGCGTCATCGTGCTCATGTCCTCCGTGACGTTCACCGGCTCGCCCCGCTCGGCACAGGCTTCCCAGCGCGCGAGCAGCGCCTCGTTCGCCGTGGCGATGCTGTCTGCCAGCCGCGCCAGCACGCGGCGGTGGAACATCGGCTGCATCATCGCACGCTGCCGCGCCCACAGGTCGCCATCGCTGGTGATAAGCCCGTCACCGAGCAGGATGCGCACGCGGTCGAAGCCGGCGCCCTTGACGTAGTTGCGCCGATTCGTGACGAGCACACGGCGCACGTCTTCGGCCGCGTGTATCACGACAGTGTCGCGGCCGCGGCCCGGCGCATGCACACGGTAGGTGTCGCCGTGACGCGCGAAGAGCTCGCCCATGCGGTCGATCGAGTCGTCGGTCGCGCCGATGTCGAACGGCGGCTCGACCAGCGGCGGCACCGCGGCCGGCACTACGTCGTGCGGGGAGACAGTCCTGGTCGGGCCAGGATGGAGGCGGTCCGTTCCAGAAGCAGGATCGCGCAACCGTATTGTAGCGCGGCAGGCACGCAGCCCGTTCAGGGATCGACGATGCTGCCGTCCCACGCGAAGCACCGGCCGCTGTCAGCCGGCCCGAGCCGGTCGATCACGGCCAGCAGCTCGCCAGCCGACTGGGAAGGCGTGAAGAGCCGCCCCGGCGGAACGTTGCCGCGGAACGGCTCGGACAGCTGGGTCGCCACCGTTCCCGGATGCAGGCCTACGATGCAGGCCTCGCGCCAGCGCCGACCGACCTCGATCGCGGTGGTCCTGACGAACTGGTTGAGGGCCGCCTTGGAGGCGCGGTACGCGTACCAGCCGCCGAGACGGTTGTCGGAGATGGAGCCGACGCGGGCCGACAGCGCTGCGATGACGGCCTTGCCCTTTCCCGGCAGCAGCGGCGCGAAGTGCTTCAGCACCAGCGCCGGCCCGGTCGCGTTGATGGCAAACACGCGCGCGAGCCTGGCCGGGTCGATTTCCTGCAGCGCTTTCTCGGGCCGGAGATCGCTGCCGTGCAGTATGCCGGTGGCCACGATCACGAGCCGCGGCGCGCGCGCCCGGCAGGCTTCGGCCGCCGCCGCGATCGAGGCTTCGTCGAGCAGGTCGGCCAGGAGCGGCACGACCCTGGGCGAGGCCCACGAGGCCGGACGGCGCGACACAGCCGTGACGGTAGCCACCGCCGGGTCCGCCGCCAGCGCCTCGACGAAGGCACGGCCGACGCCGCCCGACGCGCCGAAGACGACCGCGTCGAAGGGCCGGGGAAAGCTCGTGAGCGAAGGGGCGTCGGTGGTCATGGCGCATGTTCGCGCCGCCGCGGCGAGCCGATTCAGGCGCGGTTGCGCCTCACTCGGCGTCCGGCTGCACCTCGGGCCGCGCCGCGGCGAAGGCCGGCAGCGACTCGAGGTGCTTGCAGATCGCGACGAGGGTCGGGAACTCCCCGAGATCGCAGCGGAAGCGCCGCGCGTTGTAGACCTGCGGCACGAGCAGGACGTCGGCCAAGGTCACGGTGCGACCGAAGAGGTGGCGGCCGTCACCGGAATGGCGCCGGGCGAGTTCCTCGAGCGGCCCGAGACCCTCGGCGATCCAGTGCCGGTACCAGGCGTCCACGGCCGCCTGGTCCTGACCCAGCGGCCCTTTCAGGTAGTTGAGCACCCGCAGGTTGTTGAGCGGATGGATGTCGCAGGCGATACCGAGCGCCATGGATCGCACGACGGCGCGATCGGCCGGCTCGCGCGGCAGCAGCGGCGGCTGCGGGCAGACCTCCTCGAGGTACTCGATGATGGCGAGCGACTGGCCGAAGACGCGCCCCGCGTGCTCGATCGCGGGCACCAGGCCCTGCGGGTTGATCTCGAGGTAGCCCTCGAGCCGGTGCTCGCCGCCGCCCCTCAGCAGGTGCTTCGGGACCTGCTCGTAGCCGACGCCCTTGCAGTTGAGCGCGATGCGCACCCGGTAGGCGGCCGAGCTGCGGAAGTAGGTAAAGAGCTTCACGGCGCGACGATCCCGTGCTCCAGCGTTCCCACGCCGTCCACGCCGCCGCGGACCCGGTCGCCCGGCAGCAGCGCGCCCACGCCGGCAGGCGTGCCCGTGAAGATCAGGTCGCCCGGCTTCAGCTCGAAGTAGGTCGAAAGCTCGGCGATGATCTCGGGCACGCTCCAGATCATGTCGGCGATGTCGGCCTGCTGGCGCAGCACGCCGTTGACCTCGAGCCAGATGCGCCCCTGCGACAGCGGCCCGGTCGCCTCGACGAGGCGCAGGGGGCTCACCGGCGCCGACGCGTCGAAGCCCTTCGCCACGTCCCAGGGCTGGCCAGCCTTCTTGGCCGCAGCCTGCAGGTCGCGGCGCGTCAGGTCGTTGCCCACCGCGTAGCCGAGCACCAGCGCAGGCGCAGCCGCGACGGACAGCTCGCGCCCGCCGCTGCCGAGCGCTACGACGAGCTCGATCTCGTGATGCAGGTTCTGCGTTCGCGGTGGATACCGGACCGGCGTGCCCGAGGGCACGAGCGCATCCGCCGGCTTCGAGAAGAAGACGGGCGGCTCGCAGCGCGGGTCGGAACCCATCTCGCGCACGTGGTCCGCGTAGTTGCGCCCAACGCAGTAGACGCGGTGGACGGGAAAGACCTGTGGCGAGCCCTCGATGGCAAGCTCGACGGCAGGCGTCGGTGGCACGGCGTACTCGCGGTCCAAGGTCCTCCTCCCCGGTGAGATCGCGGATTATACGCCGCAGGGACGACAGCCCCGGCGGCGGCGGCGATAATGCGGGATCTCACGCCAGGGTCCTTAGCATGTCCGACCGCAAGCCGATCTGGTTCCGCCCGTACACGCTCTCGGAGCTCAATGCGCTGCAGCGGGACTGCATGGTCGAGCTGCTCGGCATCGAGTTCGTGGACCTCGGCCCCGACTTTCTCGTGGCGCGCATGCCCGTGGACAGCCGCACGATGCAGCCCTTCCGCCTGCTGCACGGCGGCGCTTCCGTGGCGCTCGCCGAGACGCTGGGCAGCGTCGGCGCGACGATGGCGGTGGACATGCAGCGCATGCAGGTCGTGGGCCAGGAGATCAACGCGAACCACATCCGCGGCGTCCGCGGCGGCCACGTCACCGGCACCGCCAGGCCGATCCACCTCGGCGGCCGCAGCCAGGTGTGGAACATCGACATCGTGGACGACGAGGGCAAACTGGCCTGCGTCTCGCGCCTGACGCTCGCGGTACTCGACCGCCACGCGCAGCGCATCGCGCCCTGAGCCGGCCCACGGGCCTATACTTCCATGCTCCCGCCCGACGGTGCCGCCATGCGAAGACTGCCGCCGATCCTCGCCGCCGCGCTGCTCGCCGCCTGCGGACAGACCGGGCCGCTGTACCTGCCCGACGAGGGCATCGAGACGCCGGTCGAGGTCCGCGGCCCGGCGCCGGCCGCGGCGCAGGCGCCCGAGGCACAGCCGGCCGCGGAGGCAGCGCCTCGCGAGCCCGAGGAGCCCGCGGAGGACGATCCACCCGGAACGGATGCCGCATGATCGCCCGGCGCAAGCTCTGCCTCGTCGACGGCTCGTCCTACCTCTATCGCGCCTTCCACGCGCTGCCGCCGCTGTCCACGTCGCGCGGCGAGCCGACCGGCGCCGTGCTCGGCGTGCTCAACATGCTGCACAAGCTGGTCAAGGAGGAGGCGCCGGACTGCATCGCGGTCGTTTTCGACGCGCCGGGCCGCAGCTTCCGCGACGAGCTATTCGAGGAGTACAAGGCGCACCGCCCGCCGATGCCCGACGAGCTGCGGGCACAGGTCGAGCCTGTGCTCGAGGCCGTTCGCGCGATGGGCCTGCCGCTGCTTCGCATCGAGGGCGTCGAGGCTGACGACGTCATCGGCACGCTCGCCACGCGCGCGGCGGAGGCCGGCATGCAGGTGCTCATCTCGACCGGCGACAAGGACATGGCGCAGCTGGTGGACGAGCAAGTCACGCTCGTCAACACGATGAGCAACACGCGGCTCGACCGCGACGGCGTCAAGGCGAAGTTCGACGTCACCCCGGGCCAGATCGTCGACTATCTGGCGCTCGTGGGCGACAGCTCGGACAACATCCCCGGCGTGCCGAAGGTGGGCCCCAAGACGGCCGCAAAGTGGCTCAACCAGTACGGCTCGCTCGACGAGATCGTCGCCCACGCGGACGAGGTGCCGGGCAAGGTCGGCGAGAGCCTGCGCGAGAATCTCGAGACGCTGGAACTCTCCCGCAGGCTCGCGACCATCCGCCGCGACCTCGACCTCGACGCCTCGCCCGAGGCGCTGACGTCCGCTGCGCCCGACCTCGACCGGCTGCGCGCGCTGTACACGCGCCTCGAGCTGTCCTCGCTGCTGCGCCAGCTCGGCGGGCACTCCGCTGCGGAGCCGGTGGCGCAGGCCCCTGCGCCCGAGGCCGGGGCTGCCGGGGGGGCTCCCGCCCAGGCGGTCCCGCCGCGGCGCTACGAAACGATCACCGACGAGGCTTCACTCGAGCGCTGGCTCACGGCACTGCGAGCGGCCGGGCTCGCCGCCTTCGACACCGAGACGACGAGTCTCGACTACATGCAGGCCGGGATCGTCGGCGTATCGTTCTGCGTGGAGCCGGGCCACGCATGCTACATACCACTCGCGCACGACTACGCCGGCGCACCCGACCAGCTCGACCGCGACGCGACCCTGGCGAAACTGAAGCCCTGGCTCGAGGATCCTGCGCGGCCGAAGCTCGGCCACCACCTCAAGTACGACGCGCACGTCCTGGCGCGCCACGACATCGCCCTCGCGGGGATGCGCTACGACTCCATGCTCGAGTCCTACGTGCTGAACTCGACGGCGACGCGCCACGACATGGACTCCTGCGCGAAGCGATATCTCGGCATCGACACCATCGGCTACGAGCAGGTCGCGGGCAAGGGCGCGAAGCAGATCCCCTTCAACCAGGTGCCGGTGGATGCCGCCGCCGAGTACGCCGCCGAGGACGCCGACGTCACGCTGCAGCTCCACCGGGCGCTGTGGCCCCAGCTCGAGGCGGAGCCGGCGCTGCGCCGGCTCTACGAGGAGATCGAGCAGCCGCTGGTGCCGGTGCTGCTGCGCATGGAGCAGCACGGCGTGCTGGTGGACCGCACGGTGCTCGCCGCGCAGGGCAGGGAGATCTCCAGGCGCCTGATGGAGCTGGAAGCCGAGATACACGCCGCCGCGGGCCAGCCCTTCAACGTCGACTCGCCCAAGCAGCTGCAGGAGATCCTGTTCGGCAAGCTCGGGATTCCCGTCCTGAGGCGCACGCCCACGGGCCAGCCCTCCACGGCCGAGGACGTGCTGGAGGAACTGGCGGACGAATACCCGCTGCCGAGACTGATCCTGGAGTACCGCAGCCTCGCGAAGCTGCGCTCCACCTACATCGACCGTCTGCCAGAGCAGATCGACGCGGGCACGGGGCGCGTGCACACGTCCTACCACCAGGCCGTGGCGGTGACGGGCCGCCTGTCCTCCAGCGACCCGAACCTGCAGAACATCCCGATCCGGACGCCGGAGGGCCGGCGCATCCGCCGCGCCTTCGTCGCGCCCGATGGGCAGCTGCTGCTCGCCGCCGATTACTCGCAGATCGAGCTTCGGATCATGGCGCACCTGTCGGGCGACGAGAGCCTGCTCGCCGCGTTTGCCGCCGACCGCGACATCCACCAGGCGACCGCCGCCGAGGTGCTCGGCATCGAGCCGGCGGCCGTCACCGCCGAGCAGCGCCGCGCGGCCAAGGCCATCAATTTCGGCCTGATCTACGGCATGTCGGCCTTCGGACTCGCCCGCCAGCTGGGCATCGAGCGCGGCGCCGCACAGCAGTACGTGGACCGCTACTTCGAGCGCTATCCCGGCGTGAAGCGCTACATGGACGAGACCCGCGAGCGGGCGCGCGAGCTCGGCTACGTCGAGACCGTCTTCGGCCGTCGCCTGTACCTGCCCGACATCCGTTCGCGTAACCGGCAGCAGCAGCAGTACGCCGAGCGCAGCGCCATCAACGCGCCCATGCAGGGCACCGCCGCGGACATCATCAAGCGCGCGATGATCGCGGTGGACGGGTGGATCCAGCGGGATCGCGCGCCCGCGCGGCTGGTGATGCAGGTTCACGACGAGCTGGTGCTCGAGGTCGAGGCAGACGCCCTCCCCGCGGTGCGCGTCGAGGTGGTCCACCTCATGGCCGGGGCAGCCGACCTGCGGGTGCCACTCAAGGTGGACACCGGCGCCGGCCCGAATTGGGACGAGGCGCACTAACCCTTTCTGAACAATGAGTTACGGGATGAGGGAGGTCCGGAACTTTTGCCGGGGCCATCTCTCTAACTTTGTGAGCCCCGCAAGGGCTCCCCGCTACCCTCCCTGAGCGGGTAATACCCGGACAGCATCCCCAAGCCGGGTTGGTCGTCCCGGGGGTTTACAAGACCCTCGGGACCTTTTTTTGCCCCGGTCCCGGCCTCAGGCCCGCGACTGCCAGGGCCGCGCCGACGAGGCCTCGACCTCCGGCGCCAGTGCCTGCCGGGCCAGCATACGGTCGAGCACCGCCCGGGCCTGGTCCACCCCTTCCTTGTTCAGCGCGGAGAACAGCTGCGCACCCGCGGCCTCGCCCAGTTCTGCCCGGGCGCGCTGCAGGGTGGCGCGGGCGTCGTTGCGGCCGAGCTTGTCGGCCTTGGAGAGCAGAACGTGCACGGGGCAGCCCCGGGAGCGGGCCAGCTCGACCATCCGCCAGTCCGTCTCGGCGAGCGGCCGGCGGGCGTCCATGACGATGAACAGGCCCGCAAGCGAGGTCCGCGCGCCGAAGTAGGCATCCATCAGGCGGCGCCAGTGCTCACGCATCTCGGGAGGCACCTGGGCATAGCCGTAGCCCGGCAGGTCCACGAGACGCTCGCCGGGGCCGAGCTCGAAGAAGTTCACGAGCTGCGTCCGGCCGGGGGTCCGGCTGGTCCTGGCCAGGTCCCGGCGCTGGACTATCACGTTGATCGCGCTGGACTTGCCGCTGTTCGAGCGGCCGGCGAAGGCCACCTCGGCGCCGAAGTCCTCGCAGAACTGGGAGGCCTCGTGCGCACTCTTGAGGAACCGGGCGTTGGGGTAGGCAGCCATCCTGGTGCACGCGCGCCGCAGGCTGCGGCTTGCGTATAATGCTTGGCTCGTCCCCTCGCCGCCAACCCTGGGAAACCCCACGGCGCAAGCCTGGAGTCGCTGGATGATGAACAAGAACCGGATTGCCACCCTGCTCGTGACCGCTCTCGCCTGCCTGCCCATGGCCGCCTCGGCCGGGGACCCGGAGGCGGGCGCCCAGAAATCCCTTGTCTGCGGGGCCTGCCATGGCGTGGACGGCAACAGCATCATGCCGGAGTGGCCCAGCCTCGCCGGGCAGCACGAGTCCTACATCGTGCGGCAGCTGCAGCTCTTCAAGGAGGGGGTGCGCAACAACGTCATCATGATGCCGAACGCGATGCTGCTGACCGACGAGGACATGGCCGACCTCGCCGCCTTTTACGCTCGCCAGCAGCCGGTGGGCCTCGAGGCCGATCCCTCGAACGCCGAGCTCGGCCGGCAGATCTACCTGGCCGGCGACCTGGCCCGCGGCCTGCCCGCCTGCATCGCCTGCCACGGCCCGCAGGGCAAGGGCAACGGGCCCGCCCGCTACCCGGCGGTACGCGCGCAGCATTCGCTCTACACCTACCTGCAGCTGCTCGCCTACGCGTCGGGCGAGCGCGTCCCGGACGGCAACGACATGATGCAGACCATCGCCTCGAAGATGACCGACGAGGAGATGCGCGCGGTGGCCTCCTACCTGCAGGGCCTGCGCTGACCCGGCACCCGGCCTGAACTTCGCGGGCATCTCGGAATCCAACCCCGCGATGCCCCGCAGGGAGACCCTGGCATGATCCGTCCCGCCCCGCTCGCCGCTGTACTCTCGATTGCGCTGCTCGCGGCCGCCTGCGGCCGACAGGAGGCCGCGCCACCCGCCGCCGAAACGGCCGCGGCCGCGCCCCCCGCCGCAGTGCCGTCCAGCACCGCGGAGCCGCTGAGCCCGACGGAAAGGACCGAAACGACGGAAGTGACCGGCGCCGCCGCCGACGGCGAGACGGTCGAGACCGAGGCGAGCAGCGTCTCCGTCAGTCCCGTCGCGGCCGCGGTGGCAGCCAACGCGCCGGCCCCGGCTGCAACGGCCGCTTTCCGCTGGAAGGAAGGGCAGCATTTCTCGCCGCTGCCGGTGGCACAGCCCGTGTCGGTCTCGCCGGGGCAGGTGGAGGTCACGGAGATCTTCTGGTACGGCTGCGGCCACTGCTTCACCCTCGAGCCGCGCATCAAGGCCTGGGACCAGAACGGCCGCCCCGACTTCGTCAGGGTGGTGCGCATGCCCGTGGTGTGGAACGAGGTCACGCGCGAAGACGCGCGGCTTTTCTATACGATCGAAGCGCTCGGCAGGCTCGACGACCTGCACCTCGCGGTCTTCCGCGAGCTGCACGTGAACCGCAACCCGCTCACCGTCGTCTCTGGCAACCGCGTTGACACCGCCGCCACCGAGAGCCGGGTGCGCGCCTTCCTGCTGAAGAACGGCGTGAGCGCCGAGGACTTCGCCAGGACCTATCGCGGCTTCGCGGTCGAAAACAAGATCCGGCAGGCCGAGAATCTCTCGCGGCGGTACCTGGCCGACCACACCCCGATGGTGGTGGTGCAGGGCAAGTATTCCACCGACGTCAGCATGGCCGGCGGCGTCGACCAGCTGCTCCAGCTGATCAACGACCTCGCTGCCCGCGAACGCAGCGCCCGTTGATGCCGCCAGCGCCTGCGGACCCGTTCCGCGGGCGGCTCCTCCCGCGACTGTGCTAAAACGCAGTCCGACATGCTCAACGTCTTCGTCCCCGAGCCGCAGGGCCTGACCCGGCTGGAACCGCCGCCGGCGGTCATTCCCGAGCATTGCCTGTGGGTGGACCTGCTCGAGCCCACGCTCGAGGAAGAGCGCGCCGTGGAGCAGCTGCTCGCAATCGAGGTGCCGACGCGCGAGGAAATGCGCGAGATCGAGACCTCGAACCGCCTCTACGAGGAGGACGGTGCGCTCTACATGACGGCCACGATCCTGACGCGCATCGACACCGAGCGCCCCGAGGCCGCCGCCTTCACCTTCATCCTGGTCGGCAACAAGCTGATCACCAACCGCTACCACGACACGCTGCCGTTTCGACGCTTCATGGCCTATGCCGAGCGCCATCCCTCGGCAGTGGGTTCCGCGACTTCCGTCCTTGCCGGGCTGCTCGAGGCCGTGATCGAGCGCATCGCCGACGTGCTCGAGCGGGTGGGCTCGGACCTGGACGAGCTGTCCGCCGGGGTTTTCACGCCGCAGCGCCGCCGCGGCACTTTCTCTCGGGACATGCGCGCAGTCATGGGGCGCATCGGCCGCAACGGCGACCTGATCTCCAAGTCGCGCGAGAGCCTCGTCAGCCTCGGGCGGCTGCTGTCCTTCGTTCAGCAGTCCGGCCAGGCGAACCTCTCGCCCGAGGTCCGGTCGCGCCTCAAGACGGCCTCGCGCGACGTGCTCGCACTGTCCGACCACGCGACTTTCACCAGCAACAAGGCCTCGTTCATGCTGCAGGCGACGCTGGGCCTCATCAACATCGAGCAGAACGAGACGGTGAAGATCTTCTCCGTCGTGGCGGTCGTGTTCCTTCCGCCGACGCTCATCGCGAGCATCTACGGCATGAACTTCCACTTCATGCCGGAGCTCGACTGGCGGCTCGGCTACCCGCTGGCGCTGCTACTCATGGTCGCCTCGGCGGTCGGGCCGTACCTGTTCTTCAAGCGCAAAGGGTGGCTGTAGGCGGCCAGCCGGCCACTCACGCGGACGTCGGAGCCTCACCCAGGACCAGCACCGCGATCGACAGGTAGATCACCACTCCCGCCGCGTCGGCCAGGGTCGTGACGAGCGGCGCGCTTGCCGTGGCCGGGTCCAGCCGGAACCGTGAGAGGAGGAACGGGAGCGACATCCCGATGACGCTGCCAACGACCACGATCGCGAGCATCGCGCCGGCCACCACCATCGCGATCTCGGGCCCGCCGCGCAGGAGGCCGATGGAGGAGACGGCGAGCGCCATCGTCGCTCCCATGAGGCCGGCGACGGCGAACTCCCGCCCGAGCATGCGGCCCCAGTCGCGCAGCTCGACGTCTCCGGTCGCGAGCGCGCGCACCATCAGCGTCGAGGCCTGGCTGCCCGCATTGCCGCCGGAGCCGATCAGCATCGGCATGAAGAACACCAGCGCGATGTAGGCCGCAATCGTCTCCTCGAAGAAGGCGATGCCGGCCCCGGAGAACAGGTTGCCGAAGACGAGCAGCAGCAGCCAGAAGATCCGGCGGCGGTAGAGCTGCCAGGCCGAGGCCTCGACGATGTTCAGGCCGCGGAACGAGAGGCTGCCGCCGCCTTTCTGGAAATCCTCGGTGGCTTCCTCCTCCACCACGTCGAGGGCGTCGTCGTAGGTCACGATGCCGACCAGCCGGTCGCCGCCGTTGATGACCGGCAGCGCGATGAGGTCGTACTTGCCGATGAGCTGGCCGACCGCTTCGCGCGGCTGCTCCGCACGGACGTAAACGGGATCCCGGCTCATCAGCTCCCCGACACGCGCGGCGGCCGGCGCGACGATCAGGTCCCTCAGCGAAACCGTGCCGACGAGACGGCGTTCACCGTCGACCACGTAGGCCTGGTAGATCGTCTCCGCGTCCGGCGCGACGCGGCGCAGCTGCTCGATCGCCTCCGGCGCGGAGAGATCCGGCGTCAGCGTGGCGTAGTCCGAGGTCATCACCGATCCGGCGCTGCCCTCGTCGTAGGAGGCGAGCTTGCGGATGTCCTCCCGCTCGGCCTGCGCCAGCGCGGGCAGGAGATCGCGCTGCTGCGTCTCGCCCAGGCGCAGGAAGAGGTCCGCGCGCTCGTCCGCGTCCATGGCGGCGAAGAGAGCGGCAACCTCACGGCGCGGGAACAGGGCGAGCAGCGCGAGCTGGCTTTCAGGCTCCACGTAGCCGAAGAGTTCGGCGCGATCGGCGGCCGGCAGCCGCAGCAGCAGCAGCGTGGACTCGGACGGCGAGAATTCGTCGAGCAGGGCCGCGATGTCGGCGGGATGCTGCTCGCGCACCAGCGCGGCAAAGGAGCCCGCCGCAGCCGGGTCGAGCGCCGCGCGCAGGGCGCGGTCGAGGTCTTCGCGATTCATGATGCCTCCGGCGCCCGGAGGCAGGCAGGTTCAGCCGCGCCCCGGGGGTTTAAGCGTCATTCGGACTGAAACTGCCGTCGTCCATGGATGAGTGGACCCGTGACCCAGGGGGACTGTGCTGCCTCCGGCAGCGCAGGCGCGGCGAGGATACCGTCGAACGACGATGTGTCAACAAGGAGGCTCGGAAAAATGGCGCGCCCGGCGGGATTCGAACCCACGACCTACGGCTTCGGAGACCGTCACTCTATCCAACTGAGCTACGGGCGCACAAAGAGCACCGGATCCCCGCTTCCGGGGGATTACCCCAGAAAATAGAAGGCTTTCAGGCCGGGTGTCAAC
>JBBINN010000039.1:15763-19040 GCA_037443885.1 Gammaproteobacteria bacterium | reverse complement strand
CTCTGAACCCGCCCATCTCGTATGCCAGGGCGACGTTGTAGGTGTTCTCCGACTGGCCCTGCAACGGGAAACGGCTGCGGCCGGCCACGTCCCTGCCGAGCTTCATCTCGGCGTCGGTCCAGGTGTAGTTGGCGAACACGCCGAAGCCCGACATCCAGCCCGGCAGCTGCTCGAACTTCTGCGACCAGTTCAGCTCGAAGCCGTAGGCCTCGCCGTCCGGTGCGTTCTGCGCCTGGCTCAGGCGGGCAGGCGCGCCCTCGAAGGAACCCAGGAAGGTGAGCGTGTATTCGTAGTCCTTCAGGTCCTTGTAGAAGACATTGGCCGACAGCAGCCCCAGGGGCTCGAAGTAGTATTCCAGCGACAGGTCGAAGTTGTTCGACAGCGTCGGCTTCAGGTCGGGATTGCCGAGCGTGAGCGTGGGCAGGGCGGTATCGGTATTGGAGGCCTCGACCCGCGGCACGACGTCGATGAAGTTCGGCCGCGCGATGGCGCGGGTGACGGCCGCGCGACCGATAAGCTGGTCGCTGAACGCGTGGCGCAGGGTGATGCCCGGAAAGTACTCCGTGTAGCTCGAATCAGCCTTGCCGGTCGTCACCTCGCCCGTGTCGGCATTGAACTGCGGGGCAGTTCCGTCGAGCTCCGTGCGCTCGATGCGCAGCCCGACCAGCAGGTCCGTCCGGCCGAACTCCAGCCTGGCCTGGCCATAGGCGGCATAGATGTCCTCGGTCACCTCGTAATCCGAGGTGATCGACTGCGGGATGCGCCGGGTGGCGTCCACGGCCGATGTCGGCTTGATCCCGTCGAGGTATTCCTGCACCAGGCCCGGCGCGAACTTGTTGCCGAGCAGATAATTGAAGTTCCGCGAGACCTCGTCGCTCAGCAGGTCCGGCAGCGGCGTCGTGGGCGCGGACGCGGCGCGGCGATCGCGCCACTGCTCGTTGTCGGACTCCTTGTCCTTGCCGCGGTACTTGACGCCGAACTTCCAGGTCGTGGGCGTGCCTGCCAGGGTGGCCGGCAGCTCGAGGTTGCCGGCGAAGGACAGCTCGTCCTCCTCGGTATCCTGCCGGCGGAAGGTGTTCTCACGGAATGCGTAGCGCTGCAGCTCGAGGTGTTCCTTGGTGTCGAACAGCGAGTAGTACGGCAGGTTGGCGTTGCGCGAGAAATCGTAGCTCACCGTAGCCGGGCGCTGGCCCGAGATCGTGCGATACAGCAGCTCGTCGCGGTTCGGGTAGGTCTGCTCGGCCATCGACAGGGACAGGTTGTAGTCGAGGCGGTACCGGTCGCGCTCGTGCTCGGCGCCGGCGGCGAGCGTGGTCAGCTCGTTGCGGATCACGCGGTGACGCCACTGCTTGGTGAGATGGGGCCTGGCGAAGGTCGCGGAGCTGTCGGTCGCGCCGGGCTGCAGCGTGCCGTCCTCCCAGATGATGCCGAGGCGATTGCGGTATTCATCGTCCTCGAAGCGGGCGTAGGAGCCGCGCAGGTAGACGCGGTCGAGATCGGTGACGTTCAGGTAGAGCACGCCGGTCGTGGCCACGCGCTCCCGGCGGGTGTCGTAGTCCTTGAAGAGGGTCTCGACCAGGCCGAAGACCTCGTCGCCCTCGGGGGTGTCGAGCCGCTCCCAGACGTTCTCGACGTTGTCGAGCTGCCGGTCCGTCTTCGAATAGGCCGCCGAGAACAGCGCGCCGAAGCGTTCTTCCGTGCCGAAGACATCGCTGACCAGGAAGCTGCCGCGGACGTCGTTGGTGCTGCCGAACTCGTTGTAGCTCCCGCCACCCGACGCACGCAGGGTGAACCGGCCCGTGTCGAACGGCGACGGGGTCACGATGTTGACCGCGCCGGCGATCGAGTCCGCATCCTGCGAAGGCACGAGGGTCTTGGAAACCTCGATCTGGCCGACGATGTCGGACGGGATCACGTCGAGGTCCACCTTGCGGGTGTCGGGCGCCGGAGAGGCCAGGGTCACGCCGTCGATGGAGACGGCCGTGAACTCGGAGGGTGCGCCGCGGAGATTGATGTAGCGGCCCTCGCCCTGGTCGCGCTCGATCGCGAGTCCCGGCACGCGCTGCAGCGCCTCGGCGATGTTCGGGTCGGGGAACTTCCCGATCGAGTCCGAGGAGATCACGTTGGTCACGGCATCCGCGCTGCGCTGCTGGTTGATGGCACGCGCGGTGGCGTCGCGGATGGCAAGGCCCGTGACGGTCACCGCCTCGAGCTCCGTCACGCCAGCGACGGCGGTCGAGACGAGCACGAAGTCCACCGCACTGCGCTCGCCGGCGACCACGGTCACCTCACGATTGACCGACTGGTAGCCCAGGTACTGGACATTGACCTCGTGAGTGCCGGCCGGCACGCCGGTCAGGGCGAATTCGCCCTGCGCGTTGGCGGCGGCGCGAAGCCCGAGCGCGGGAATGCTCAGCTGGGCGCCGGGAAGCGCGGATCCGCCGGGTCCCGACACCCGCCCGGCAATCGAACCGGCCGCCTGGGCCAGTGCACCGGTCGCGACCAGCGCCAGGCAGGCAGCGAGCAGCCAGGCCATCGCGTGTCGCGACAGCGCGTTCATCGAAGTCATCGTCGGCCTCCCCTGAGGAGTACTTGTTCGGAAGGCCCGCATGGTCCGCCGCGATGCTGACGGCCCGATGACGACGTGATGACAGTTCAGTTGAGAAGCCACAACTGTCGCGCGGCCGCCACGGTCACTCCACCAGCTCGGTGCCTTCCCAGCAGCGCGTCGGCCGGGGGAGCGAGGGATTGCCACAGCGATCCTCGGGCGCGCCGCGCGGCAGGCGGGAGACGAAGCGCTTCGACCCACCCCGGCCGCGCTCGACGTCGAAGGCGTCGTACAGGCGGCCCGTCACCGTGCGCGACTCGTAGCGCAGCCGGTTCTGCTCGACGTGAACGATCTGGTAGAGCTGCACGTCCTCGCCGGTGCGCTCGAGTGTCTCGCGCGCCTCGTCCGAGACGAGGTACTGCTTGGGTCCTGCCACCGAGACGACGTACACAGGTACGCCCCGCGTGCCGACCGCGGTCGCGCCTTCCGCAACGTTGTGGCCGCGCCCGTAGGCATGGTCGTGACCCTGCAGCACGAGATCCACCCCGTGGCGCTCGTAGACCGGCAGCCAGTGTTCGCGCAGCAGAGGGTTGTCGCGGCCCATGGAGACCGAGAACACCGGGTGGTGGTGGCTGACGATCACCCACGGCGCCATCTCCCGCGCCAGCAGGTCGTCCAGCCAGCGGCCCTGGACCCCGGCCGAGCCCGGCTGGTCGAGGGCCCGCATCG
>JBBINN010000039.1:0-15753 GCA_037443885.1 Gammaproteobacteria bacterium | reverse complement strand
CCACGAACAGCGCCCCGGGGTAGCGGATGAAGTAGACGGTATCCTCGTGACCCGGCGGGCCGTTGCGCGGCAGCCCGAACTGCAGCGGCCAGTGCGGCGAGAGGGAATAGGTCTCCGAGCCATCCGTCTCGGTCCGCTTGACGTGCTCGTGGTTGCCGGCGACCGGAACGGCTGGAATCATGCCGTGCAGGAAGCTCCCCGCCTCGAACCACTCACCCCACTCGTCGTCGTGATTGCCCTCGCGCAGGTTCACCAGGTCGCCCGCATGCAGCAGCAGCGAAGCCTGGGGCAGCTCGCGGACACTCTCGCGGATCACACGCGAGAAGTGGGACCGGATGGAATTCTGGGCGTCACCGAAATAGAGGAACGAGAACGGCCGGAACCCGGCCGGTGCGGTGCGAAACTGCAGCCACTCACTCCAGGTGCCCTGGCCCCGCACGCGGTAGGCGTAGAGCGTGTCGGGCTGGAGACCCTCGAAGCGCACCGAGTGATGGTGGGCGAGGCCGTTGTCGGTGACGAGCGGCCGGGTCGTGCCCGCCACGGTGGTGGCCGAGAGGTGCAGGCCCGGGGTGTCGCGGGCCACGGCGATCTGCGCGACCGCTTCCGCGACGCCGGGTCCGGTGCGCCAGTTGACCGCCTGCGAACGCGCCGGGTCCTCGCCCGCGACCAGGATCACGCGATCGGGATGGTGGGTGGCCCGGTAGCGAGCGTCGCCGGGCAGTGTCAGCGTGTTGCGCGGCTCGTGCGCTTCGGCCGGGAGCGGCGCCAGCGCGGGAAGGCTCAGAAGGGTGGCGAGCAGGACAGCCTTCGACGACATCAGTCCTCCATCGGGCGCGGCGGCGAGGAAACGCGGCAACCTAGCCGCAGGATGTGACAGCCCCATGACGGCCCAAGGTATGATTTTACGATGACGACGGATCGTGGACCGTTGGCGCCCGCCACCCTCGACGAATTACGCACGTTGCTGGGCGCCGGGGGATATCTCGACGCGCCGGCCGACATCGGGCCCTTCCTCGTGGACCATCGCCGCCGCTACCGGGGCGATGCCGCGCTCGTCGCCCTGCCCGACTCGACCGCCCGGGTGTCCGCGCTGCTGCGGCGCTGCGCCGGGCTGGGCGTGGGTGTCGTGCCCCACGGCGGCAACACGGGCTATTGCGGCGCGGCAACGCCGCGCCCCGGCGGGCAGGATATCGTCGTTTCGCTGCGGCGCATGAGCCGGATCCGCGCCGTCGAGCCGGCCGGCAACTCGATCACCGTCGAGGCCGGCTGCGTCCTGCACGAGGTGCAGGTCGCGGCGGCGACCGTGGACCGCCTGTTCCCGATGTCGCTCGGCTCGGAGGGCTCCTGCACCATCGGCGGCAACCTCGCCACCAACGCCGGCGGCACGGCCGTGCTGCGCTACGGCATGATGCGCGACCTCGTGCTCGGCCTCGAGGTCGTGCTGCCGGACGGCCGGGTGCTCGACCAGCTGCACCCGCTTCGCAAGGACAACACCGGCTACGACCTCAAGCACCTGTTCATCGGGGCCGAGGGAACGCTCGGCATCATCACCGCCGCCTGCCTCAAGCTCTTTCCCCGGCCGCGCGGCCAGGCCACCGCGCTGGTCGCGCTCGCCGACCCGGCCGCGGCCGTGCGGTTGCTGGAGCGCCTGCGCGACGATCTCGGCGACACCGTCACCACCTTCGAGCTGGTGCCGCGGCTCGCGCTCGAGCTCACCTGCCGCCACGTGCCCGGCTGCAGCGACCCGTTCGACGCCCCGGCGCCGTGGTACGTGCTGCTCGAAGTGTCCCTGCCCTCGGATGCCGCGAGGCTCGACGAGGCGCTCGAGTCGAGGCTCGCCGCCGACCTCGAGGTCGGCGAGGTCCGGGATGTCGTCATCGCGACGTCGCTCGCGCAGCGGGAGTCGCTGTGGCGCCTGCGCGAGAGCATCCCCGAGGCGCAGACGCGCGAGGGCGCGAGCCTCAAGCACGACATATCGGTGGAGACGCACGCCATTCCGCGGTTCGTCGCCGAGGGCGGCGCGCTGCTCGAGCGCCTGGCGCCCGGAGCGCGCCTCGTCGCCTACGGCCATCTGGGTGACGGCAACCTCCACTTCAACCTGAGCGCACCCGTCGGCGGTGACGATCCGGCCTTCCTGGCCCGCGGCGAGGAGCTGCGGCGCGCAGTGCACGACCTCGTGGCGAGCCACCGGGGCAGCTTCAGCGCCGAGCACGGCATCGGCCAGGACAAGGTGGCGGAGCTCGAGCGCTACGAGGACCCCGTCGCGCTCGGGCTGATGCGCGGCATCAAGCGCCTGCTCGACCCGCAGGGCATCATGAATCCCGGCAAGGTCCTTCGCGAGCGGGAGGAACGACGTTGAGCGTGGAACCAGGCTGCGTCGGCGGCCTCTACGAAGCCTGCGTCGGCGTACCCGACCTCGCGGCGGCCATCGCCGACTTCGAGCGCTACGGCTGCCGGGTGGGCCCGATCGGCGAGCTCGACGCGGCGGCCGCGCGCGCGCTCTACGGCCACGATTCCGCCCTGCGCTCGGTGCGACTGCTGCACCAGGACTCCGACCACGGCCTGGTACGCCTGATGCAGTGGGAACGGCCGCGCAACGCCGGGCTCGGCGTCGGGCCCGACCTGCGCGGCATCGGCAGCCGCTGGGGCGTGCGCCTCACATCGAGCGTCATGAACATCGCCAACCACGCCCAGCGCGCGCTCGAGGCCGGCGCCGAGCTCACGCTCATCCCGCCGATACTCGCGGTCATCGGCGAAGTCTCGGGCGAGCGCGCGGCCGTGCCGTTTCGCGACGAGCTGGTCGGCGTGCGCGAGATGGTCGTGCTGCAGCCGCACTACCGTCAGGTCTTCTTCGAGCGCTTCGGCTACGACAGCCCGCTGTACGGAGAGATCAACCCGCACTGCCTGTTCCGCAGCAGCCAGCACACGCACTTCGGGATGATGATCGTCGCCGACGACCACCGTGTGCTCGACTTCTACGACCAGGTGCTCGGGCTCAAGCGCTGGTTCGACGCCGAGCGCCCCTGGGAGCAGGCGACGGGCTCGCGGCGCATCTTCGGCCTCGAGGAGGGCGAGACCCACTGGATGGTGGACTTCGACGACCCGCGCTCCGGCCACGCCCTCGCCGAGCGCCGCTCCGGCAAGCTCAAGGTCCTGCGTTTTGCCCGTAGCAGCCGCCTGCCGGACCTGATGGACCGCTCGCGGCCCGGCTGCCTGGGCTACTCGCTCTACAGCTGGCGCGCGCGCGGCATCGAGGGACTGCACCGCCGCGTGTCCGCGGGCGGTGCCCGCGAGCTGACGGACGTGCTGCACGATGAGTTCGGGAGCCGCTGTTTCGGTTTCACGGCGCCCGACGGCTATCCCTGGGTCCTGGTCGAGGCGGTCTGATCCCGCATGACGCACCCGACACCCGCCAGGCCACACGCCGCTCGCCGGCCGCCGGCGCTGGCGTTGCCACTCGAGACCGCGAGGTTGCGGATACGCGAGTTCACCGGCAGCGACCTGCCGGCGCTCGCCGGCTGGAGCGCCGACCCGCGCGTCACCCGGCACATGCTGTTCGGCCCGCGTGACGCGGCCGCGGCACGCCGCCACCTCGACGAGGTGATCGGCGCCCAGTCCGCGCGCGTGCGCCGTTTCTGGGAACTCGCCCTCGAGCGCGCCAGCGACGGCATCGTCATCGGCGCCTGCGACCTCACGCTGCGCAGCCGCGAGGAACTCGAGCTCGGCTACCTGCTGGCGAGGCCCCACTGGGGGCATGGTTACGCCACGGAGGCGCTGCGCGCGATCGTGGCAGCCGGCTTCTCGCAGCTCGGCGTCGCGCGCATGGTCGCCATGACAGCCATCGAGAACACGCGCTCAGCACGGGTGCTGGAGCGCACCGGCCTGCGCTGGGAGTCCCTGCTTCGCGGACACGCGCGCGGCCGTGGGAAGATGTGGGACGTCAACGTCTACTGTGTCGGCCGCGAAGACTGGCTGTCGGGGAACCATGCATGAAGCGCAGGCTGTCGATCGCCGCCCTTGTCGTCGGCGCCCTCGTCGGTGGATACGCCGCCTTCGGCACCTACGCGGTGCCGGCACTCGTGCGGGGCGCCGTCGTGGAGAGCCTGCGCGAGGAGTTCGGCCGCGAAGCCTCGCTCGGCGAGGTCCGCTTCCATCCGTTCCAGCTCCGCCTCGTCGCGCGCGACTTCGAGGTCCGCGACGACGAGGGAACCCGCACGCTCGGATTCGGCCTGCTGGACGTGGACTTCGAGCTCGGCTCCTCACTGTGGCGGCGCACCTGGACCTTCGAGGGCATCCGGGCCGAACGGCCCTATGCGCGCCTCATCCGGTTCGAGGAGGGCGACACCAACCTCGCGCGGCTTTTCGCGCGCCGCGAGCTCGCGCCGGAGCCTTCCGGTGACGGCGCCTTGCCGCGCGTTCGAATCGGCCGCCTCGAGCTCGACGGCGGCGAATTCGACTTCGAGGACCGCACGCGGGCCGAGCCTTTCCTGGCACGCTTCACGCCGATCAGCTTCGGCCTGACCGACTTCCACACCGAGGGCGAGGGCAACGCCTTTCGCCTGAGCGCCACCGGCACGAGCGGTGCCCGGCTCGACTTCGACGGTGCCTTCGATCTGCGCAACCTGGCCTCGCGCGGCAGCGTCGCCGTCGCCGCGCTCCCGGCGGCACAGCTCGCGGAGTACCTCGGCGACCTCCTGCCGGTGGCGCTGCCCGAGGGTGTGATCTCCATCGAGCTCGAGTACGACCTGTCGCTGGCCGGGGGAGAGATCGCGGGCACCGTGGCAGTCCCGCGGATCGAGGTTGTCGACCTCGCGACGCTCGCGCCAGGTCACGACCAGCCGTGGCGCGTCGGGTCCATCCTCGTCACCGACTCGCACACGGACCTCGCGGCACGGACCCTGAGCATCGGTGGCGTCGCGATCGCAGGGGCGTCGCTTCCTCTGGCGCGAACTCCGACCGGCCTAGAGCTCCCTGAACTGGTCGCGGCGGACGGCCTGCCGGCAGCGGCCACGCCGGCTGAAGCCGGCGCAGGCACACCGTCACCCGTCGCGGGCGAAGCCCCGACCGCACCGCAGTGGCGCGTCGAGGTCGCCGCACTCACGATTCGCGACGCAGTCCTGCCGTTCACCGACCGTACGCTCACTCCCGCCGCCGCGCTCGAGCTCCGCGTACCGGAGCTCACCGTCGGCGGTCTCGCCTGGCCGCTGGCCGGGGCGATCCAGGTGAATGCGCGGATCGCCTCCGGCGCCGGCGGCAGCATCGGCGTGCACGGCCGTGTCACCCCCGAGCCGCTCGCAGCCGACCTCGCCGTGCAGATCGAAGGGCTCGACCTGACGCCGGCACAGCCCTACATCGCGACGACGTCCGACCTGCTGCTCGACGCGGGCATCCTCGCTGGCGAACTGAAGGCGACGCTGGAACCCGGCCCCGCCGCGGCATTCAGGGTCACGGGCGACCTGAGCATAGACGACCTGCGCACGCGCGACCGCCTGCTCGAGGAGGACTTCGCGCGCTGGCGTTCGCTCGAACTCGCCGGCATCGCCTACGCGAGCGCTCCCGCCTCGCTCGAGATCCGCGAGATCGTCGCCCGTGAGCCCTGGATCAGGCTCGTGCTCGGCGCGAACGGCGTGACCAACGTCGAGGCGGTGCTGGACCCTGCCGCGGCAACCCGAAAGGCGGAACGGATCGCCGCCGAGCGTGTCTCCGGCAAGGCCGCCGACGCGAGCGAGGACGAGGCTTCCTCCGCGCCGCCCGCGGCGACTGCCGGGCCGGCGGCGCCGGCCATGGCCATGCGCATCGGCCGCGTGCGGATCGTCGACGGCGCCACGCATTTCGCGGACTTCACGGTCGAGCCGAGTTTCGCCGTCGCCGCGCAGCAGCTGGCCGGGACGATCACGGGCCTGTCGTCCGATCCCGCCGCGCGGGCGAAGGTTGAAATCGAAGGCAAGGTGGACCGCTATGCCCCCGTCACCGTCACCGGCGAGGTGAACTACCTCGCCGCCGAGTCCTTCACCGACCTGACGGCGCGCTTCGACAACATCGAGCTGTCCACCTTCAACCCGTACTCGGGCAAGTTCGCCGGCTACATCATCGACAAAGGCAAGCTGTCGGTGCTCACGCAGTACCGCGTCGAGAACCGTCGCCTCGACGCCCAGCACAGGATCCGGATCGACCAGCTCGAGCTCGGCGGCAAGGTGGACTCGCCGGACGCCCTCTCTCTGCCGCTCAAGCTCGCGATCGCGCTGCTGAAGGACCGCAACGGCGTGATCGATCTCGACCTTCCCGTCTCGGGCTCCGTCGACGATCCGACCTTCCGTATCGGTCCGATCATCTGGAAGATGTTCGTCAACCTGCTGGGCAAGATCGTCACCGCGCCATTCGCATTGATCGGCAGCCTGTTCGGCGGCGGCGAGGAACTCGCCTTCCTCGATTTCGCGCCGGGCAGCGCCGAGCTCGACGAGGCGACCCGGGCGAAGCTCGAAAGCCTCAGGACCGGACTCATCGAGCGACCGGGCCTGCGACTCGACGTCCCCGCAGCCGCCGACCCCGTCGCCGACCGGATGGCGCTCGAGGCGCAGCGCTGGGAGGCGGCGCTCTCGCAGGGTGACGCCGGCGACGCATGGCGCGGCGATCGGGCGGCCTACAGGGACCGGCTCACTGCGCTCTACCACGAGCGACTGGCTGCGAAGCCGGAGATCCCGAAGCCGCCGAAGCCGGCCGAGGGCGAGCCCGCGGTCGATGCGAACGAGCACGCGATCGCCTGGCTCGAGGCGGCGCTGCGGCCCGCCTTCGCGGTGACCGACGAGGACCTCGCCGAACTCGCGCGCGCCCGCGCCGGCGCGGTGCAGGACCTGCTGCTGGCGGACGGCCAGGTGGACGCCTCGCGGGTGTTCATCGTGATGGGCGAGGCGAAGCCGGCAGAAGCTGCGGTGCGGCTCGAGCTCGTCCTGGAGTAGCCTCGCACCACCGCTTGGGCCCGGCGCCGCGGCCCGCGCCGCCTCAGGGCGGAGGCAGCCTGCGCGGCGGCTCGTCCTGATCCTCGTCGTCGAAGGTTCCCTTCTTCCAGCCGCCGGGCGGCGGCGGCGGAACGTCGTTGCGCGTGCGCCAGATCATCAGGAGCTGCGCGACGAGGTAGGCCGCGACCAGGCCGATGATGATCCAGGCGACTTTCATCAGCGCCGGTCCTGACCCGGCGGGCGCGTACCCTGCCAGCCGCCGGCGCGCTCGCGGATCAGTCCTTCCTGCGCGACGCTCGCGACCAGCCGTCCGTCGCGCGCGAAGATGCTGCCACGCGCAAAGCCGCGCGAGCTCGCCTGAGTCGGGCTGTCGATCGCGTACAGCAGCCATTCATCCACCCGCAGCGGGCGGTGAAACCACAGCGCGTGGTCGATGCTGGCCATCTGCAGGTCGAAGTACGAGCGGCCGTGCGGCAGGTTGGCGGAATCGAGCAGGTGGTAGTCGGACACGTAGGCGAGCAGGCAGCGGTGCAGTGCCTGGTCGTCCGGGATCGTATCCACGAGACGGAACCAGACGTGCTTGACCGGCTCGCGCTTCTCCGGGTGAACGTAGTCGGGTGGCCGCACCGGCCGGAACTCGAACGGCGCGTGGTGCTCGAAGAACCGCGCCACCTTCTCCGGGACACGCGAGAGGATCTCGGCCTCGAGGTCCTCCGCCTCGTGCAGCTGTTCCGGCGGCGGCACCTGCGGCATCGCGAGCTGGTGCTCGACGCCCTCCTCCGGCGCCTGGAACGACGAGGACATCGTCAGGATGGGCTGGCCGTGCTGGATGGCCATCACGCGCCGGCTGGTGAAGTGCCCGCCGTCGCGGTTGCGCTCGACCTGGTAGACGATCGGCGCCTGGATGTCGCCGCGGCGCAGGAAATAGGCGTGCAGCGAGTGCACCAGGCGCCCCTCGACGGTACGCGACGCCGCGACCAGCGCCTGGCCGAGCACCTGTCCCCCGAACACCTGCGGCGAGCCGATGTCCTGGCTCACGCCGCGGAACAGGTTGACCTCGAGGCGCTCGAGGTCGAAGAGCTTGAGCAGTTCCGCCAGCCTGCGGTCCATCGGCGCTCTCCTTTCGGTTCCAAGCGTACCCGAGCGCGCGTCGACCGCGCATCGGCATGCAAGCGGCGGAGGCCCCGTTCCGCCCTCCTGCCGACCGCGGCGCGGCGAGCCCGGCGGCGCCGGCCGGCCCCTATTCGGCCTCGGGCGCGCCGCTGACGCCGAGTCGCTGCTGCATCACCGGGCTCGTGGTCGTGTACTGCAGGAACTGGCGCTTCTTCGGATAGACGTAGGCCTGCACGCCGAAGGCGGCGAGCGCGGCCTCGTGGAAGCCCGAGAGGATCAGCTTCTTCTTGCCCGGGTAGGTGTTGATGTCGCCGATGGCGAAGATGCCCGGCACGCTGGTCTGGAACTTCTCCGTGTCCACCCTGAGCGCCTTCCTGTCGAGCTCCATGCCCCACTCGGCGATCGGGCCGAGCTTCGGGTGCAGGCCGAAGAAGGCGAACACGTGGTCGCAGGGAATCTCCGTCGCGGCGCCCTCGGGCCCGTTGATCGTGACGGCGGCGAGCCGGTCGCCGTCGAGACGCATCGCGCCGATGAGGCCGGTGAGCTGGCGCATCCGGCCGGCCGCCACGAGTTCCTGCATGCGGGCGACGCTCGCCGGCTGAGCGCGGAACTCGCTGCGCCGGTGCACCAGCGTCACGGAACGTGCCTTGCCGCAGAACTCGAGCGCCCAGTCGAGCGCGCTGTCGCCGCCGCCGGCGATCACGAGGTCCCGGCCGTGGTAGTCCTCGGCCTTCGCGACCCGGTAATGCAGCTGCCGGCCCTCGACCACGTCGGAGCCCTCCACCGACAGCCGCCGCGGCTGGAACGAGCCGAGACCCGCGGCGACGATCACCGCGCCCGCGTCGAAGCGCGTGCCCTTCGCGGTCGCGACGTCGAAGCGGCCGTCCTCGCGCCGGCGCACTTCGGTGACCTCCTCGCCGAGGTGGAAGCCCGCGCCGAAGGGCTTGATCTGCTGCATCAGGCGATCGACCAGTTCCTGCGCACCGCAGACCGGCAGCGCCGGGATGTCGTAGATCGGCTTGTCGGGATAGAGCTCCGCGCACTGCCCGCCGGGGTGCTTGAGGGTGTCCACGATGTGGCACTTCATGCCGAGCAGGCCCAGTTCGAACACGGCGAACAGGCCGCAGGGGCCCGCACCGATGATCACACACTCGGTTTCGATCGCGACGCTCTGGACGGGGGTGTCGGTCACGTGGGCCTCACGCGTGGTCGGCGCGGGGCGGGCCCGCTGAAACCGCAATTGTAACGGAAGGGTGTAAGCTCGCACGTGCATGAACCCCGCGCTCGAGGCTCCGGCCAGCCTTCTCATACGTGATTTCCGCAGGCTGCGCGCCGACGGCCTGCCGATCGTGCTCGCCACCGTCGTGGACACGGCAGGTTCCACCTACCGCAAGGCGGGCACCCGGATGCTCATCGCGCACGATGGCCGGATCTTCGGGCTGCTGTCCGGCGGCTGCCTCGAGCACGACCTCGTCGAGTTCGCCCGCGGCGTGCGCGAGACCGGCGAGGCGCGCCTCGTGAGCTACGACATGCGCGACCCGGACGACCTGCTGTTCGGCCTCGGCGCCGGCTGCGAGGGCGCCATGCGGATCCTGCTGCAGCGCGTGGGGCCGGCCGAGGATTGGCAACCGCTCGCGGCGGCCGAGCAGGCGGTCGAGTCGCGCCGCGTCTTCGCGATCGCGACGGTACTCGCCTCGAGTCCCGGCGGTATCGCGCCCGGAAGCTCCTTCTGGGAGGGCGGCGCGACGCCTGGAGTGGTCGAGCCTGCGGCCCTGGTTGCGGCGCGCACCGCGGCCAGCCGCGAGCGTTCGCCTCGCTTGGTGGTGATCGACTCGCCGCCACTGGAGGCGCTGATCACGCCGGTGCTGCCACCACCCGCGCTGCTGGTGCTCGGCGGCGGCCCGGATGCGCAGCCGCTGGCACGGCTGGCGCTCGACATCGGCCTCGACGTCACCTTGGCCGACCACCGTCCGGCCTATGCCGATCCCGGCCGCTTTCCGGGCTGCCGCGTGGTGCGCGCAGACGCGGACACGCTTGCCGGATCCGTGGACCTCGGCGCTTTCGACGCGGCCGTGGTGATGAGCCACCACCTCGAGTCGGATGCGCTTTACCTGCGGGCCCTGGCCACGCGCGGGCCGGCCTACGTCGGCCTGCTCGGACCTTCCGCACGCCGCCGGAAGCTGCTCGACGACCTCGGGGCGGCCGCGGCAGGGCTCGCTGGCCGGCTGCGCGGCCCGGTCGGCCTCGACATCGGCGCGCGCACGCCGGAGGCGATCGCCGTGGCGATCGTCGCCGAGATCCACGCCGTGCTGTCAGGCCGCCACGGCGCGCACTTCAGCGGAGACCCATCGTGAGGTTCCGGCGCACCCGCACGCTGCACCGGTTCCTGGACGACGGCAAGCCGGTGCGCCTGCGCCCGCTCGAGGCGGCCGATCTGGAACAGGCGGCGCAGTTCTTCGCCGGCATGTCCGAGCAGTCACGCTACATGCGCTTCATGGCGCCCATGCCGCGCCTGACGCCCTCGGCGGTGGACATGGTGGAGCGCACGCTGTGGGAATCCCGCTCCTTCGTTCTGGTTGCCATCGCGGATGCCGAGGGCGAGGAGCGCATCATCGGCGGCATCCGGATCGTGCCGACGGACCGCGACGCCGTGTGCGAGTTCTCGGTGATCGTGCTCGACCGCTGGCAGGGCAAGGGCCTCGGCACGCTGCTGTTGCACGAGGTCGAGAAGCACGCGAAGCGGCTCGGCTTCCACGAGCTCGAGGGCATCATCCTCGCCTTCAACACCAAGATGCTCGCGGCCGCAAAGCACAACCGCTATAAACTGGCCCACCACCCGGACGATCCGACGGTCGTGATCGCGCACCGCCACCTGTACGTGCCGGCGCTGCGCAGGCCCTACCGGGGCGGGAAGCGCGCCGGCTGAGCCCCGGGAGCAACCGCTCCCGTATACTGCCGCGCCCCGTGGCCCCGCGACGCGCGCCCAGCCCGCCGCCAGCCACCGATGCTCAGGTGCCCGAGGCAAAGGCATGGACGAGCTGAAACCCGGATCCAGCGGCGCGACCGCGCGGCTGCCCGCCATGCGCGTCGATGCCGACGGGCATCGACGCGTGGACATGCGCGCCGTGCTCGCGCTCGCGCTGCCGCTGGTGCTCAACAGCACGATCCAGGCCGTGCTCAGCCTGACGGACACGTGGTTCATCGGGCGGCTGTCGGTGGACGCGACGGCCGCGCTCGGCGCGGTCTACTGGTTCGTGATCCTGGCGCTGCTGCTCTTCGGCGGCGCCACCATGGCGGTGCAGACGCTGGTGGCGCAGGCCTACGGCGGGCGTCGCTATCGCCGCGCCAGCAAGGCGCTCTGGATCGGCCTGTGGGCCTCGATCGCGACGGTGCCGCTGTTCGTGGCCGCCGTCTTCGCGGGACCGCCGCTGGTGGGGCTGTTCGGTCTCGACCCCGTGATCGAGGGCCTCGCCGTGGACTACTGGCAGCCGCGCGTGGCGGGGGGTCCCTTCGCCGCGGCGCTGTGGGCGCTGTCGGCCTACTTCAACGGCATCGGCCACACCCGCCTGCCGCTCGTCGTGACGACGGTGGTCGCGCTCGCCAACGTGATCCTGAACGAGTGGCTGATCTTCGGCCTCGGGCTCGGCGTCACCGGCGCCGCGCTCGCGACCACGCTCGCGCAGGTCATCGGCGTGGCGCTGGCCATGGTCCTGATGCTCAGGCTCGAGCCGGCCCGCTACCGGCCGCTCGCGACCTGGCGGCCGCAGCTCGGCGCCATCGGCCGGCAACTCGCCCTCGGCCTGCCGATGGCCGCGACCGCGAGCGCCGACCTGCTCGCCTCGGCGCTGTTCCAGGTCATGCAGGTACGGATCGGCGCCGTGGACGGCGCTGCGACCATGATCGTCATGATGTTCACCTCGCTCGCCTACATGCCGGGCATCGGCGTGGCGCTGGCCGGCACGACCCTGGTCGGCCAGGCGATCGGCGCCGGCGACCGCGACTGGGCCAACGTGCTCGGCACGCGCATCATCCGGCTCGTGTCCCTCGGCATGGGCGGGCTCGGCATCGTGATGGCGCTCGCCGGCTCGCTGCTGGTCCCGCTGTTCGTGAACGCGGCGGACGTGAATGCGGAGGCGACCATCGCGCTCGCGCTCAAGCTGCTGTGGATCGCCGCGCTCTACCAGTTCTTCGACGGCCTCAACTTCGCCTCGAGCTTCTGCCTGCGCGGGGCCGGCGACGTGCGCGTGCCGGCCCTGCTCGTGATGAGCCTGGGCTTCGGGCTGTTCGTCCCGCTGTGCTACTTCCTGAGCTTCGCGCCCGGCCAGGGCTGGTTCGGCGGGCCCGTCGCGGGATTCGGCGCGGTCGGCGGCTGGACGGCGCTGCTGGTCTACTGCATGTGCGCCGGCACGGCGCTCGTGCTGCGCTGGCGCCAGGGCGCCTGGCGCGCCATCCGCCTGCGCTGAATCGCCGGCGCGCCTGGCTCAGTCGTAGTCGCGCGCGACCCGGAAGCCGAGGTCGCTCTGGCGGTGGCTCGCCGCCTCGACATCGCGGGCCGCGGCGCGCGCCACGGCGGGCCGCGAGGCCCAGGAGCCGCCGCGCACCACGCGCTGCTCGCAGCCACCCTGCCAGGTCCAGGCCCGGCCGTCGGCCGGCCGGCCCTCGTAGCTCGCCGTGTAGCAGTCGGCCAGCCACTCGCGCACGTTGCCGATCACGTCGTAGGCGCCGAAGGCGTTCGGCTTGCGGCGGCCGACCGGAGCCACCGTGGCATGGCCGTCCGAGCAGCTTGCATGCGGAAACGGGAAGCGGTGCGCGTCGACCGCCGAGGCGTCGTACACGTTCGCGAAGTCGCAGGCGAGCGAGATGACCGTGCCCTCGTGCGAGTCGTCGGCGCCCCAGAAGCGCGCGAACGAGGTGCCGCCCCGGGCCACGTACTCCCACTCGGTCTCCGAGGGCAGCCGGTAGCCGCGGCCGCTGCGCTGTGCGAGCCACTGGGCGTAGGCACGCGCGTCCTCCCAGCTGACGCAGACCACGGGCTCGTCATCGGCAGGCGGCTGGGCGAATCCCGGATCGCGCCAGCTGCGCTCGCCGTCGAAGACCCACTGGCCGCCGAGCCACACGCGGCAGCCTGCCGGCGGGCTGTAGCCGGTGGCCTCGACGAATCGCCGGAACTCGCCGAAGGTGATCTCACGGGCGCTGACGTAGTACGGACGGCCGAGCGTCACGAACAGCGGCCGCGACTCGCCGGTGCGTGGGTCGACCTCGCGCGCGTCCGGCGGCGTGCCGAGCGTGAACGCGCCGGGCGGCACCAGCGCGAGCGCCGGGCACTCGGGGCAGTCGGTCGACGCGGCAGCGCGTGCGGCGGTGGTCTGCTGGGCATGGGCGGCCGCGGCAGCGAGCGAGAGCGTCAATACGAGACAGGCCCTGATCACGGCTACCTCCGCTCGTCCAGGTCCATGGCCACCCGGAAGCCGACGAAGACGGCCGGCGCGGCGGCATCTCCTCCCACGCGCGACCCGCTGCGGGCCTCGCCGGGCGGGGACACCCAGCTGCCGCCGCGCTGCACGCGGCGGACGCAGCCGCCGAGCCAGGTCCAGGCGCGTGCGTCGCGCGGACGGCCGACGTAGCTGCCCGTGTGGCAGTCCTCGACCCACTCGGCGACATTGCCGATCATGTCGTGGAGCCCGAAGACATTGGCCGACAGGCTGCCGACGGGCGCCACGTCGGCATGGCCGTCGGCGCAGGCCGCAGGCGTCAGACCCAGGCGGTAGGCGGCGTGCCCGCTGCGATCGTAGAGGTTGGCGTGGCCGCAGCCGGACTCCGGGCGGTCGCCCCACGGCCACAGTGCCGGTGAGCCCGCCCGCGCGGCGTATTCCCATTCCACCTCGGAGGGCAGCCGGTAGCGCTTGCCGGTCTGGCGGGCGAGCCAGGCCACGTAGGCCTGGGCGTCGGCGAAGGACACGCAGTTGACCGGGTGCGTCGGCAACGGCTCGCGCGGCCGTCCGGGGTTCTGCCAGTTGCGGCGCGCGTCGTCGTTGAAGCGCGCGAGCGCGTCGTCCCAGGTCCGGCAGCCGGGCCGCGCCTCGTGGCCGGTGGCGGCCACGAAACGGTCGAACTCCGCGCGCGTGACCTCGTAGCGGCCGAGCGCGAAGGCACGCGGAATGCGCACCAGCACCGCCTGCGCCTCGGCCGGATCGGCGCCTGCGGGCAGGTCGGCGGGCGGCGTGCCCAGGATGAAGGCGCCCGCCGGCACCACCACCATCTCGGGGCAGCGGTCGCAGTCGCGGAAGGACTGCGGCCCGCGGGTCTCCTGCGCCTCGGCAGCACCGAGACTCGAGAGCAGCAGGACTGCCAGCAGCGGTCGAAACGCGCTCATCGATGCTCGCCTCGCATCACGTATGGGGATCCACGCTCACGGCGGAGGCTGTCATGCGCGGCGCCGCAGGGTCAACTCAGCCCAGCCTCACGGGCACGTAGATCTGCGCATCGCCACGCTGGACGAGGAGAGCCACGGTGGAACCGGACTTGTCCACGGCGTCGCGCAACGCCCGCACCGTGTCCACCGGCCGGCCGTTGACGGCCAGGATGATGTCGCCAGCCTCGACGCCGGCAAGCGCCGCGGGCCCGTCGGACCGCTCCACGAGGAGCGCCCCGTCGGTGCCGGCGCGCGAGCGCTCCGTCGGCGACAGCGGACGCACCGCGAGCCCCAGCTTGCCGCTGGGGCTCTCGTCCCGCGGCTGGTTCGCCGCCACGCGCGTGGCCTCGAGCTCGCCGACGCCGACCTTGAACTCGCGCGCCTTGCGGTCGCGCCAGACCTCGAGCCCGACCTGGCCACCCGGCTTCACCCGGGCCACGAGCGGCGGCAGCTGGCCGGAGTGTTCTACGCCCTCGCCGTCCACACCGAGGATGACGTCACCGGGCTTCAGGCCGGCCTTGTCGGCCGGGCTGCCCCGCTCGACCGAGCTCACCAGCGCGCCGCGCGGCCGGTCCAGGCCGAAGGAATCCGCGAGCGCCTGGTTGACGTCCTGGATGGTCACGCCGATGCGCCCGCGCTGGACGCGGCCGAACTCGATCAGCTGGTCGCGCACCTCCACGGCCACGCCGATGGGGATCGCGAAGGACACGCCCTGGTAACCGCCAGTCCGGCTGTAGATCTGCGAATTGATCCCGACCACCTCGCCGCGCAGGTTGAACAGCGGCCCGCCCGAATTGCCGGGGTTCACCGCGACGTCGGTCTGGATGAAGGGCGTGTAGGCGTCGCCCGGCAGGGAGCGCGCCTTGGCGCTCACGATGCCCGCCGTCACCGAGTTCTCGAAGCCGAAGGGCGAGCCGATGGCGACCACCCACTCGCCGACCTTGAGGTCATCCGGGTCGCCGAGATGGACGGTCGGCAGGCCTTCGGCCTCGATCTTGAGCACGGCCACGTCCGTCCGGTCGTCCACACCCACGACCCTGGCGGAATACTCGCGCCGGTCGGTCATGCGGACGTTGACATCCCCGGCGCCGTCGACCACGTGGGCGTTGGTGAGGATATAGCCGTCGGGGCTCACGATGAAGCCCGAACCCTCGCCTCGGGCGGGCGGCATCCGCCCGCGCGGCAGGTCGCCGAAGCCGAAGCGGCGGAAGAACTCGTGCATCGGATCGTCGGGCGCCAGGCCCGGGATGTCCTCCCCGCGCGAGGCGACCC
>JBBINN010000038.1:0-19260 GCA_037443885.1 Gammaproteobacteria bacterium | reverse complement strand
GAACGGCCGCGTGCAGGAGGCGACCATCGGCAAGTCGAGCGGCGACGCGTCGCTCGACGAGGCGGCGCTCGAGGCCGTGCGCAAGTGGCGCTTCGAGGCTGCGCGGCGCGACGGCGTGCCGGTGCGCGCCTGGGCGCTGGTTCCCATCGAGTTCAAGCTGATCGACTGATTTCAGGAGCATGTCATGGACACCACCGACGCCCTGACCGAGATGAGTTTCGAGAATTTCCTGAGACAGACGGACGCCGTGGGCATGTTCGTTTTCGGCCTCCTGATCGCCATGTCGATCGTGTCGTGGTTCTTCATCATCCTGAAATCCATCCGGGTGGTGCGCGTGCGCTCGACGTCGAACCACGTCGTATCGTCCTTCTGGAAAACCTCGCCCGAGCAGGCCATCGCGTGGCTCGAGCAGCAGGCGGAGTGGGAACCGTTCTCGAAGATCGCTCTCGACGGCGAGTTCGCGGTCCAGCACCACGACCACCTCACGTCCGAGAAGGCCGCCGGCACCCTGCACCGCGCCGAGTTCCTCGACCGTGCGCTGCGTGCCGCGGTCGAGCGCGAGATGGCGCGCCTCGAGACGGGCCTGACCGTGCTCGCCTCCGTGGGCAGTACAGCGCCCTTCATCGGCCTGTTCGGCACCGTCTGGGGCATCTTCCATGCGCTGGTACGCATCGGCGCCACCGGCGAGGCATCGCTCGACCGCGTGGCCGGTCCCGTGGGCGAGGCGTTGATCATGACGGCGTTGGGCCTCGCGGTCGCGGTGCCGGCGGTACTCGGCTACAACCTGCTGGTGCGCAACAACCGCGTCATCATCTCGGGCTTCCACGCTTTCGCGGAAGACCTGCTCGGCTACCTGACCACCGGCGCCCGCGTCCCGTCCTCCATGGACCACCACCGCGCGCACCGGGCGAAGCCGCAGCCGGCCTGACGGGGAGACGACCATGGCATTCAGCGGACTCAACGCGGGCGGCGGCACGGCTCACTCGGCACCGATGGTGGAGATCAACATGATCCCGCTCGTGGACGTCATGCTGGTGCTCCTGATCATCTTCATGATCACGGCGCCGCTGCTCGCCCACAAGATCAAGGTGGACCTGCCGCAGGCCTCGACCGTGCTGCTGGAGGAGAAGCCCGACACCATCACCATCGCCATTCTCGCGGACGGCCGCACGTTCCTGAACGACGTCGAGATCGACCGCGAGGCCATGGTGAAGCGCCTCTCCGCCGAGGCCCAGCGCAAGCCGCAGCCCGATCTCCACCTGCACGTGGACCGCACGCTGCAGTTCCAGCAACTCGCTACCGTCATGGCCGACGCGCAGAACGCCGGCATGGTGAAGGTGGGCATCGCCACGGATCCGCTGGAAGGAAGGAAACCCTGACTGCCGGCTGGCCGTTTTCTTCCGATTCCGGAAGTCATGACACATGACGGAGTGGGCCTGACCGGTTAACCTTCGCACCGGTCCCGTCTCGCATCCCCTTGGGCGGCGGGGCCCGAGCGATACCGGGAGCTTGCGGAGAACGTCATGCGGTCCTGGCGGACGATCCTCATCGGTGCGATGTCAACCGGCCTGCTGGCCGGGCTCTTGCCACAGGCCTCGACGGCTGCCGGCGCTTCGCCGGCGCCGCGGTCGCTGCCCGAGGTCCGCTCGCACGCCTTCTACGTGCTGGATGAAACGGGCGCCACGGTGCTCGCCGCGCGCCATGAGAGCACGCCGGTGCCGATCGCCTCCATCACCAAGCTGATGACCGCCCTGGTCGTGCTCGAGGCCGGGCAGTCGATGGACGAAGTGCTCTCGATCACGCGCGCGGATCTCGATGGCACCATCGGCGGCAGCTCACGCATTCCACTCGGCGCGCGACTCGCCCGTTCGGACATGCTGCGCATTTCGCTGATGTCCTCGGAGAACCGCAGCACCCACGCGCTGTGCCGGAACTATCCGGGCGGCATGCCGGCCTGCGTCAAGGCCATGAACGCCAAGGCGGCGGAACTCGGTATGCGTTCGGCCCGCTTCGTCGAGCCGACGGGCCTGTCGAGCCGCAACGTGGCGAGTCCCAAGGACCTCGCGAAGCTGGTGCTGGCCTCGTCCGCCAACCCGATCATCCGCGAGTATTCCACCGCCCACGAGTACACCGTGGTCGCGAACGGCCAGCCGCTCGAGTACCGCAACAGCAACCTGCTGGTGAAGAACCCCGACTGGCAGGTCAACGTGCAGAAGACCGGCTACATCTCCGAAGCCGGCCGCTGCCTCGTCATGCAGACGGTCATCGACGGCCGCGAGGTCGTGATCGTGCTGCTCAACTCCTGGGGCACGCTGACCCGCATCGCCGACGCCAAGCGCATCCGGACCTGGATGGAGCGGCAGCGCCTCGCCGGCGCGAGCTGACCTCCTGGTCGAACCGCCGCGATTCCCCCGGACTTGCCGCGCAGATGGGTGGACCGGCGGCTTGTGCCGCCGGCCCGTGAGAGCGCATCGGGTCAGGAGCAGGGCGTCAGCGGCAGCCGCAGCACCTCGCCCAGGCTCGCCGAGGTGCCGAAGTTGGTGATGTAGGCTGCTCCATCAGGGCCGATGGCGACGCCGCCGGGAAACGTCAGCCCGTCGACCAGCAGCTCGGGCGTGCCGCCGGGGCACTGGCGCTTCAGACGCCCCGCACCCAGGCCCGGAGTCGGCGGCGGGCCTCCAGTCGGAAATCCACTCGCCGTCTCGAGCACGTACAGGGCCCCACCGGTGTCGAAGGCGACGCCGACGATCGCCGTGAAACCGGTCGCGTAGGTCGTCGTGGCGGAGCCGTCTGGCTCCATGCGCAGGACCGAGGCGGTGCCCGTGAAGAACGGCCCGCCGGTCAGCAGCCCGACGTAGAGGGCGCCATCCGGACCCTCCGCCACGGAGGTCGGCACCGACTCGCGTCCTCCCGGCAGTGCCGGCGGGACACTGAAGGTGCGGGTCGTGCCGTTGGCGAGGACTTCGAAGATCGCATTGGCGCCGGCGTCCGCGACGATCCGCCGTCCGGGAAGCGCGGCCAGTCCGTAGGGGTTGGAATCGACCGCTCCGCCTCCTGGATTGGCCACGACCTCGTGCTGCGCGACATCGGATACGACCTGGTACTGGCCGGACGGTGTCACACGCAGCATCTGCCCGAAGAGGTTGGCCTGGCGGGCTCCGCCTGCCGACAGCGAGGTGCGAACGTCACGCGGGTCCCCGCCGAGGCTGATGTTCACGTACGCCGTCATCCCATGGAATGCCAGCTGTGCCGGGCCGCCCTCGGCGGTGCCGTTCGGCAATGCGAGCGACGGCAGACCGGTGGCGATCCGGCGGATCGCGCCGCCGGGCAGGATCCGGCTGATGGCGCCGGTCTCCCCGTAACAGCGACTGACCTGAGGCATCGGCGGCGACGGAACGCAGGGACCCGTGCCGCCAGTACCGTTCTCCGCAACGTACAGCGCGCCGTTCGGTGCGAAGGCGATTCCGCGCGGGTTCGCGAGGCCCGAGGCAATGGTCTTGGCATTGCCCAGGTCGGCAAGCGCCGCCAGAGGCGCGAGTGTCAGCGCGATGAGCGCCAGCGAGCAAGGCGTCCGCCCAGCCGCAGGTCGCGCAGCCTCGAGGCGGCACTTCGGCGATATCGGCATGTTCACGATGAATTCCTCCATTTTTATGTTCAATCCATGCTCTTGCGGCGACGGTGGTGTGCAGCGTCGGCCGGCCGTCGATCTTTTCTCCCGGTGCTGGCGCCGGGCCATGGCCGGGACCTGACGTCTTCCTGACATGTTCCTGACCGCCGCGCGGGGGGTGTAGTCTGGTCCCCGTCTGCGAGGGGGAATCCCGATGGACGTCACCGACGAAGTCCACTTCGATGGGTGGACCCTGCATCGGCGGGCCGGCGAGCTGGTCCGCGATGGGGCGCGAACCCGCCTGCAGGGCCAGCCCCTGCGGGTTCTCGAGGCACTGCTCGAGTGTCCCGGCGAAGTGGTGACACGGGAGCAGCTGATCGCCCGGCTGTGGCCCAGCGGCGTGGTGGACTACGACACCGCCCTCAACAGCGCCGTGCGCCGCCTGCGGACCGCGCTCGACGATCACGCGGAGACACCGCGCTACATCGAGACGCTGCCGCGCCGTGGCTACCGGTTCGTGGGCCAGCTCGAGCCGCCGGCGGTCACGCGGATACACGGGGCGTTGCAGGCACCCGTCCCGCCCGCGCAGACCGAACGCCCCGCTTCCCGTCGCGGGTCCCGCTGGCCGCTGGCCGCCGCAGCTGCATTGGCGCTGTTCGCGGTGTTTGTCGCCCTCACGCGGTCCGCGGATTCTCCAGGCGCGCCGGTGGCGGCCGCCGAGGCGCCGGCCGACGCGCGGGTCGAGGAGCTGTACACGCGGGCGCGGTTCCTGTTCCAGCGGCGTGCGCCCGGGGACGTCGGGCGCGCGCGTGAGCACTTCGAGAAGGCGCTGCGCCTCGACCCGAATCATGCCCGCGCGTGGGCCGGCCTCGCCGGGACCCACTGGATCGACACGGTGGAGGGCCGGGTGGCGCCCGAAGCAGGGCTCGCGAAGCTGCGCGATGCCGCGGAGCGCGCACAGGCGCTCGACCCGCAGCTGGCCGAGGCGCAACTGCGTCTCGCGAACTACCGCTGGGCCGTCGGGGACCGCGCAGGGCAGAAGGTGCATCTCGAAGAGGCGCTTCGCCTCGAGCCCGACAGTCCTGCCGTCCTGTCCACGCTCGCAAGCCTGGCAGCGGGTGAGGGTCGCCTGGACGAGGCGGTGGACCTTCAGCGCCGCGCTGTCTCGGCCAGTCCACTGTCGCAGGTCGACCGCTACAACCTGGCCTCGATCCTGTACCTCGCGGGTCGCCTGGACGAGGCGATGGCCGAGATGCTGTCGCTGCGCGAGCTGCATCCGGCGATGACCCGAAATGGCGACCTGCTGGGCTTCATCCTCGTCCTCGAAGGCGACTACGGCGAGGCGCTGGCGGTGGCCGACGCGCTGTCGGACGAGGCCGACCGGCTCGAGATACGCGCCATGGCCCTGCACGCCCTCGGGCGCGATGCCGAGTCGGACGCGGCGCTGGGCGCGTTGGCGCAGGTGTCGCGCAGCGAGCCCTTGCGCATGGCTGCGGTGCACGCATTCCGGGGAGAGCGCGACGCGGCATTCGATTGGCTCGAGGCCGCGTCGGTCCTCGCCGGCTCGAAGCCATGGATCAGCCGATCGCGACGGGTCATCTGGCTGGCGCCGTTCTCGCCGATGTTCGAGCCGCTGCACGTCGATCCGCGCTGGCGCGCCTGGGTCGAATCGATTGCGCTAGACTCCCGCCCGGTACGGGTATCGGGCGCGCGGCGAGCGCCGGGTCGCGAGGGGAACATCGAATGAGAAAGCCGGACTTCGGCCCCGCCGTGCAGATGGCCTGGGTGGTCGACGATCTCGAGGCGTCCATGCGGCGCTGGATCGAGGAGCAGGGCGCGGGGCCGTTCTTCGTGATGCGCCACTGCAAGGTCACGAACGTGCGCTACCGCGGCAAGCTCGCAACGGTGGACATGGACGTCGCGATGGCGCAGTCGGGCGGCGTGCAGATCGAGCTGATCCAGCAGCACGACGACCTGCCGTCCTGCTACCGCGACATGTACCGCCGGGGCGAGGAAGGCTTCCACCACATCTGCTACCTGGTGGAGGACCTTGCCGCCGCACTGGCGCACTTTGCCCGGCTGGGCCAGCCGCCGGCGATCGAGGGCAACTTCGGCAACGTCAGCTTCGCCTACGTGGACAGCCGCCCGGGCATCGGGTGCATGACAGAGCTCGTCGGCCGGCATCCCGACATCGAAGCCTTCTTCAAGATGGTGGCCGACGCGGCGGTCGACTGGGACGGGCGCGATCCGGTGCGCTACCTCTGATGCTGGAAGAGCCGCGACCCCGCCCGTCGACGGGGTGACCGCCCGATGTGGAAGTCGGTCGTCGCGGTCTGCGTCGGCGCCAGCGCCGGCGCGCTGCTGCGCTGGTGGCTCGGCGCACAGCTGAACGCCGCGTACCCGACCCTCCTGCCGGGAACGCTGGTGTCGAACCTCGTCGGCGGCTACATCGTCGGCCTCGCGATCGCCTTCTTCGCCACTTATGAGGCGATCTCGCCGGAATGGCGCCTGCTCGTGATCACCGGCTTCTGCGGCGGGCTCACCACGTTCTCGGCCTTCTCGGCGGAGCTGGTGATGCTGCTCCAGCAAGGTCGCGCGCTGGTGGCCCTGGGTTCCGCGGCGGCGCACGTCGCCGGGTCGGTCATGATGACCTTCGCGGGCATCGGGACGGTCGTCCTGATGAGAAACTGATCGTCACGGAACCGTGCGGCGCGCCTCAGGCGTCCCTGAATCCAGCAGGGCGAGAACCTCGGCTCGGGCCGCGGGCGCGTGGACCAGCAGCACCAGCAGGTCACCCGGCCTCGCCCAGTCGAGGGCGCAGCGCGCGGCGTCTAGCTCGTTCATCCGCAGCTTCACCGAGTCGGCGGGCAGGCCCTCGCGCAGCAAGGTCTCGCGCAGGATGCCGGGGATCTCGCCGGGCGCGCGGCCGCGCCGGTACTCCTCGATCTCCTTGACCACGACGAGCTCCGGCGAAAAAGCTGCCACGACCGCGGCGACCTGCTCGAAGTCCTCCTCCTGGCGGTTGCCGGCGTGGCCCAGCAGCACGCCGACCCTGCCTGCGCCGCGCATCCGTTGCGCCATTTCCAGCACGCTGCGCAGGCTGGCCGGGTTGTGCGCATAGTCCAGCACCACGTGGACGCCCCGATGCTCGAAGAGCGCGAGGCGGCCTGGGTTATCGGCGCCGCGGTCGCCGAAGTGCGCCAGGGCGCGCGCGATCGCGGCCGGGGCGACGCCGAGCGCGGCGGCCGCGAGCGCCGCGGCGGACATGTTGGACACGTTGAAGGCGGCGGTGCCGCCCACGGCCAGTGGCAGGCGATCAACCTCGCCGAGATCGTGCTCGACGCCGTCCCAGTGCAGCCGAAGGCGGCCGTCGCGCACGCCGCAGGTGCCACCCTCACCGGCCGCCCGAGTCTCGCGCAGGAGCGTTGCGTCGGCGTCGGACGCGAACCAGGCAAGACGCGGCATCCGGCCATGGCGCTGCCGCAGCCGCGGCGCGCCGGTGCGAAGCCGCGAATCATCCGCGTTCAGCACCAGCCAGCCACGTTCCAGCACCAGGCCTGCGACGGTGAGCTTGACGTCGGCGAGTGCATCGAGGTCATGGATGCCGTACTCGCCGAAGTGGTCCGAGCTGATGTTGGTCACCACCGCGGCATCGGCGTGCGCCAGCGCCAGGCCGCGCCGCAGCATCCCGCCGCGAGCGGTCTCGAGCGCCGCGGCCTCGACGCGCGGGTCGCGCAGCACGCGGCGCGCGCCCATTGGCCCGGAGAAGTCCCCGGACTCCAGCAGCTCGCCTGCCACGTATACCCCGTCCGTGCAGCTGAGCCCGGCCGCCCACCCCTGCTCGCCGAGGCAGGCCGCGATCAGGCGCGTGGTGGTCGTCTTGCCGTTCGAGCCGGTGATCACGGCTGTCGGCACGTCGTGCAGCCGGCTCCACGGCACGTCGGCGGGACTCGGCAGCTCGTCGATCGGCCAGGTCAGGCTGCCGCTGCCGAGGCCGATCGTGAGCGCCTCGCCATCCACCAGCAGCGAAACTCCAGCCGCTCGGGATGCCTCGACGAGGGCGCGCAGCGGTGGGCGGGCTTCTGCGGCCGCGAGTTGCCCGAGGCGCCGCAACGCAGCCGACTCGTCGAGTACCGGCGGGTTGTCGGTGTCGCCGGCGGCGTCCCGCAGCGCCGCCTCGATGTCGGCCGCGCGTTCCGGATGCTGCTCGGCCACCGTGGCCGAGAGCGCCCATTCGTTGAGCTCGGTGGCGGCGTACAGCTGGTCCACCGGCGCAGCCAGCGCCAGCGAGGCGCCGCCCGCATGGCGCCGGGCGACGAGCAGCGGCTCCTCGTCCTCGGCGATCCAGCCGAGGTGGCGCAGCGCGCGCAGGGCGCGGCTGCGCCATTCTGCGACGAGACGGTCATCCGCCGCGACGCCGACCACCTCGAGGGCCGCGCCGGGCCCCGCGAGGTAAGGGTTGATGCCCGTCAGCCGACGCGATTCCGCGAAGGGCAGCATGTGTCCCTAGTCGTCGGCCTCGGGCGCGACGCGTATGCCGCGCTCGTCGCGAATGAGGGCATCCTCGCCCGGAAGGAAGGCCCACTCGGCAGACTCTGGCTGAGCGGCGGCGGCGACGGCGTTCGCCTCGAGCGGGGCTGCGGGTGGCGGCTCCGCGCCCTCCGGCCGGAACCGCGTGATCTGCTTCCAGGACCGTGCCAGGGCGTCCGCGAAGATGACGAGCAGATCCCCGGGGCGACCCATGCGCAGGGCCGCCTCGATGGCCTCCTGTTCGTCCGGGATGATCGAGATGGCCGAGTCTGGCACGCCGCGGCGCTGCAGCGCCGCGGCCTGGATGCGGGGCACCTCGTCCGGCCCGCGGCCGCGCAGCACGTCGTCGCGGCGGCAGATGTAGTGGTCGAAGCGGCCGGCCGCGGCCTCCGCGATGGCGACGATATCCTCGTCGCGACGGTCCCCGGGGCAGGTGAGCACTACGATACGCCGGCCCTTCACGTCCATTCGCTGCGCCAGGTCCACGATCGCCGCGACGGCATGGGCGTTGTGGCCGTAGTCGAACAGCACCTTGAACGGGTGCCCGTCGAAGATGTTCAGGCGCCCCGGCGCCTGGAAGAAGGTCGAGTCGAAGGTGCGCAGTCCGGCGCGGATCGCGTCGAGCTTGATGCCGAGCGAGAACGCCATCGCGGCCGCGAACATGGCGTTCTGCACGTTGTGCAGCGCGCGACCCTCGAGCGTCGCCGGGATCAGGTGCGTCCAGACCAGCGGCAGGTGGTTGCCGCGGTCGTAGAGCGTGATCATCTGGCCGTTGATGCCAGCCTCGAGCGCGCAGGCGCGGCCGCCGGCACGGATGTGCTCGCGCACCAGCGGGTGCTCGGGATTCATGGTGACGTAGCAGATCGCCCTGGCCTCGGTGTATCCCGACATCCTGAGCACCCGTGGATCGTCCGCATTGAGCACCGCGCAGTCGGTCGCGACCTCCACCACCACGCGCTTGATCTCGGCCAGCTGGTCGAGGGTGTCGATGCCCTTGAGCCCGAGGTGGTCCGACTGCACGTTGAGCACGGCGCCGACATTCACCTCGTTGACGCCCATGCCCGAACGCACGATTCCTCCGCGGGCGGTCTCCAGCACCGCCAGGTCGATCTGCGGGTCGGACAGCACCATGCGCGCCGACACGGGCCCGGTCATGTCCCCCGAGACCGTGCGCTGGCCGTCGATGTAGACACCGTCGGTGGTGGTCATGCCGGGCGTGTAGCCGGCCATCTTGGCGATGTGCGCCAGCATGCGGACGGTCGTGGTCTTGCCGTTCGTGCCCGTCACGGCTGCGATCGGCACCCGCGACGGAGCGCCGGCCGGGAAGAGCATGTCGAGGATCGGGGCGGAGACGTCGCGCGGCTGGCCATCGCTCGGCGCGACGTGCATGCGCAGGCCCGGCGCGGCGTTCACCTCGCAGATCCCGCCGCCGATCTTGCGGTAGCTCTCGGCGATGTTCTTCGTCAGGAAGTCGACGCCACCGATGTCGAGGCCGATGGCGCGGATGGCCCGGATGGCCATTTCGCGGTTGTCCGGATGGATGATGTCGGTGACGTCCGTGGCGGTGCCGCCGGTCGACAGGTTGGCCGTGGAGCGCAGGTACACCACCTGGCCTTCGGCGGGGACCGACCGGGGATCGAGGCCGGCGCGTGCGAGCATGGCGAGGGCCTGCTCGTCGAGCTCGAGCCGGGTCAGGACCTTCTCGTGGCCGACACCGCGGCGCGGGTCGCGGTTGACGATGTCCACCAGTTCACGGACGGTGTGGCGGCCATCGCCTGTCACGTGGCCCGGCGTCCGCCGGGTGGCGGCCACCAGCTCGCCGTTGACGACCAGCAGCCGGTGGTCGTCGCCCTCGAGGAAGCTCTCGACGATGACCGAACGGGAGTGCTCGCGTGCGACCTTGAAGCCCCGTGCGACCTCGTCGTCGCTGCCGAGGCCGATCGAGATGCCGCGGCCGTGGTTGCCGTTGTAGGGCTTGGTGACCACCGGGTAGCCGATGCGCCGGGCTGCGCGCAGCGCCTGGCTCTCGCTCTGCACCAGCTCCTGCCGCGGCACGGGCAGGCCGAGCGAGCCGAGGATCCTGTTGGTCTCCTCCTTGTCGCTCGCAAGCTCCACCGCGAGGTGCGGCGTGCGGCCGGTGATGGTGGCCTGGATGCGCTGCTGGAAGCGGCCGTGGCCGAACTGGATCAGCGACTGCGAATTCAGCCGCATCCAGGGAATGCCGCGCGCTTCGGCTGTGCGCACCAGCGAGGCGGTCGAGGGTCCGAGTGCGCGCTTCTGCGCGAAGCGGATGAACTCGTCCCGCGCCTCCGGCCAGGCCCAGCCGTCCGGCGGCAGGCCTTCCGGGCGGATCGATCGCGGCAACAGTGAACAGACCAGCTGCAGTGCGAGATCGCCCGCGGCGATGCCGATGTCGCGTTGCTCGTATTCGTAGACCACCGTGTAGATGCCCGGGCGGCCCTCCACGCTGCGGGTCTTGCCGAAGCTCACTGTTTCGCCGGCGAGGTTCTGCAGCTCGATCGCCACGTGCTCGAGCACATGGCCGAGCCAGGTGCCATCGTCCTCGTGCAGCCGGCGCAGGAAGCCGCCGGCCTCACCGTAGGAACAGCCGTGCTGGTCCAGGCCCGGCAAGGCCGAGCACAGCGAACGGGTGAAATCCTCGCCGAGGCGCCCGGTCGGCCAGTGCTCCAGCTCCCCGAGGTCCACCTCGAGACGGATCACGGGGAAGTGGGCATGGATCGACGGACCGACGAAGACGGCCTGGTCGAGAATCCGCATCGGGGTCACTCCTTCCTTGGCAGCAGCGAGCCGGCCTCGGCGATCCGGGTATGGAGGTTGAAGCTGGCGCCAGCGACCAGCACGTGCAGCTTCAGGCCGAGCATGCACACGGGCTGGCCCTCGCGCACGCTGTCCATGGACGAGAAGCTGACGTCGGCCGCGTCGACGATCGTGACGCCACCGCTGCCCTCGACCTCGACGTTCTCGTCGGGGCCGATGAACGCCGCGGTGTCCTCGTCGAGGCCGATGCCGACCGCGAACGGATTGTAGGCGAGCGCCGTGAGCAGCCGGCCCAGCCGGTCGCGCTGGCGGAAGTGCTGGTCGATGATGAAGCGGTTGGTGAGACCGAGACCCGGCGCGAGGCGCACGCTGCCGGAGATCACGGAGGAGCCCTCGTCGCCGAAGGCGATCATGTGCTCGGAAAGGATGCTCGCGCCGGCGCTGGTGCCGCCGACGGTCACGCCGTGGGCGTTGCGGATGCGAACGAGCTTCGCGACCGGCGTGCCGCCGAGCAGCGTGGTGAGCCGCAGCTGGTTTCCGCCCGTGAAGAAGATCCCCGTCGCCTGCTCCAGCCGACGCAGCCGACCGGCCTCCTGGCAGTCGCGCCGGGTGTCGAAGTCCATCACGGTCACCTCGCGGGCACCGATGCTCTTGAAGATCTTCTGGTAGCGGGGACCCGTCTCGGTGAGCTGGCTGGCCGTCGGAATGACGACGATGTCGGCGTCGCCGCCGCCGGAGCAGTCGACGAAGCGCTCGAGGATGCGCCGGTCGTTCTCCTTGTTCTCGGCGCCGCCAATCGGGATGACCCACCCGCGCTGCTCGCCCTCGGGGACCTTGCTCGGCATATCGTGTGCTCCCTTCGCCGCCTGGCCTCGGCAGGTCCGGCGTCCCGATTGTAGTCCCGGGCCGGGATCGGGTGTCCACTCCGCTGCGTCCGTTTGCTTGACGATGTGGCGCGACGGTCCTCATCAGGTAGAGTGGCAGCCGCAGCGCAGGATCGCGCGGGCGATCGGTCGGCTGACGCGGCCAGACTCGAGGGAAAATGCTCGAAAGGAACTTCGGCGCACTGAATCCGCCTTGCAGTGGCTCTTCAGTACTCCGGCCCGGGTGGCTGCTCCAGGCCGCACGCCCGGTTCTCCTGCTGCTCGGAGTCACCATGGCGAACGCACAGGCCGCGGAGCCCCGCGACCCGATGGAGCCGGCCTCCGACCCGGCGGCCGCCTACGCGTCGCCGCTTGGCATCGTCACCGTGACGACGGGCGATCCGACGGCCATGCGCCGCCTGCTGCAGGGCGCTTTCGGCCTCACGCCTTCGCTCCACACCCTGACCGGCCCCGAGGCCGCGGCAGTCGTCACGCATTGGGGCCTGCCGCCGTCCGACCGGCTCGAAATCACCACGTTCTCCCGGCCCGACCTGCCCGAGGCCGCGTCGGTGCGCGTCATCGCGGTGCCGCCCTCGACGCCGTCGAGCCGTCCGGGCTATGGCGCCGCGTATCCTGGCGGACTCGGCATCGGCTTCCCGGTGGCGGGCCTGCAGGCGCGCGAGCGCATCATCGAGGCCTACGGCTTCCGCTCGGCGGCGGGCGTGATGGCGATGCAGTTCCCGCGGGCCGACGGCAGCCTCTACAAGGTGGAGGAGGGCATCTACGAAGGACCCGACGACGTCCTGCTCCTCGGCGTGGACCGCCAGGAGCTGCGCGCCATCGGGCCCATCGACCCGGCGCTCGGCATCGGCGGTCCCGCCTACTCGAGCATGATCGTGGGCGACGCCGACGCCATCGTGCCGCTCCTGCAGGACGTGCTCGGCTACGAGCGCCGGCGCGAGTTCGTCTTCGAGAGCCGGGGTCCAGCAGGCGGCCTGCAGGTGCCGCCCGGCACGGAGTTCCGCTTCCAGCAGTGGTTCGCGCCGGGCGCGAGCACCGGCTATCTCGTCGTGATGGATCCCCGGGATGCATTCCAGCCGGCACCCGCGTCGCTCGGGCCCGCCTCGCGCGGCATCACCATGTGGACCTTCGAGGTGCCTGGCGTGGACGAGGCGCTCGCACGCGCCGAGCGCGCCGGCGTCACGGTCCTGCGACGGCCCGCGGCGATTCTGCGGCCCGAGGGCGGGCACGTTCGCTCGCTGGTGCTCGCGACGCCGGACGGCTTTCCGATCGAGCTCATCGAGCGGGCGGGCGCCGCACGATGAAGCGATGCCGGCCCTCGGGGCGGGCCGGCTCGTACGCTCGTCAGCGCTCCGCCCGCGTCTTCTCCCGGATTGCGCGGAACTCGCTGCCCTCGCGCCACTGCGGCCAGCCGTCGTCGTTCGCGACCGCCTGGCCGACGTCGTAGTAGATCCGCAGTTCCTTGAGTATGCCGGCGGTGTCCCAGGCCGGGTCGTACGCGTCGCCCGGCTTGTGGTAGATGTTCGCGATGTAGTTCTCGAGCCATCGCTTGCCGTGCTCCGGCCCGTACTTCGGGCTGTCCACGCCGGACTTCGCGTAGAGCATGGGCACGCCCTGCTTGGCGAGGTTGAAGTGATCCGAGCGGTAGTAGTAGCCGGCCTCCGGCGTGGGCTCGGGGATCAGCACCATGTCCTGCTTCGCGGCCGCCTCGCGCAGCACGGCATCGAGCTCGGAGTTGCCATAGCCGATCACGGTGAGATCGCGTGTCTCGCCGAGGACATATAGCGCGTCCATGTTGATGCCGCCCGCGATCTGCCCCGCGGGCACGGGCAGGTGCTCGCCGAAGTACTTGCTGCCGAGCAGCCCGCTCTCCTCGGCGGTGAAGGCGACGAACATCAGCGAGCGTTCCGGGCGCGGCTTCGTGGCGCCGAAGGCGCGCGCGAGCTCGATCAGGGCCGCGGTGCCCGTGGCGTTGTCGATGGCGCCGTTGAAGACCGTGTCGGTGGAGGGCGTGCCGCCGATGGTCAGGATCTTGCCGAGGTGATCCCAGTGAGCCGTGTAGAGGAAATGCTCCTGCGGCCGCTCGCGTCCCGGCAGCACGCCGACAATGTTGTAGGACTGGCCATGGCGGACGATGTTGCGCACGCCGGTCGTGCCGGCGACGCCGAGTCCCTGTGACGCCGCGCCGCGCTGCAGCGCCGCGCCCTTCAGCTGGTCGAAGTCCTCGCCGGCCAGCGCGAGGATGCGGCGGGTCGCGTCCTCCGTGATCCAGCCCTCCAGCGCGAGGCGCTTCGACGCGTAGTCCGGCAGCTCGAGGTCGAACTGCGGCCGCGCGGCGCCGTTGCGCGGCACGTCCCAGGGGTAGCCGGCGGGCCCGGTCTCGTGGATCACGAGCAGGCCGGCCGCGCCCTGGCGTACCGCCTCCTCGAACTTGTAGGTCCAGCGTCCGTAGTAGGTCATGGCCTGGCCCGTGAACAGCGTCGGGTCTCCGGTCGCATAGCCCGGGTCGTTGACGAGCGCCAGCACGATCTTGCCCTTGACGTCGAGGCCGGCGTAGTCGTCCCAGCCGTACTCCGGCGCGACGATGCCGTAGCCGGCGAAGACGAACTCGGCCTGCGCGACGCGCGACTCCGGCACGGGCCGGCGCGTCCACGACACGTAGTCCTCGGCATAGCGCAGCGAGAGCGTGCCGGCCTCGCCGCGCACCTCCATGGTGGGATCCGGCCGCGTCGTGATCTCGACCAGCGGGACCGCCTGCCGGAAGCTGCCGCCGGCGCCGGGCTCGAGGCCGGCCGCGCGGAACTGCTGCTCGATGTAGGCGAGCGTCTTCGCCTCGCCGGGCGTGCCCGGGGCGCGACCCTCGAATTCGTCCGAGGCGAGGCGCTCGACGTGGCCGCGCCAGGCGTCGTCGTCGAAGGAGGGCGTGTGGGCGGCTTCCCCCGCCGGCGTGGCGGCACAGCCGGCGAGCATTCCCGCGGCGAGGGCTCCGGCGGCCGCGAGCAGTCTTGTCGGGATCATGGCATCGACCTGGGTCTCGGGTGGCAAGGAGCGGGAAGGATGGACTATCCGGCGCGTTGATCCAAGCCACGGTCGCGAGGCCGGCGTCCAACTTCGCCGATTTCGGCGACAATGGCGACTCCCCCAGGAGCACCGACGCCATGCATGCCCGGCTCGCTTTCGCGCTCGTCGCGCTGTGGTGGACCTTCGACGCTGCCGCCGAGGCGCCGTTGCAGCAGGTTCTCGCCATCGTGGACGTCGAGACCACCGGTCTCGATCCCGCGTACCACGAGATGGCCGACCTCGGCGCGATCTACGTGGATGAGCAGGGCCGCGAGCTGGGACGCTTCTTCGTGCGCATCCATCCGCCGCATCCCGAGCGCCTCGATCCCGGCGCGGCCGCGGTCAACGGCTACAGCGAGGCGCGCTGGCGGGAACTCGGCGCGGTTGACGAAGCCGAGGCGGTGCGGCGTTGGCTCGAGTTTCACGCGCCGATCGCCGAGGGCCGTCGCGTGGTGTTCACGGCGCTCAACGTGTGGTTCGACCAGGCCTTCACGGCCGCCCTGCTGGCGCGCCACGGCGAGCGCTGGCGCGACCTTTTCCATCACCAGGTGCTCGACCTGCCCTCGATGGCCTGGGGCCAGGGCGCGCGCCGGCTCACGGGCGCGGAGCTCGCCGCGCACTACGGCATCGAGGCGGAGACGACCGACCCGCTCCGGCACACCGGTGCATCCGGCGTGGAGTTCAACCTCGCGCTCTACCGGGCTGTGATCGGCCAGTTGTCGATGGGCAGCGGCTGGATGTCGTCCGCCGGCTCGAAGCCGAAGATCGCGCCGTAGAAGAAGAGCTCCGCCTCCTGGGCGCGGACGATGTTCTCCGCGCGCCGGAAGCCGTGCGCCTCGCCCTCGAACTCGAGGTAGGCCACCGGGACTCCTCGCTTGCGCAGCGCCTCGACGATCATGCGCGACTGGTTCGGCGGGACGACCTTGTCCTCGCTGCCCTGGAAGGTCACCAGCGGCTCGCTGAATCGCTCCAGATGGTGGATGGGGCTGCGCGCGCGATACAGCGCCTCGTCGGGCGGGCCGATGAGGCTCACGTCGTACTTTCGCTCGAACTTGTGGCTGTCGGCCGCGAGGGAGGCGATGTCCGCGACGCCGAAGTAGCTGGCGCCTGCGCGGAAGCGGTCCGTGAAGGCGAGCGCCGCAAGCGTGGTGAAGCCGCCGGCGCTGCCGCCGCGGATGGCTACCCGGTCGGGATGCACGCGGCCCTCCGCGACGAGGTAGTCCACGGCGGCGACGCAGTCCTGCACGTCGACGACACCCCACTGGCCGCCGAGGCGCTGCCGGTAATCGCGGCCGTAGGTGGTCGAGCCGCCGTAGTTGACGTCCGCGATCGCGAAGCCGCGGCTGGTCCAGAACTGCCGCTGCAGGCTGAAGGCGGCACGCGCGACGGACGTCGGGCCGCCGTGCGCGAACACGAGCAGCGGCGGCCGCTCGCCTTCCGGGCCGCGGAACTCGGGGTTGCGCGGCGGGTAGAACCAGGCGTGCGCCGTGCGCGGCTCGCCGCCCGGTCCGGGCGCGGTCGGGAACTCGATCGCCTCGGGGACGGAGATCCAGTCGGCGTCGAGCGTCGTCGGTGCGGGCTCGTGCAGCACGCGGTGCGAGCCGTCCGCGAGGTCGACCGAGAGCAGCACGGGCGGGTGCAGCGCGGATCCCGCGAGCAGAACGGCGCTCTTGCGGTCCAGCAGCCGGATGTCCGCAAGCGACGTGAAAGGCAGGTCCAGGCCGCGCAGCGCGCCCGTCGCGAGGTCCAGAACGCCGAGGCGGTCGACGGCGTCGCGGCTGTACCTCACGACGGCGCGCCCATCGCCGGTGAGCGCGTAGCTCGAGGCACCGTGCGTCCACAGCGGCCCGCCGAACTCGGCCTCGATCGACAGCACCGGCAGAGTCTCGCCGTCGTGCCAGCGGTGGAGGTTCCACCAGCCGCCGCGGTCGCTGACGAAGTAGAGCGTCCCGTCTCGGTCCCAGGCGGGCTCGGTCACCGACTCGCCCGGACCGCCGGCGACCTGCACCGGCTTGCCGGTTCCGCGGGCCCCCGGTTCCGCCACGTGCAGCGTCGACGTATCCCATGGCATGTCCGGGTGATTCCATTGCACCCACGCGAGCCGCCGGCCGTCCTGGCTCAGGCGCGGGTAGGCGACGAAGTCGGTTCCCGTCACCAGTACCGTGCCCGCATCGCCACCCGCCAGCGGCACCGCGACGATCTCGTTCTTCTCCTCGCCGTTCTCGCGACGAGTGGCTTCCGTGTGGTCCTCGCGGACGCAGACGAGGCGCTGCCGGTCCGGGTGCAGGACGCAGTCGGCGTAGCGGTAGCCCTCGGGCGTCAGTGGCTGCGGCGCTTCGCCTGGCCGGTTCCGGTACAGCCGCTGGTCCCGGTAGTGCGAGAACACGACGGAGCCGTCCGGGAGCACCAGATAGGCCGCGCCACCGTATTCGTGGACGCGCGTGCGGACGTCGAAGTCGCCGGGGGTGACGACCCGCGGCGTGCCGTCGGGGCCGCGCGTGACGAGTACCTGCCGCCCGCGTTCCTGCGGGCGGCTCTCCCGCCACCACGGCTGGCCGTCCGCGACCTGCAGGTCGGCCATGGCGACGGCCGCGCCGGCGAGGTCGGTGGCGGCGATGGCCGAGGGCCAGGCGCCGTAGGGCAGGGTCGCGGGTTCAGCCATGGCCGCCGTCCCGGCCCACATCAGAGACAGGCTTACCAGCCATCCGGTGCACCTCTTGCGCGGTTGACGCTTCATCCGGCCGAGCATGGCAGATCGATTCGGCTTCCAACAGACTCGGCCCGGGCACGCACAGGCTAGAATCCTTCCCCGGCGCCAGCGCGGCGCCTCGCAGGAAACCGGGCATGACCGCAGCGGTACTCGGCATCATCGGCGGATCCGGGCTCTACGATCTCGCGGGCCTCGAGGACGTGGAGGACCGCCGGGTCGAGTCGCCCTGGGGCGAGCCATCCGACCTGCTGCGCTTCGGGCGAGTTGGCGCCACCCGCGTCGTGTTCCTGCCGCGGCACGGCCGTGGCCATCGAATCGCGCCTTCCGACATCAACTACCGCGCCAACATCGACGCGCTCAAGCGAGCCGGCGTGACCGACCTCGTGTCCTTCTCGGCCTGCGGCTCGTTCCGGGAGGACCTGCCGCCGGGCACCTTCGTGCTGGTGGACGATTTCGTGGACCGCACGTTCCGCCGCGAGGGCAGCTTCTTCGGCACGGGCTGCGTCGCGCACGTGCCGTTTGCGCACCCCGTGAGCCCGGCGCTCGCCGACCTGGTCGAGCGGGCGGCGCGCGAGGAGCGCATCCCGCACCGGCGTGGCGGCACGGCGGTGTGCATGGAGGGCCCGCAGTTCTCCACGCTCGCGGAGTCGAAGACCTACAAGGCGCTCGCCTACGACGTCGTTCACATGACCTCGATGCCCGAGGCCAAGCTCGCGCGCGAGGCCGAGATCAGCTACGCCCTCGTCGCTATGGTCACCGACTTCGATTGCTGGCACCCGTCCCACGACAAGGTCGACGTGGCCGCGGTGCTGCGCGTCATGCACGACAACCGCGAGAAGGCGCTCAGGCTGTTCGCGCGCCTCGCGCTCGATTTCCCGGCCGAGCATCCGCCGTGCCCGGTGGGTTCTGACCGGGCACTCGATGCTGCGATCCTCACGGCGCCCGACGCGCGCGACCCGGCGGTGCTGGCCAGGCTCGATGCCGTGGCCGGGCGCGTGTTGGCGGGCGGCTGAGCGGTGCGCGTTCACGGTGAGTGGCGGCGCACGATCGGCCTCGACGGCGACGGCTGGAGCGTACTCGTCATCGACCAGACGCGGCTTCCCTTCACGTTCGAGACCGTGGCGCTCAGGAGCGCCGAGGACGCGGCCGAGGCGATCCGGCGCATGGTGGTGCGCGGCGCGCCGCTGATCGGCGTCACGGCCGCGTACGGCGTTGCCCTGGCCCTGCGCGGCGATGCGCGCGACGTGGCGCTCGACGAGGCGATCATGCTGCTGGGCGCGACCCGCCCGACGGCGATCAACCTGCGCTGGGCGCTCGAACGCATGGACGAGGTGCTCAGGCCCCTGCCGCCGGCGCAGCGCGTCGAGCACGCCTACGCCGAGGCCGCCGCGATCGCCGAGGAGGATGTGGCCTGCTGCGCGGCCATCGGGCGGCATGGCCGGATCCTGATCGAGGAACTCGCCCTTGGCCACGCGCGGCCGGTGCACGTGCTCACGCACTGCAATGCCGGCTGGCTCGCCTGCGTGGACTGGGGCACAGCGCTCGCGCCGGTCTACGCAGCCCACGAGGCCGGCATCCCGGTGCACGTCTGGGTGGACGAGACGCGGCCGCGCAACCAGGGTGCCGCACTCACGGCATTCGAACTCGGCGCCCACGGTATCCCTTACACGCTGGTCGCCGACAACGCGGGC
>JBBINN010000037.1:0-19670 GCA_037443885.1 Gammaproteobacteria bacterium | reverse complement strand
TCTCGAAGATCCTGCAGTAACAGCAAGCGGCGTGCCGCAAGAGCCCCCGTTGGACCGGACCTGACGGCCGGTCAACGGTGGCGAGGAAGCAAAGATGGCTACGAGTCAGAACATCCGGATCCACCTCAAGGCGTTCGACCACCGCCTGATCGACACCTCCGCGCGCGAGATCGTCGAGACGGCGAAGCGCACGGGCGCCACGGTGCGTGGCCCGGTGCCGCTGCCGACGAGGATCGAGCGCTACACGGTGCTGGTCTCCCCGCACACCGACAAGGACGCGCGTGACCAGTACGAGCTGCGCACGCACAAGCGCCTGATGGATATCTTGAATCCGACCGACAAGACGGTCGACGCGCTCATGAAGCTCGAGCTGCCGGCCGGCGTGCACGTGCAGATCAAGCTGAACTGACAAGAACCACAACGCGCCGCTTGCGCGGCGCGGCGGAGCCGATATAATTAGGGGCTCGCTTGAGCCCCGAGCGGGCGCCCGGCAGGGCCGTGGCGCCGAGCTTTTTTCAGGGGCCGGGACTTCCGGGAGAACGGCGGCGGTTGGCCGCGCAGCCCCCGGGCGGATCGACAGGCAGCGCCGGCCAATCGCAGCCGGTGCGGTGCAAGAGGAACACAGGTCATGACCATTGGTCTGGTCGGCCGCAAGTGCGGCATGACTCGCGTCTTCACCGACGCCGGCGAAACGGTGCCGGTCACGGTCATTCAGGCGCTCCCCAACCGCGTCGTGCAGGTCAAGTCCGCCGAGTCGGACGGCTATCGCGCGGTGCAGGTCACCGTCGGCTCCCGCCGCGCCTCCCGGCTGGCCAAGCCGGTCGCCGGCCACTTCGCCAGGCAGGGCGTCGAGCCGGGCGAGTCCCTCATGGAATTCCGCCTCGCCGCCGGCGAGGCTGCCGAGCTCAAGCCGGGCGCCGAGCTCAAGGTGGACCTGTTCCAGGTCGGTCAGGTCGTCGACGTAGCCGGCACCACCATCGGCAAGGGTTTCGCGGGCACGATGAAGCGCCACGGCTTCGCCGGCGGCCCGGCCAGCCACGGCGCGTCGGTGGTCCACCGTGCCCCTGGTTCCATCGGTCAGCGCCAGACGCCGGGCCGCGTGTTCAAGGGCAAGCGCATGTCGGGCCACATGGGCAACGTGCGGCGCACCGTCGAGAACCTCCGCGTGGTGGAGGTCGACGTCGAGCGCAACCTGCTGCTGGTCAGTGGCTCGATCCCGGGCGCCGAGGGTGGCCGCGTGGTCGTGCAGCCGTCGGTGAAGGCTGCGGCGCAGGCGCGCCGCAAGACCATCGCCCCGGCCAAGAAGTGATCGAGGCTCCCGAGATGAAGCTCAAGCTTGCTAACGGTGGAGCCGCGGGCTCCGAGATCGAGGTCAGCGAGGCGACGTTCGGCCGCGAGTTCAACGAGCCGCTCGTCCACCAGGTCCTGACCGCCTACATGGCCGCCGGCCGTGCCGGCACCAAGGCGCAGAAGACCCGCGCCGAGGTCCGCGGCGGCGGCAAGAAGCCGTGGCGCCAGAAGGGCACGGGCAGCGCCCGCGCGGGCTCGACCCGCAGCCCCATCTGGGTCGGCGGCGGCCGCGCCTTCGCGGCCAAGCCCCGCAGCTACGAGCAGAAGGTGAACCGCAAGATGTACCGCGGCGCCATCCGCTCGATGCTCTCCGAGCTGGTGCGGCAGGAGCGGCTGCTGGTCACGGACGTCCTCGACCTCGAGGCGCCGAAGACCCGCATCCTGGCCGGCAAGCTCAAGGAACTCGGGCTCGGCAACGTGCTGATCCTGGTCGAGGCCTTCGACGAGAAGCTGCACCTCGCCGCCCGCAACCTGCCCTACGTGCAGGTGCTGCCGGTGGCCAGCCTCGACCCGCTGAGCCTCGCGCGCCACGAGAAGGTCCTCGCGACCGTCGGCGCGCTCAAGATGATCGAGGAGCGCCTCGCATGACCACCGAACACCGCGTCTCGAAGGAGCGGCTGATGACCGTGCTGGTCGCCCCGCACGTGTCGGAGAAGAGCGCGCGCGTCGCCCAGGAAGGGCAGTACGTGTTCCGCGTCCGCACGGACGCGACCAAGCCCGAGATCAAGGCTGCCGTCGAGCTGATGTTCGACGTCAAGGTCGACACGGTGCGGGTCGCGAACGTGGACGGCAAGGTCAAGCGGTTCGGCCGCTTCGAGGGCCGCCGCAACCACTGGAAGAAGGCCTACGTCCGGCTGCAGCAGGGTCAGTCGATCGAGCTCGGCGGCGCCGAGGCGCCGTGACGGCAACGGATCGGGAACGGAAGACAGAACGATGGCACTGAAGAAGCTCAAGCCTACGTCGCCGGGAACGCGCTTCCAGCTGCGCCCGGACCGCTCCGGCCTGCACAAGGGCGGCGCCCACCCGGCGCTGCTCGCGCCGCAGAAGTCGACCGGCGGCCGCAACAGCTCCGGCCGGTTGACCACGCGCCACAAGGGCGGCGGTCACAAGCAGAAGTACCGGATCATCGACTTCCGCCGCGACAAGGACGGCGTGCCCGCACGCGTCGAGCGCGTCGAGTACGACCCGAACCGCTCGGCGAACATCGCGCTGGTCCTCTACAAGGACGGCGAGCGCCGCTACATCCTGGCCCCGAAGGGCCTGGCCGCAGGCGACGAGGTTCGATCGGGTCCCGAGTCGCCGATCAAGCCGGGCAACTCGATGGTGCTTCGCAGCATCCCCATCGGCTCGGTGATCCACAACATCGAGCTCAAGCCCGGCAAGGGTGGCCAGCTCGCCCGCGCCGCCGGCAACTCGGCGCAGTACACGGGCCGTGAGGGCGGCTTCGCGATCGTCCGCCTGAAGTCCGGTGAGATGCGCCGGATCAGCGTCGAGTGCCGCGCCACCATCGGCGAGGTCGGCAACGACGAGCACAACCTGCGCGTGTTCGGCAAGGCGGGCGCCAAGCGCTGGCTGGGCATCCGCCCGACGGTCCGCGGCGTCGTGATGAACCCGGTCGACCACCCCCACGGCGGCGGCGAAGGCCGCTCCGGCCAGGGCAACCCGCACCCTGTGTCGCCGTGGGGCTGGCACACGAAGGGCAAGAAGACGCGCAAGAACAAGCGCACCGACGCGCTCATCGTGCGTCGTCGCAAGTAAGGAGCCTGGCAGATCATGGGACGCTCGCTGAAGAAGGGCCCGTTCGTCGACCTGCACCTTGCCAAGAAGGTGCAGGTGGCCCGTGACAAGAACGACCGCCGGCCGATCAAGACCTGGTCGCGCCGCTCGATGGTCCTGCCGGAGATGGTCGGGCTCACGATCGCCGTCCACAACGGCCGCCAGCACGTGCCGGTCCTCGTGACCGAGAACATGGTCGGCCACAAGCTCGGCGAGTTCGCCCCGACGCGCACCTTCAAGGGGCACTCGGGCGACAAGAAGACGGGGGCGTAAGGCGATGCAGGCATCAGCAAAGCTGCGCAACGCGCGCATCTCGCCGCAGAAGTGCCGGCTGGTGGCCGACATGGTCCGCGGCCGCCCTGTGGGGCAGGCGCTGCAGGTGCTCGCCTACACGCCGAAGAAGGGCGCCAAGATCGTCCGCAAGGTGCTCGAGTCGGCGATCGCGAACGCCGAGCACAACCTCGGAGCGGACATCGACGAGCTCAAGGTCGCGCGCATCGAGGTGGACACCGCGCCCGTGCTGAAGCGCTTCATGGCGCGCGCCAAGGGCCGGGGAAGCCGGATCGTCAAGCGCAACAGCCACATCACGGTCACCGTCGGCGACGGTTCCCGCGGGTAAGGCGCAGGCACAGGAACGGAGCAGGGCATGGGCCAGAAAGTCAACCCGATCGGGATCCGCCTCGGCATCACGCGCGACTGGGGTTCGCGCTGGTACGCCGACGCCAAGAGCTTCCCCGCGAACCTCCACACGGACTGGGTGGTGCGCGAGTTCCTACGCAAGAAGCTCGCCGAGGCGTCGGTCAGCCGCATCCACATCGAGCGCGCCGCCAAGAAGGCCAACATCACCATCCACACGGCGCGTCCGGGCATGGTGATCGGCAAGAAGGGCGAGGACATCGAGAAGCTGCGCATCGAGGCCGCTGGCATCATGAAGATGGCGGTCAACGACGTGCGCCTGAACATCGCCGAGATCCGCAAGCCGGAGCTCGACGCCCAGCTGGTGGCCGAGGGCATCGCGCAGCAGATCGAGAAGCGCGTGATGTTCCGCCGCGCCATGAAGCGCGCGGTGACCAACACCATGCGCAGCGGCGCGCTCGGCGTGAAGGTCCGCGTGGCCGGCCGCCTGAACGGCGCCGAGATCTCGCGCGCGGAGTGGACCCGCGAAGGCCGCATCCCGCTGCACACTTTCCGCGCGGACATCGACTATGGCCTGGCCGAGGCCCGCACCACCTACGGCGTCATCGGCGTCAAGGTGTGGATCTTCAAGGGCGAGGTCTTCGCCCGCGACGAGGCGGCCGAGGCCGAGGCTGCCGAGGTCGCGGTGCAGCCGCCGCCGGCCGAGCCGGTGGCGGGCTGAGTGCCGGGGTAAACGATCATGATGCAGCCAAAGCGCACCAAGTACCGCAAGCAGCACAAGGGCCGGCTGGGCGGGACTTCCATCCGCGGCAGCTCGGTCGCCTTCGGCGACTACGGCCTGAAGGCCACGGGCCGCGCGCGCATGACCGCCCGCGAGATCGAGGCCGCGCGCCGCGCCATGACGCGCTACGTCAAGCGTGGCGGCCAGATCTGGATCCGCGTCTTTCCGGACGTGCCGATCACCCAGAAGCCGCTCGAGGTCCGCATGGGCAGCGGCAAGGGCAACGTGGAGTACTGGGTCGCCAAGGTGACCCCGGGCAAGGTTCTGTTCGAGATCGAGGGTGTGCCGGAGGAGACCGCGCGCGAGGCCTTCCGCCTGGCCGCCGCGAAGCTCTCGGTGTCCACGACCTTCGTGAAGAGGCAGGTGCGCTGATGAACGCCAAGGATCTGCGCAAGAAGGGCGCCGCGGAGCTCAAGGAGGAGTTGCTGAAACTCCGCCGCGAGCAGTTCAACCTACGCATGGCGGCCGCCGCAGGCCAGCCGGCACGGCCCGACCAGCACGGCAAGGTCCGCCGGAACGTGGCGCGCGTGAAGACCGTGCTCAGCGAGATCAAGCGCTCCGAGCGCAGCGGGAGTGAGTCGTGATGGCCGAGAACGTGACGAGCGCCGAGAAGGCCGCACGCGTCCTGACCGGGCGCGTGGTGAGCAACAAGATGGACAAGACCATCACCGTCGCCGTCGAGCGGCTGGTGAGGCACCCGAGCTACTCGAAGTACGTCCGCCGCACGACCAAGCTGCTGGCGCACGACGAGAACAACGAGTGCAACGAGGGCGACACGGTGGACATCGCCCAGTGCCGCCCGCTGTCGCGCCGCAAGTCCTGGAAGCTCGTGCGCGTCGTCGAGCGCGCCAGCCTGGCCTGAACGGGAGATCCGTCAAATGATCCAGCTGCAGACCCGGCTGATCGCCGCGGACAACTCCGGCGCCCGCGAGCTGATGTGCATCAAGGTGCTCGGTGGCTCAAAGCGCCGCTACGCCGGCGTGGGCGACGTGATCAAGGTCAGCGTCAAGGACGCGATCCCGCGCGGCAAGGTGAAGAAGGGCGAGGTCTACGACGCCGTGGTGGTGCGCACCCGCAAGGGCGTTCGCCGCGCCGACGGCTCGCTGATCCGCTTCGACGGCAACGCCGCCGTGCTGCTGACCAACAAGCTCGAGCCGATCGGAACCCGCATCTTCGGGCCCGTGACGCGCGAGCTGCGCACGGCGCAGTTCATGAAGATCATCTCGCTCGCGCCTGAAGTGCTGTGAGCGGGCGGAGAGGACGATGAACAAGATCCGCAGGGGCGACACCGTCGTCGTGATCACCGGCCGCGACAAGGGCCGGACCGGCACCGTTGTGCGCGTGCTCGCCAACGACCGCGTGGTCGTCGAGAACGTGAACATGGTGAAGAAGCACCAGCGCCCGAATCCCGCCAAGGGCGTGACCGGCGCGATCGTGCAGAAGGAGGCGCCGCTGCACGTTTCGAACATCGCGTTGTGGGACCCGGCGGGCAAGAAGCCCAGCCGCGTCGGCATCCGCACGCTGGAGGACGGCCGCAAGGTGCGTTACTTCAAGTCGAGCGGCGAAGTGGTGGACGCCTGAGCGTGGAGACCCGAGAGATGGCTTACGAAGCCAGGTTGCACAAGCAGTACCGCGAGACCGTGGTTCCGAAGCTCAAGCAGGAGCTCGGCCTCGAGAACCCGATGCAGGTCCCGCGCATCACCAAGATCACGGTCAACATGGGCGTGGGTGAGGCCGTGGCCGACAAGAAGGTCATGGACGCGGCCGTCGCCGACCTGACCCGCATCACGGGCCAGAAGCCGTCGGTGCGCGCGTCGCGCAAGTCGATCGCCTCGTTCAAGCTGCGCCAGGGCCTGCCGGTCGGCTGCAAGGTCACCCTGCGGGGCGCGCGCATGTACGACTTCCTCGATCGCCTGATCAACATCGCGATGCCGCGAATCCGCGACTTCCGCGGAGTGAACGCGCGCTCGTTCGACGGCCGGGGCAACTACAGCTTCGGCGTCAAGGAACAGATCATCTTCCCCGAGATCGCCTACGACCAGATCGACCAGCTGCGCGGGATGGACATCACCATCTCGACCACGGCGGGCAATGACGCCGCCGGCCGGGCACTGCTCGAGGCGTTCAACTTTCCGTTCAGGAAGTGACCGATGGCCAAGACCAGCATGATCCTGCGCGACGCGCGGCGCGCCAAGACCGTCAAGAAGTACGCCGCCAAGCGCGCCAAGCTCAAGGAGCAGCAGCGCGATGCGAAGGCGACCCCGGAGCAGCGGCTGGCTGCCAGCGAGGCGCTGCAGAAGCTGCCGCGCGACGCCAGCCCGGTGCGCATGCGCGAGCGCTGCGCGATCACGGGCCGGCCGCGCGGCACCTACAGCCGCTTCGGGCTCGGCCGCAACAAGCTGCGCGAGGCCGCCATGCGCGGCGACATCCCGGGCCTGCGCAAGGCGAGCTGGTGAGGACGCGACATGAGCATGACTGACCCTATCGCCGATTTCCTTACGCGCATCCGCAACGGCCAGTCGGCCGGCAAGGCGGAGGTGAGCTGCGCCTCGTCCCGCGTGAAGGAGGCCATTGCCCGCGTCCTCAAGGACGAGGGCTACGTCGCCGACTACGCCATCCAGCGCGAGGGCGCCAAGGCCACGCTGGTGGTGACGCTCAAGTACCACCAGGGCCGGCCCGTCATCGAGCGCCTCGAGCGCGTGTCCCGGCCCGGCCTGCGCCAGTACCGCGGCAAGGATGCGCTGCCGCGCGTGCTCGGCGGCCTGGGCATCGCCATCGTGTCCACCCCGAAGGGGGTCATGACCGACCGCGAGGCCCGCAGCAGCGGGCAGGGCGGCGAGGTCCTGTGCGTGGTGGCGTAAGGCCGCCTTCGATCGACCAACAGGGGTCCTGAGGATCATGTCTCGAGTAGCCAAGAAGCCCGTTGACCTTCCCGCCGGCGTCACCATCGCGGTGGCGGACGGCACGGTCACGGTCAAGGGTGCGAAGGGTTCGCTGAGCCTGCCGGTTGCGCGCGGCCTGGCAGTGGAGCAGCTGGACAAGACGCTCGTCGTCCGCTATCCGGACGGCGCTGCCGGCAAGGCGCTCGTGCCTGCCGCAGGTTCGACCCGCGCGCACCTGGCCAACATGGTCAACGGCGTCACCAAGGGCTTCGAGCGCAAGCTCGAGCTGGTGGGCGTCGGCTACCGCGCCGCGGTCCAGGGCAAGTCCCTGAACCTCACCCTCGGGTTCTCTCACCCGGTGGCCTACCCCGTTCCGGAGGGCATCACCATCGAGACCCCGAGCCAGACCGAGATCGTGATCAAGGGCATCGACCGCCAGCGGGTGGGCCAGGTCGCCGCCGAGATCCGCGGGTTCCGCCCGCCCGAGCCCTACAAGGGCAAGGGCGTGCGCTTCGCGGGCGAGAAGATCGCGCTGAAGGAAGGCAAGAAGAAGTAACCGCCATGGCACAGCTCAGCAAGAAGGACAAGCGGCAGCGCCGCTCCACGCGGGCGCGGGCCAAGATCCGCGAGCTCGAGGCGGTGCGCCTCACGGTGCATCGCACGCCGCGGCACATCTATGCGCAGATCACCACGCCGGACGGCGCCCAGGTGCTGGCCTCGGCGTCCACGCTGCAGAAGGACGTGGCCGAGGGCCTGAAGGGCACCGGCAACGTCGCGGCGGCGGCGGCCGTTGGTCGCGCGATCGCCGAGCGGGCGAAGGCGGCGGGCATCAGCCGCGTCGCGTTCGACCGCTCGGGCTTCATCTTCCACGGCCGCGTCAAGGCGCTGGCCGACGCCGCCCGCGAGGGCGGCCTGCAGTTCTGACGCAAGGGTAAGAGCATGGCACGAGTTGAAAGGGGCCCCGCGACGGACGACCTGCTGGAGAAGCTGGTTGCCGTCAATCGCACCGCCAAGGTCGTCAAGGGCGGCCGCCAGTTCGGCTTCACCGCGCTCACGGTGGTGGGCGACGGCGCCGGCCGCGTCGGCTTCGGCTACGGCAAGGCCCGCGAGGTGCCGACCGCCATCGCCAAGGCGATGCAGCAGGCCCGCCGGAACATGGTGAACGTGGCGCTGCGCAACGACACGCTGCACTACGCCGTCAAGGGCCGGCACGGCACCACGCGCGTCTACATGCAGCCGGCCTCGGACGGTACGGGCGTGATCGCGGGCGGCGGCATGCGGGCGGTGTTCGAGTGCGCCGGCGTGCGCAACGTGCTCGCCAAGAGCTACGGCTCGCGCAACCCCATCAACGTGGTGCGCGCGACGTTCGACGCCTTCCAGCGCGTTGCATCGCCGGCAAGCATCGCCGCGAAGCGCGGCAAGTCGATCGAAGAGATCACCGGGTGAGCGCCATGGGCAGCGGCAACAGGCAGATCAAGGTCACGCTCGCCGGCAGCATCCACGGCCAGCTGGCGAACATCCGGTCCTCCGTGCGCGGCCTGGGCCTGAGGAAGATCCGCGACACGCGGGTCGTCGAGGACACGCCGGAGAACCGCGGCATGATCCGCACCGCCCGGCACCTGCTCGTGGTCGAGCAGGCCTGAGGAGCCAGACATGCGACTGAACACTCTCAAGCCCGGTGCGGGCAGCAAGAAGCCCCGCCTGCGCGTGGGCCGCGGCGCGTCCGCCGGCCAGGGCAAGACCTGCGGCCGCGGCGGCAAGGGCCAGAAGGCGCGCAAGGGCGGCTACCACAAGGTCGGCTTCGAGGGCGGCCAGATGCCGCTGCAGCGCCGCCTGCCGAAGGTCGGGTTCCGCTCGGCCATGAAGCGCACGCGCGCCGAGGTCACGCTGACCGACCTGCGGAAGGTCAAGTCCGGCGTGATCGACCTCGCCGCACTGCTCGCCGCGAGCGTGGTGCCGGCCGGCACCGAGAAAGCCCGCATCATCCTGTCGGGCAAGATCGAGCGCGCGGTGACGGTCAGGGGGCCGGCCGTGGTGGCGACCAAGGGCGCGCGGGCCGCGATCGAGCAGGCCGGCGGCAGCATCGAGGAAGGCGCCGCGGCCTGAAGCCGCGCGCTCCCAGGAGACCACGGACTTGGCGACTTCGCCCGCGAACCCGGCGCTTGCCCTCGGTGACGTCACGCGCTTCACCGAGATCCGCCATCGCCTGTTCTTCCTGCTGGGGGCGCTGATCGTCTACCGGATCGGCACCTTCGTGCCCGTGCCGGGCATCGACATGGCCGCCATGGCGCGCCTGTTCGACACCCAGGAAGGCACGATCCTCGGGTTGTTCAACATGTTCTCGGGCGGCGCCCTGTCGCGTCTCTCGATCTTCGCGATGGGCGTGATGCCCTATATTTCCGCCTCCATCATCATCCAGATGATGGCCGTGGTCGTGCCCTCGATGGCCGCGATCAAGAAGGAGGGCGAGGCCGGGCGGCGCAAGCTGACGCAGTGGACGCGCTACTTCACCCTGGTGCTCGCGCTGTTCCAGGGCGCCGGCGCGGCGACCGCCTTCCAGAACCAGGGCGTGGCGCTCAATCCGGGCGTGCAGTTCGTGCTGGTCGCCACCATCACCCTCGCCGCGGGCACGATGTTCCTGATGTGGCTCGGCGAGCAGATCACCGAGCGCGGCATCGGCAACGGCATCTCGATGCTGATCCTCGCGGGCATCATCGCCGGCCTGCCGGCGGCGATCGGCGGCACGCTCGAGCAGGTCCGCGCGGGCGAGATGAACCCTGCATTCGCCATGCTGCTGCTGCTGCTGATCGCGGCGGTGACGGCGTTCTGCGTGTTCGTCGAGCGCGGCCAGCGGCGGATCCCGGTCAACTACGCCAAGCGCCAGGTCGGGCGGCGTGTCTACGCCGGCCAGACAAGCCACCTGCCGTTCAAGCTGAACATGGCGGGCGTCATCCCGGCGATCTTCGCCTCGTCGCTGCTGCTTTTCCCGGCCACGATGGCGAGCTTCTTCGGCACCGCCGAGGGCGCGGGCTGGCTGCAGGACATCTCCGCCGCGCTGGGCTACGGCCAGCCGCTGCACATGGTGCTGTACGCGGCGCTGATCATCTTCTTCTGCTTCTTCTACACGGCGCTGGTGTTCAATTCGCGCGACACCGCCGACAACCTGAAGAAGGGCGGCGCGTTCATCCCGGGCATCCGGCCCGGCCAGCAGACCGCCGAGTACATCGACAAGGTGCTCACGCGGCTCACCGTGTGGGGCGCCATCTACGTCACCGCCGTGTGCCTGATGCCGGAGATCCTGATGGCCTACGGGCGCGTGCCGTTCTACTTCGGCGGCACGTCGCTGCTGATCATCGTCGTGGTGTCCATGGACTTCATGGCGCAGCTTCAGGCGCACCTGATGTCGCACCAGTACGAAGGCTTGATGAAGAAGGCGAACCTGCGCGGCTACGGCCGTCCCGGTACGCCGCGCTGACGGGCGCCTGCCGGCCGCCTTGGGAGTTGAGAGATGAAGGTTCGTCCATCGGTCAAGAAGATCTGCAAGAACTGCAAGATCGTGCGCCGCCGCGGCGTCGTGCGGGTCATCTGCTCGTCGGATGCCCGGCACAAGCAACGCCAGGGCTGAGCGTTGAGGTCGTAGGCTTTTTCACGTATACTGCTGCGTTTTCCGCGGCGAAAGGGTAGATAGCGATGGCGCGTATCGCGGGCATCAACATCCCTGTCAACAAGCATGTCGTCATCGGGCTGACGCACATCTACGGCATCGGGCGGTCGGCCTCCGAGGCGATCTGCCGGGCCGTGGGCGTCAAGCCGTCGACCAAGGTCCGCGACCTGACCGAGGCGGAGGTCAACGCGCTGCGCGCGCAGGTGGCCCGCCTGACGGTCGAGGGCGACCTGCGCCGCGAGAATGCGATGAGCATCAAGCGGCTGATGGACCTCGGCTGCTACCGCGGCGTCCGGCACCGCAAGGGCCTGCCCGCCCGCGGGCAGCGGACCCGCACGAACGCGCGCACCCGCAAGGGCCCGCGCCGGGCGGCGGTCAAGACCAACGTTCAGCCGGGCAAGCACTGATCGGGCCCCCTCGGGTCCGGTCCCACCAGCATCGGGTATAGGCAGAGATGGCCGACAAGCAGCAGCAGGGTTCCGCCGCCGCCAAGGCGCGCAAGAAGGCGAGGCGCCAGGTGTCCGACGGCATCGCGCACATCCACGCCTCCTTCAACAACACGATCGTCACGATCACCGATCGGCAGGGCAACACCCTGTCCTGGGCGACCTCGGGCGGATCGGGCTTCCGCGGCTCCCGCAAGAGCACGCCGTTCGCGGCGCAGGTCGCCGCTGAGAAGGCCGGCACGGCCGCGCAGGAGTACGGCCTGCGCTCGGTCGAGGTGAGGGTCCGCGGGCCGGGCCCGGGCCGCGAGTCTGCGGTCCGCGCGCTTAACGCCTGCGGCCTCAAGATCAGCAGCATCGAGGACGTGACCCCGATCCCGCACAACGGTTGCCGCCCGCCCAAGAAGCGGCGCGTCTGAGGGTTAAGACAGCATGGCCAGGTATCTCGGTCCCAAGTGCAAGCTCTCGCGTCGCGAGGGCACGGACCTGTTCCTCAAGAGCGCGATCAAGCCGCTCGAGAGCAAGTGCAAGCTCGAGGTGCCGCCCGGCGGCATCAAGGGCGAGCGCCGCACGCGCCTGTCTGACTACGGCCTGCAGCTGCGCGAGAAGCAGAAGCTGCGCCGCATGTACGGCGTGCTGGAACGGCAGTTCCACAACTACTACGTCAAGGCGGCCGGCCGCCCGGGCTCGACCGGCGAGAACCTGCTGCGCTTCCTCGAGGCGCGGCTGGACAACGTCGTGTACCGCATGGGCTTCGCCGCGACGCGGGCCGAGGCCCGCCAGCTCGTCGCCCACAAGGGCGTCGAGGTCAACGGCGAGGTCGTGAACATCCCCTCGTATCAGTGCAAGGCCGGCGACGTGATCGCCGTCCGCGAAAAGGCCCAGAAGCAGGCGCGCATCGGCGCCGCGCTGGCCATCGCCGCCCAGGTCGGGTTCCCGGACTGGGTCGAGGTGGACGAGAAGAAGTTCTCCGGCACGCTCAAGTCGCTGCCGGACCGCGATCAGATCCTGCCCGACATCAACGAGAACCTCGTCGTCGAGCTCTACTCCAAGTAACAGGTGACGGCCATGCAGGGATCCGCCACGGAATTTCTCAAGCCCAAGTCGGTCAAGGTGACGGCCAGCGCGCCGCGCCACGCCCGCATCGTGATCGAGCCGTTCGAGCGCGGCTTCGGCCACACGCTCGGCAACGCGCTGCGGCGCGTGCTGCTGTCATCGATGCCCGGCTGCGCGATCACCGAGGTCGAGATCGACGGCGTGCTCCACGAGTACACCAGCATCGAGGGCGTCCAGGAGGACGTCGTCGACATCCTGCTGAACCTCAAGGGCATCGCCATCCGGATGCACGCCCGCAACGAGACCGAGCTGCGGCTGCACCGGAAGGGCCCCGGGCCGGTGACGGCGGGCGACATCCAGACCGACCACGACATCGAGATCGTGAACCCGGACCTGGTGATCGCGACGCTCACCAAGCCCATCGACCTGAACATGACGCTCAAGGTCGAGCGCGGCCGCGGCTACCGGCCGGCGGCGCAGCGCGTGGAATTCGAGGAGCAGAGCCGCCCGATCGGCCGCCTCCAGCTCGACGCCTCCTTCTCGCCGGTCCGCCGGGTGACCTACGGCGTCGAGTCGGCCCGCGTCGAGCAGCGCACCGACCTCGACAAGCTGATCATCGACATCGAGACCAACGGCACGATCGATCCCGAGGAAGCCATCCGGCGCGCCGGCGGCATCCTCAAGGATCAGCTGACCGTGTTCGTGCAGCTCGAGGGCCAGGGCGAGCAGCCTGTCCAGCAGGCCGGCCCGCTGCCCGACCCGATCCTGCTGCGTCCAGTGGACGAGCTCGAGCTCACGGTGCGCAGCGCCAACTGCCTCAAGGCCGAGAATATCCACTACATCGGCGACCTCGTGCAGCGCACCGAAGTCGAGCTGCTGCGCACGCCCAACCTGGGCAAGAAGTCGCTGACCGAGATCAAGGAGGTCCTGGAGAGCCACGGCCTTACGCTCGGCATGCGCATCGACGGCTGGCCGCCGGCCAGCCTGCGCCGCGAAGACGAGCTGAAGTCGGCCTGAGCCGACCGGACCCCAGGAAGAGACGACCATGCGCCACCACCTTTCCGGCCGGCAGCTGTCGCGCAACAGTGCCCATCGCAAGGCGCTGATGCGCAACATGGCCACCGCGCTGCTCCGCCACGAGACGATCCGCACGACCCTGCCGAAGGCCAAGGAGCTGCGCCGCGTCGTGGAGCCGCTCATCACCCTCGGCAAGACCGATACGCTCGCGTCGCGCCGGCGCGCGTTCGCGCAGCTGCGCGATGACGCCATCGTGGCCAAGCTGTTCGAGGACCTTGGGCCGCGTTTCAAGGCCCGTGCCGGCGGCTACACCCGCATCCTGCGGATGGATCCGCGGCCCGGCGACGCGGCGCCCATGGCGCTCATGCAGCTCGTGGACAAGCCGGCTGCGGTCGCTGCCGAGGCTCCGCCCGAGGAGGCCAAACCCGCCGCGAAGCGCGCCCGCAAGAAGGTCGCTGCTCCGGCGACGGAGGCCGAGGCCAGGCCCCGGCGCCGCAAGGCGGCGGCTGCCTGAGGCGGCAACAGGTTTCCACTCCTTGCAGGCTGCGGCGCAGCCTTCTTGGTCGCCAGTGGAGGAAGCCGGGCAAGCGCCCGGCTTCTTTTTGCCTGGCTGCCGTGCCGCCGGCCTGGCGCCTATGACAGGGCGGCGAACGCTTCCCGCGTGAGATTGCGCGCGCCGCCGGGCACCGCCACGACGTCGTCCTCGATGCGCACGCCGCCGAAGGGGCGCAGGCGGTCCACCGCGGCCCAGTCGATCAGGCCGCGCCGGCCGTCCGCAGCCGCCTCGGCGAGCAACAGGTCGATGAAGTAGATACCCGGCTCGATGGTGACCACGCAGCCGTCGCCGAGCTCCCGCGTGAGCCGCAGGAAGGGGTGACCTTCCGGGCGAGGACGCTCGCCGCCGGCCGGGCCCGCCATCAGTCCCCCGACGTCGTGGACCTGCAGTCCCAGCAGGTGACCGATGCCGTGGGGAAAGAAAACCCGCGTGACGCCGGCGTCGACTGCAGTCGCGGCCGGGCAGCGCAGCAGGCGGGCGGCTGCAAGCACGCGCGCGACAGCCTCGTGCGCCGCGAGCTGCAGCTCGCGGTAGTCGAGGCCCGGCCGCACGGCCGCCGCGAGCGCCTGCTGCTCCACGTCGAGTGCGGCGACGAGGTCCGCGAACGGGCCCGGCCGCCTCGCGTAGCTGCGCGTGATGTCGCAGGCATAGCCCGCGTATGCAGCGCCGGCGTCGATCAGGAAGGCTGACGCCGGCTCGCGCGTCGAGCGGTCCAGGTGCTGGTAGTGGAGCACCGCGCCGTGCCGGTCCAGCGCGATGATGCTGCGGTAGGGCAGGTCGTCCTCCGCAAGCGAGGCGGCGCGCAGATAGGCCAGGTGGATGCCGTACTCGCTCTCCCCGTCGTGAAAGGCCGCAGCCGCCGCCGCGTGGGCGCGCACGGCGAGGGTGCTGGCGCGGGCCATGCACTCGACTTCGTAGGGCGTCTTGGCCGCCCGGGCGTAATCCAGGCGGTTCAGCAGCGCAGGCGGATTCCACTCGCCCAGCCCGTCCCAGGCAGGATGCCGGTCGCCGGCGACCGCCCAGCGACGCCCTGGCTCGAGGAAGCGCCGCAGCTCGCCCGGGTCCCCGAGGACCTCGAACGCGAAGTGCTCCGTCCACCGGTCCTCGGGAAGGGCGGGTGGCTGGTGCCAGTAGTCTGCCGGCTGGTGGAACAGCAGCTGGGGGCGTTCACCGGGCCTGATCACCACGTAGCTGCCCGGCTCCGCCTCGGGCGCCCACAGGCGGAATTGCGGATTGGCGCGAAACGGGTAGGGATTGTCGTCGAAGACCGGACAGGGCGGCAGCCCCGCGGGCAGGATCAGGCCTTCGTAGCCGCTCGCCTCGAGCGCCGAGGCAGTGCGCGCTGCCACCGCGGCGAGGTGCTGGGCATACAGGTCGTGCAGTGGGGCGTCCATGGGCGTGCTCCTTGCGGTTTCCGGGGAGACTAGCGCCCGGGAGCCGGGGCAGCCAGCAGCCGGCGGGAGCCGCGGAACCGATTTTGTTCGTTGAAATGCGTCGCAAAACGGCTAGAATTGCCGGCCGCGGCGGAGTTCCTGGCGGGGTTTCGTGCCTGCGCTCACGCTGCGTGTCGCTCCTCCCTCTCTCTATTCAATTCTGGGGTACTTGAAGATGAACGCGAAGATTTGGAGTGCCTTTGCCGTGGCGCTCGTCCTGACGGCCTGTGGTGGCAAGAAGGAAGAGGCTGCTCCGGCTCCCGAGGCTGCCGCTCCGGCCGCCGTTGAAGAAGCTGCCACCGAGGCCGTCGAGGCGGTCGAGGGCGCTGCCGCCGACGCCGCTGGGGCGGTCGAGGGCGCTGCCGCCGACGCCGCTGCGGCGGTCGAGGGTGCTGCCACCGAGGCCGCCGAGGCCGTCGAGGGCGCTGCCGCCGAAGTTGCTCCGCAGCAGTAACGCGCTGCCGGAATCGGCTCGGTAGGCCGGGCGGCGACGCGGGAACTCCGCGACGCCGCCCGGTTTCGTTTTCAGGGATGGAAGATGACGGTCAGCATTCGTGACGCTCGCCCCGCCCGGGCCGATCGGGACTGGATCGAGGCGGCTTACCGCGACTACCTCTACGACCTCTCCGCCGGCGCAACGGGCGTATTCCCGGCGCTCGACATCACCGGCCAGAGCGAGCGGGAGCTCCTGTCCCACTGGTTCCGCGGCGGCGATGCCACGCCGCTCGTGATCCTGTGTGACGGAAAACCGGTTGGCTTCGCCCTGGTCGAGCGGCTCGCGGCGGCGGTCGCGCCGCAATGGCGCATGACGGAGTTCTTCATCCGCCGGGAGGAGCGCCGCCGTGGCCTCGGGCAGGAGGCGGCTGGACTCATCTTCACCCGGTTCGAGGGCGACTGGCTCGTGTCCGAGTCGGCCCGCAACCGCGATGCGGTCGCGTTCTGGCGCAAGGTGATCGGGGCCTGGACCCGGGGCCGCTACCGTGAACGCCTCGCCGACGGCGAGGTGCGTCACAGCTTCGCCAGTCCAGCGCCATCCACGCCTGGGCGCTGAGCGTCGGCGCCTCAAGCCGGTCTTCCCGCTGCCGACATAACGGGGGTGACCCCGGATTCAGGCGCCCCCTCCCGGGACCGGCGCCCAGGAGAGCATTTCGCATGACGAGCGCCCAGGAAATCCCGACGCCGGACGCGTCCTGGCAACTGTCGCTGGTCGAAAGGCTGACAGCAGACCTGTCGGGCGGCAAGCTGGAACTGCCGTCCTTCCCCGATGTCGTCGTCCGCATCCGCCGGGCGCTGGCAGATGACAACGTCTCTGCGGAGAAGGTGGCCCAGATCGTCAGTACCGAGCCTGCGCTCGCGGCGCGCCTTCTCAAGCTCGCCAATTCGGCCGCCCTCAACCCGGGTGGCCGCGCCGTCACCGACCTCCGGTCGGCCATTACGCGCATGGGCTCCAATCTCGTCCGCACCTCGGCGATCTCTTTCGCCATGGCGCAGATCCAGCGCGCGGGTGAGTTCCGCGGGATTGCAGGGCAGCTCAAGCGGATCTGGGAGTCTGCCACCCTGGCGGCGGCCGTGACCCACGCGGTTGCCCGGCGCATGCCTCGCTGCAATCCGGAAGAGGCCATGCTGGCAGGCCTGCTGCACTCGATCGGCAGGACCTACATCCTCACGCGCTTCGCTGGCTCGGTGCACCTCGAAGGCCGCGAGGAGTCGCTGGGCGCCATCATGAACAGCTGGCATGCCAGCATCGGCAGGGCGCTCCTCGAGAACTGGGGACTGCCGGCCGAGATCGTCGACGCCGTCGGCCGGCAGGATGAGTTCGACCATGCCGACCGGCCGAGCGCGGTCGACCTTGCGCACGTGCTGGCGACCGGCCTGCTGCTCGCCGACTACGTCGAATGCCCCGCGGGAGCCGAGATCGTGGCCGGCCAGTCGCCGTGGCTGGCCCGCCTCGGCCTCGATCCGCAGGCATGTGTTTCGCTCCTGCACGAATCGCGTGCCGAGATCGTGGAGTTGCGGCGCGCACTCGATGGTTGAGGGTGGTGGCCGAATGACGGCAATGGTCCAGCAGGATACGGAACAGTCCGGTGGCGCGGCGTTCGCCTTCGTCCAGCGCCTCGCCGGCGAGCTGTCCGGCGGCAAGCTCGAGCTGCCGTCCTCGCCCGAGGTCGTGATGCGGGTGCGCGATGCACTGCGCGATCCGGACGTGACGGCGGCGGGACTGGCGCGCGTGGTGGGATCGGAGCCTGCGCTCGCGGCCCGGATCATGCACCTCGCCGCGTCGTTTGCCATCAACCCGGAGGGCCGCAAGGTCAGCGACCTGCGTCACGCCATCACGATGATGGGCTTCAACAACCTGCGCAGCGCCGCGATGGCTTTCGCGATAGCGCAATTGCGCGACGCGTCACGGCTGCAGAGCGTGCGCGAGCGGCTGACCGAAGTCTGGATGCAGAGCATCATGGTCGCGTCCGTGTCCCAGGCGGTGGCGCGGCGGCAGGCGGTGCTGAACGCCGACGAGGCGATGCTCGCCGGGTTGATGCACGGCGTGGGCAAGCTCTACATCCTCGGTCGTGCCGACACCTGCCCGGAGCTGTTCGAGGACGAGGTAAGCCTCGGACAGGTGCTGCGCGGCTGGCACGCCAGCATCGGCAGGGCGATCCTCGAGGCCTGGGGGTTCCCCGACGCCGTCGCCGAGGCGGTCGGCCAGCAGGACGACGTCGAGCGCGCGGTCTCCGGCCACGTCGACATCACCGACGTGCTGATCGTGGGCGTCCTGATCGCCTCCTACGCCGCCTATCCGCAGGACCTCGAGCTGAACCTGCACGGCGTGCGCAGCGTCAGCCGGCTCGGGCTGGACGCACCGACCTGCGCCGCCGTGCTGAAGGAGTCCGAGAGCGAGGTGCAGTCCCTCAGGGTCGCCCTGGGCGCCTGAGGACCGGGCGTCAGTGCCCGTGGTGGTGTGAATGGTCCTCGGCTGCCGCGTCCTGGCCGGGGGCGAAAACGCGGGCCTGCACCCGCACTTCGCCGGCCACCTCGAACTTGAGCACCAGCGGCACCTGCTCGCCCTCGCGCAGGGGCGCATCGAGGCCCATCAGCATCAGGTGCATCCCGCCCGGCTCGAGCTCGATGCGCTCCCCGGCCCCCACGTGCAGGGGATCCACGCGCTTCATGCGCGCCGTGTCCCCGTCGTGCACCGTCGCGTGGACCTCGACCCGGGTCGCACGCGGGGAACTGACCGACAGCAGGCGGTCCGAGCGGGACGCACGGTTGTCGATCACGAGGTAGGCCGCTCCGACCGTCGTGCCGGGTGGCGTGGCGCGGCTCCAGGCGCCGGTCGCGGTCAGCGTGGGCTGCGCCGAGGCGCCCGCGGCGGCGAGGGCCATGACGGCAGTGAGCGTGAGGGTGTGGAAGCGTTTCATGCGCGGCTCCGTTTGGTCGTCGTGCGGCGGCGCGCCAGCAGGGGCGCCAGGTAGCGGCCTGTGTAGGACGTCTCGCAGGCGGCGACCTGCTCGGGCGTGCCTTCCGCCACGATGCGCCCGCCGCCGTCGCCGCCCTCGGGACCCAGGTCCACGATCCAGTCCGCCGTCTTGATCACGTCGAGGTTGTGCTCGATCACCACGACGGTGTTGCCCTCGTCGCGCAGCCGGTGCAGCACCTTGAGGAGCTGCTCGACGTCGTGGAAGTGCAGGCCGGTCGTGGGCTCGTCGAGAATGTAGAGCGTTCGGCCGGTCGAGCGCTTGGAAAGTTCCTTGGCGAGCTTCACGCGCTGCGCCTCGCCGCCCGAGAGGGTGGTCGCGTTCTGGCCGAGCCGGACGTAGGTGAGGCCCACGTCCACGAGCGTCTGCAGCTTGCCCGCGACCGCCGGCACCGCCTGGAAGAAGGGCAGCGCGTCCTCGACGGTCATCTCCAGGACCTCGTGGATGCTGCGGCCCTTGTAGTGCACCTCGAGCGTCTCGCGGTTGTAGCGACGCCCCTTGCAGACGTCGCAGGGGACGTACACGTCCGGCAGGAAGTGCATCTCCACCTTGATGACGCCGTCGCCCTGGCAGGCCTCGCAGCGGCCGCCCTTGACGTTGAAG
>JBBINN010000036.1:0-19819 GCA_037443885.1 Gammaproteobacteria bacterium | reverse complement strand
CGTATTCCACAGGGTCGGCCGTCGGCTGCAGCCGCCGGTTGAGGTTGCGCTCGCCCATGCGCGTGCCGCGCCGGTACGCGAGCGGGTTGCAGACCGGCACGAAACTGGCGGAACCACGCACGATCTCGATCTCCCCGCTGTCGAGCTCGGCCAGCACGCGGCGGATGGCCTCCGTGCCGGCCGTCTCGTTGCCGTGCACGGCGCCCGTCACGATGAGCCGCGGGCCGAGCTCGAGTCCGGCGAAGCGGTGCACGCGCAGGCTGCGAGCACCGGCCCTCGGCAACACGTCGTGTATCGGGCGATCGGTCATGGCCACGGCAACCCCGGGTTCGCGGATTCCCGGCGGCGAATGATGCCCGAACCGGAGGCGACCCTGTTGCCCCAGCGTCGCTCCGCGGCCGCGCGACACGTTCCGCCCGGAGCGTGATCGGCATCACAGATCCTCCGCGGAGGTGCCCGCCCCAGGCCCGCCGTGAGAAACGGTTCCCACCGGCAACCGGCGGGCTCAGTAAGTTACCCGCCGACAACGACTTCCCGGAAGTCCGGAGCCAACCGGCCCCAGTGCCGGCCGAAGGATCGAGATGCTCAGGCGACCGTCGCCCGGAGAGGCGGACCGTGACCGTTGACCTGCACGCCGCGGCCGCGCTCGACGTCCTGCGCGCGGCGTTCCCGCAGGTCGGGTGCACCGCCCTCGCGCTGATCGTTCCGGGGCGCTCGCCCTCGCTGTGCTGGGCCGCGAACGAGGACGACCGCCGCTTTGCCGGGGAGCAGCTGGATCGTCTCGGCGAGCAGCTCTGCCGCGAGGCCGTTGAGGCCGGCCGCGGCTTCACGCGCAACCGGGTGCGCCTGACCCCGGACGGCCCCCTGCTGTGCCGGGTGCTCGGCGTTCCGCTCCACGACGGTGCTGGCACCCTCGCGGGCCTGCTCGTCGGCATCGCCCGGCCCGACACCGAACCGTTCGACGAGCGCGCACTGCGCCAGGCCTCCCGTGCGGCACTGCTGCTCGGGCCCGCGTTCAGCGGCGACGCCGACGCGCTGAGCGGCCTGCTGACCTACCCCGCCTTCGAGCGGCAGTCGCGCGCCACGCTGCTCACTGCGGAGCAGGCGAACCCCGCCTGCGTGCTCTATGGCGACATCGACCAGCTGCATGTGGTCAACGACCGCCTCGGTTTCAGTGCCGGCGACCGCATCATCGCGCAGATCGGCGCCTGCATCCTGGAGTGCCTGGACGCGCCGCACGCCCTGGCGGCCCGGCTGTCCGGCGACCGGTTCACGGTCCTGCTCCCCGGCTGCACCCTCGCCCAGGGCCGCGCCGTGGCCGACCGCATTCGCGAGCGCATCGCCGTCCGTCACGACACGGGCGCCGGCCAGTCGGTGGGCGTCACCATCTCGTGGGGCGTCGCGACGTTCGCAGGACAGCAGCTTGAACTGCAGCATGCGGTGGCGGCCGCGGAGCTGGCCTGCAAGGCCGCCAAGGAGCGCGGCCGCAACCGCGTCGAGGTATACCAGGCGGCGGACCACAGCATGGTGCGCCGGCTCGACGACGTGTTCATGGTCGGAAATCTGCGCGACGCGCTCGACGACGGCCGGCTGTGCCTGTACGCCCAGCCCATCGTGGCGCTCGCCGAGGCCGGGGCGCCGCCGGTCGCCTACGAGCTGCTGGCGCGGTTCATCGATGCCAGCGGCCGCATCGTCGAGCCGGCGGAGTTCATGTCGGCGGCCACGCGGTACCAGCTCCTGCCGCTCATCGACCGCGCCGTGGTGCGCGAGGCCTTCCGCAAGCTCGACGCCCAGCGCGACCGCTTCCACTCCACCGGGCTGCGTTTCTCGATCAACCTGAGCGGCCCGACGCTATGCGACGCCGGGTTCCTCGAGTGGCTGCTCAAGCAGATGGCCACCATGTCGGTCGACGGACGCTGGCTGTCTTTCGAGGTCACCGAGACCGCCGCGGCCACCGACCTCGCGCGGCCGCAGGACCTCATCCGCCGCCTGAAGTCGCGCGGCTGCCACTTCGCGCTCGACGACTTCGGCACCGGCGTCAATTCGCTCGCCTACCTCAAGACGCTCGACGTGGACACGATCAAGCTCGACGGCTCCTACGTCCGCGACATGACCGACAACCGGCGCTCGGAGGCGCTCGTCAAGGCGGTCGCCGCGCTCGCCGAGAGCATGGGCATCGCGACCGTGGCGGAGTACGTCGAGACAGACGCCATCCGCGACCGCCTGCGCGCGCTCGGCATCACCTTCGGGCAGGGCTTTGCGCTGGGCCGCCCGGAACCGCTGGAAACCCTGTTCGACACACCGCGCGAACTCGAACCGGCCGCCTGACGGCCGGCGGTCTGCCACCGCGGCACGGACCCGGCGCTGCAGCGCGCGCAGGCTGCAGCTATAGTGCGCGCGAGCGGGCCGGCCGCGGCATCCACGGCCGGTCAGCGCATCGGGCGCCGCGTCAGGTGCCATCAGGGAGCCACTCAGCTTGTTCGTCCTTCTGTTCCTCGCCGGCCTGGCCGCGCTCATCGCCGGCGCCGAACTCCTCGTCCGCGGCGCTGTCATTCGGCATCTCCCCGCTGGTCGTCGGCCTGACCATCGTCGCCTTCGGCACGAGCTCGCCCGAGCTTGCGGTGTCGGTCGGGGCCGTCGCCGGCGGCCAGACGGACCTCGCGATCGGCAACGTCGTCGGCAGCAACATCTTCAACGTGCTGGTCGTGCTCGGCCTGTCGGCGGTCATCACGCCGCTCGTGGTGCACATGCAGCTCATCCGCCAGGAAGTGCCGATCATGATCGCGGCCTCGCTGGCGCTGCTGGTGATGAGCCTCGACGGGCGGGTGTCGCTGACCGACGGCGCGCTGCTCGCCGTGGCGCTGGTCGCCTACACCGTGTTCCTCATCCGCCAGTCGCGGCGAGAGACTGCCGCGACGCATGCCGAGTACGCCGACGCGCTGGCGCCGGCGGCGAAGGCCGGCTGGGACTCGCGCATGCCGGTGCAGCTCGCGCTGATCGTCGCGGGACTCGGGCTGCTGGTGCTCGGTTCGGACTGGCTCGTCACCGCGTCCGTCGCCTTCGCGCGCACGCTCGGCGTGAGCGAGCTCGTGATCGGCCTGACCGTCGTCGCCGCCGGAACCTCCATGCCGGAGGTCGCGACCTCCGTGGTGGCGGCCTTCCGCGGCGAACGAGACATCGCGGTCGGCAACGTGGTGGGCAGCAATGTCTTCAACATCCTCGGCTGCGCCGGGCTCGGCGCCGTCGTCGCCGGCGCAGCCGGCTTCGGCGGCCTGCCGGTGCCGCAGGCGGCGCTCAACTTCGACCTGTGGGTGATGCTCGCCGTCGCCCTCGCCTGCCTGCCCGTGTTCATGACCGGCCGCGAGATCGAGCGCTGGGAAGGCGTGTTGTTCCTCCTGTACTACGCCGCCTACGTGGCGTGGCTCATCCTCGCAGCGAAGCAGCACGCCGCGCTGGGGCCGTACTCGTCCATCATGCTGGGCTTCGTCATCCCCCTGACCATCGTGACCCTGCTGGTCGCCGTCCTGCGCCGGCCCGCGCAGGGCTGAACCCCGGGAGGCCCCGTGATCCCGGCCCTGCCAATGGTTTCGATGACCTGCCGGGCGACCGTCGTCGCCTGCCTGTGGCTGCTGGAGGCGCCTCCGGCCCGCTGCCGGACTGCCGTTCGCACCACTGCCGGACCCCGATACCTGCGCGCGAAAGACCGCCTTCTCGGGCGGCGGCTCTGAACTGCGCTCAGATCTCCTCGGGCACCTGCTTGATCGCGCCGCAGGGGCACTCGGACACGCACAGCCCGCAGCCCTTGCAGTAGTCGTAGTTGAACTCGTAGCGCTGACCCGGCCCGCGCTTGATGACGGCATTGTCCGGGCACACGCCGTAGCAGTTGTCGCACTCGAAGCAGTTGCCGCAGGACAGGCAGCGGCGTGCCTCGTAGCCGGCGGTGCGCTCGTCGAGCGAGCCGTACACCTCGTCGAAGGTGGACTGCCGGCGCACCAGGTCGAGCATAGGCGCCACGGTCTTGGGCGCATCGGAGTAGTACCAGGGGTTCAGCTTGTCGAAGGTCGCGAGCTCGTGAGGCGGCGGCGGCTCGTGCCTGCTTCCCGCGAGCCAGGCGTCGATGTGCCGCGAGGCCTGCTTGCCGTGGCCGATCGCCACGGTGACGGTGCGCTCGGCCGGCACCATGTCGCCACCGGCGAATATGCCGGGGTGACCGGTCATCATGTCGGGGCCGACCCTGACGAGGCCGTCCTCGAGCTCGAGCCCGGGGATGCCCTCGAGCAGCCCGAGGTCCACGTCCTGCCCGAGCGCGAGTACCACCGAGTCGGCCTCGAGCGTCTCGAACTCTCCCGTGGGCCGTGCCTTGCCCTCCTCGTCGAGCTCCATTCGCTCGACCGTGACGGCCTGGCCCTCGGCGTGCTTGATGGTGGACAGCCACTTGACCAGCACGCCCTCCTTGAGCGCCTCCTCGAGCTCCGAGTCGTGCGCCGGCATGCGGTCGCGGGTGCGGCGATAGAGGATGATGGACTCGGTCGCACCGAGGCGCTTCGCCGTGCGGGCGACGTCGATCGCCGTGTTGCCGCCGCCGTAGACGACCACGCGCCGCCCGAGCTGGGGTGGCTCGCCCCCCTCCATGCCGCGCAGCACCGACACGGCGTCGAGCATCTTCGCCGCACTGCCTGCGGGAATGTACGCGCGCTTCGCGAGGTGGGCCCCGACGGCGAGGAAGGCAGCGTCGAAGCCGCCGCCGCGCATCGTCGCGAGCAGGTCGGAAACCTTCGTGTCGAGGCGGATGGCGACCCCCAGCGCGGCGATCCGCGCGATTTCGGCCTCGAGCACGTCGCGCGGCAGGCGGTAGGCCGGGATGCCGAAGCGCATCATGCCGCCGGCGACCGGTCCGGCCTCGTGAATCTCGACCTCGTGGCCCTTGAGTGCCAGGTGATACGCGGCCGACAGTCCCGACGGTCCTGCGCCGACCACCAGCACGCGCTTGCCGGAGCGCACCTCGACCGGCTTGAAGGCCCAGCCGCGGCGGATCGCCTCGTCGCCCACGAAACGCTCGACCGCGTTGATGCCCACCGCCTCATCGAGGCGGCCCCGGTTGCAGGCGGACTCGCAGGGGTGGTAGCAGACGCGGCCCATGGTGGCCGGGAAGGGATTGTCCCGGGTCAGGACGCGCCAGGCCGCCTCGTAGTCGCCCGACTCGGCGTGGAACAGCCAGCCCTGGACGTTCTCGCCCGCGGGACAGCGGTGGTTGCAGGGCGGCAGCCGGTCCACGTAGACGGGCCGCACCGTGCGCCAGGCGCCGGTGCGGTTGGCGAGGCTCGAGCCGGGATCGAGCGTGATGGCGAACGGATGCTTCATGGCGCCCCAGCCTCGTCGAGCAGCGCGTAGCGGCGGATGTTTCGGTCGGCGACGGCCTGGATCCGGGCGATCAGGTCGCTTCGCACCGGTTCGCGGAAGAGGTGCGCGAAGCGGTTCTGCCGCTTAAGGTATTCCTCCACCGGCACTCGCCGGCGGATCTTCGATACGCGCGTGACCGAGCCGTACTCCGCCTCGAACACCGGGAACAGCCCGGTTTCCATGGCCAGCCGCGCCACCTGGATGGTGGCGCTGGAGGCGTGCCCCCAGCCGAGCGGGCAGGGCACGAGGATGTGGATGTAGCGTGCGCCGCGGAACTCCATGGCCCGGCGCACCTTGGCCTCCAGGTCGCGCAGCTCCGCCACGGTGGCGGTCGCGACGTAGGGGATCTCGTGGGCGAGCGCGATGGCGGCCATGTCCTTGCCCTGGCCGAAGGCGTTCCCCGTGGCGCCGCCCTCGCCCGGCGTGGTCGCGGTGCGCGCCGCGCCCGGCGTCGCGGAGGAGCGCTGCACGCCGGTGTTCATGTAGGCCTCGTTGTCATAGCAGATGTAGAGCACGTCGTCGTCGCGCTCGAACATCCCCGACAGGCAGCCGATGCCGATGTCGGTCGTGCCGCCGTCGCCACCCTGCGCCACGACGCGGACATCGGCCCTGCCCTTGGCGCGCATCGCGGCGGCAATGCCGGTCGCGACCGCGGCCGCGTTGCCGAACAGGGAATGGATCCAGGGGATCTGCCAGGATGTCTCCGGGTAGGGAGTCGAGAAGACCTCGAGGCAGCCGGTCGCATTGGCCGCGATCAGGCGGTTCTGCGTCGCCTGCATCGCCGCGTCGAGCGCGTAGCGCGCGCCTAGCGCCTCGCCGCAGCCCTGGCAGGCGCGGTGGCCGGAGTTGAGCGAGTTGGTGCGGCGCATGTCGGCCTGCACGGAGCGCTGGTCATCCGGCAGCAGCCGGTTGCCGACGGTGAAGGTGCCGGTCTGGTAGAAGCGGATGGGCTGGTAGGCCATCGTCATTTCCCTCAGGCCGGCCGCGCCGCGACGACGCCCACGTCCCGCAGCAGCGCCTCTGCGAGCGGGCCCGTGCGGCGCTGCGCCTTCTCGCGGGCGAGCGCGCGCGTGACCATGCCCTCGTCGAGGTCGAGGAAGGTCAGCCGCCCGAGCCTGCCCCCGGCCGCGGCCCGAAGCATCCCCGCCAGCGAGGCGCGCGTGATGGCGCGGCCGCCGAGGCCGGCGATCACGGTGTGCACGTCGTCCGGGCTATGCGGGTACGCCGCGCGCACGTTCTGCGAGACGATGCCGCCGAGGCCTACCGCGAGGCTCTTCTCCACGACGACCACGCGGCCGACGTGGGCGAGCGCGGCGCGCACGGCCTCCGCGGGCCAGGGCCGGAAGCAGTGCAGCCCGAGCACGCCGATCCTGAGGCCCTCGTCGCGCAGCGCGTCCACGGTGTCCTTGAGGGTGCCGATCACCGAGCCGAGCGCCACGACCACCGTCTCGGCGTCCTCGCAGCGGTAGGCGCGAACGAGGCCGCCCGCCGCCCGGCCGAAGACCTGCTGGAATTGCGTGGCCCACTCGGGGATCAGGTCGAGCGCCTGGCGCTGCCTGTAGTGCGCGAGGTAGCGGACCTCCATGAACGCCTCCGGCCCGACCATCGCGCCGATCGAGACCGGGTCCGCCGGGTCGAGCACCTGCCGCGGCTCGTAGGGCGGCAGCCAGGCGTCCACCTGGTCCTGCGTGGGCAGGTCCACCCTCTCCACGGCGTGCGTCAGGATGAAGCCATCCATGCACACCATCACCGGCAGCGACAGCTCCTCCGCAAGCCGGAAGGCCTGCACGTGCAGGTCCACCGCCTCCTGGTTGTTCTCGGCGAACAGCTGGATCCAGCCGCTGTCGCGCAGCGCCATCGAGTCGGAATGGTCGTTCCAGATGTTGATCGGCGCGCCGATGGCGCGGTTGGCGACGGTCATCACGATCGGCAGGCCGAGGCCCGAGGCGTTGTAGACGGCCTCGGCCATGAACAGCAGTCCCTGGCTGGCGGTCGCGGTGTACGCTCGGGCGCCGGCGGCCGAGGCTCCGATCGCAACCGACATCGCGGCAAACTCCGACTCGACGTTGATGAACTCGCAGTGGCGCAGCTCGCCCGTCGCGACCAGCCGGCCGAGCGACTCGACGATGTGGGTCTGCGGCGAGATCGGATAGGCGCAGACGACCTCGGGCCGGCAGCGCGCCACGGCCTCGGCGACCGCCTGCGAACCCTCGATCTGCTTAAGCATGGGAGGCCTCGCTCATCTCCCGGCGCACGAACTCCCAGGCCTCGGTCGCGGCCGCCGCGTTGCCCGTCGCCACCTTGCCGCCGAAGCGCTCGCGGATGGCCTCGCAGACCGAGTCGATGGACACCCTGCCCGTGACGGCGGCGAACCCGCCGAGCAGCGCCGCGTTCGGCACCGGCCGGCCGACGTGCCGCAGCGCGAGATCGGTCGCCGGCACGGTGCACAGCCGCTCGGGGCGGAAACCGGCGACGAACTCGCCGAGTCCCAGCTCATCGAAGCTGCGCGTGGTGTTGATGAGGATGTATCCGTCCTTCACCAGGCCGCTGAAGACGTCCACCTGGTGCAGCAGCGTCGGGTCCTGGACGATCAGCGCATCGGGCTCCAGAACGGGCTCCCGCAGCCGGATCTCCCGGTCGGCGATGCGGCAATACGCCACCACCGGCGCTCCCATGCGCTCGGAGCCGAAGCTGGGAAAGGCCTGCGCGTGACGGCCCTCCAGGAACGCCGCGACCGACAGCATCTCGGCCGCGGTCACGACGCCCTGCCCGCCCCTGCCGTGTATCCGGACCTCGAACATCCGCTGTTCCTGCCGTCGGCGCCGCCGGGATGGCGGCCACGTCTCGCGGGAGTCTGTGCGCCCCTGCCACCGGCGACAATTGTGCGAAACCGCTAGAGATGGGCCGGTTTGCGCGGGGCGACTGCGTATTCATGGAGCCTCGGCGGGCGTAGAGAATCGTAGCGGTGCCGAAGGATGGCGCCGCGAAACGAGGACAGCGCAATGACGGCTCCGAAGTGGGTGTACGCCTTCCAGGAAGGCGACGGCAGGAACAAGATGCTGCTCGGCGGCAAGGGCGCCAACCTGTGCGAGATGACGCGCATCGGGCTCAACGTCCCGCCCGGGTTCGTCATCACCACCGAGGCGTGTCTCGCCTACCTCGGCGACAACGAGCGGCAGCTGCCGCCGGGCGTCATGGAGGAAGTTCGCGCCCACATGGCGCGGCTGGAGCAGGCGACCGGCAAGGTCTTCGGCGGAAGCGAAGACCCGCTGCTCGTCTCGGTGCGTTCCGGCTCGGCGATGTCCATGCCGGGCATGATGGACACGATCCTCAACCTCGGCCTCAACGACGCGACCCTCGCCGGTCTCATCCGCCGGACCGGCAACGAGCGCTTCGGCTACGACGCCTACCGGCGCTTCATCCAGCTGTTCGGCAAGGTGGCGCTCGGCGTGCCGGACGCGCTCTTCGACGAGGAATTCGAGGCCGTCAAGCGCCAGGTCGGGGCCAAGGTGGACGTGGCCCTCGACGCCGCGGCGCTCGCCGAGATCAGCCGCCGCTTCCTGGAAGTCGTGCGCCGCCACACCGGCCGGCCGTTCCCCGCCGACCCGCTGGAGCAGCTCGAGATCGCCGTCAAGGCGGTGTTCAACTCATGGATGGGCAAGCGCGCGGTCGATTACCGCCGCGAGTTCAGGATCACGGCCGCCATGGCGAACGGCACCGCCGTCAACGTCGTCGCCATGGTGTTCGGCAACATGGGCAACGACAGCGCGACGGGCGTGGGCTTCACCCGCAGCCCCGCGACCGGCGAGAACCAGCTGTACGGCGAGTACCTCACGAATGCCCAGGGCGAGGACGTCGTGGCCGGAATCCGCACGCCGAAGCCGCTGATCGAGCTCGAGCGCGAGATGCCGGAGATCTACCGCCAGCTCGTGGACCTGCGCAACCGGCTCGAGCGGCACTACCGCGAGGTGCAGGACTTCGAATTCACCATCGAGAAGGGCACGCTCTACTGCCTGCAGACGCGCAACGGCAAGATGAACGCGGCCGCCATGGTGCGCACCTCCGTCGAGATGAAGGAAGACGGGCTGCTGTCGCGCGAGGAAGCGATCACCCGGATCGACCCGGCCCACCTCGAGCAGATGCTGTTCCCGCGGCTGGACCCTGCGCACAAGAGCCAGGCGCTGGCGACCGGCCTGCCCGCCTCGCCGGGCGCCGCGAGTGGCCAGGCGGTGTTCGATGCCGACCGGGCCGAAACGCTCGGCCGGACCGGCACCCGCGTGATCCTCGTCCGCGAGGAGACGAAGCCGGAGGACATCCACGGCTTCTTCGCGTCCCAGGGCATCCTCACCAGCCGCGGCGGCAAGACCTCGCACGCCGCCGTGGTGGCGCGCGGCATGGGCAAGCCCTGCGTCGCCGGCGCGGAGGGCATCCAGGTCGACGTGCAGATGCGGGTCGCCTTCGTCGGCGAGCAGGTGATCAAGGAGGGCGACGTGATCACCATCGACGGCAGCACCGGCCAGGTGTTCCGCGGCGAGGTGCCGACCGTCGAGCCCGATTTCTCGCCCTGGCTGGTGCGCCTGCTCGGCTGGGCGGACGAGCGCGCTCGGCTCGGCGTGCGCGCCAACGCCGACACACCGGAGGACGCGACACGTGCAGTGAAGTACGGCGCGAAGGGCATCGGCCTGTGCCGCACCGAGCGCATGTTCAACGCCGCCGAGCGGCTGCCGATCGTCGTCGACATGATCGTCGCGGAGTCGCCCGAGGAGCGGCGCGCGGCGCTCGACCGGCTGCTGCCCATCCAGCGCGGCGACTTCATCGGGCTGTTCCGCGCCATGGCGCCCCACCCGGTCACGATCCGGCTGCTCGACCCGCCGATCCACGAGTTCCTGCCGACGGAGCGGCAGCTGGAGGACGACCTCGCGAGACTCCACGACCTGCGCGCGATCGCCCGCGGCATGGAAGTGGTGAGCGAGTCGGCCCGGACGCAGGCCGATGCCCGGGCTACGGCGCGGTTGCGCGAGCTCGCGGACACACGCACCGTGGACGCGATCATCACCCGCAAGGAGGCGATCCTACGCAAGGCCCGCGCGCTGCGCGAGGTGAACCCCATGCTCGGCCACCGCGGCGTGCGGCTCGGAATCACGTACCCCGAGATCTACTCGATGCAGATCCGCGCCGTGCTCGAGGCGGCGGCGGACTGCATCCGGCAAGGCGTCGAGGTCCATCCCGAGGTCATGGTCCCGCAGGTGTGCACGGCGCAGGAGCTGCGCCTGGTGCGGGAGTACATGGACACGCTTCAGAAGGAGGTCGAGCTGACCTACGGCGTGCGCGTGCCCTGCAAGTTCGGCACGATGGTCGAGGTGGTGCGCGCCTGCATGCGGGCGGAGAACCTCGCCGAAGCCGCGGAGTTCTTCTCCTTCGGCACCAACGACCTCACGCAGGCGACCTTCTCGTTCTCACGCGAGGATGCGGAGAACAAGTTCCTGCCGATGTACAACGAGCGCGGCATCCTGCAGGACAATCCGTTCGAGGTACTAGACGTGAAGGGCGTCGGGCGCCTGATGGGGCTTGCGGTCGAATGGGGGCGGTCGATGCGCCCGGACCTCAAGGTCGGCATCTGCGGCGAGCACGGCGGCCACCCCGCGTCCACCCGCTTCTGTGACTCGATCGGCCTGAACTACGTCTCCTGCTCGGCGCCGCGCGTGCCGATAGCGCGCCTCGCCGCCGCCCAGGCCACGATCGGGTCGGTCTCCTCCTCCTCGGCCTGAACCCGCGAACGAGCGGAAGGGGCGCGGCCTCGGCGGGCAACTGCCCGCCGAGGCCGCGGCCAGCCGCCCGTCGTCACACCGCGTCCCAGAACTCCTCCATGCGCTTGCGCATGGCGGCGTCCGGCAGCCGGCCGCGTCCTGCGTGCTGGTTGTCCACGAGGTGGGAGACCTTGGTCGTGCCCGGGATGGCGCAGGTCACGGCCGGGTGCGACACGACGTATTTGAGGAAGAACTGCGCCCAGGAGGCGATGTCCGCCTCCTTCGCCCATTCCGGCACCTCGCGTCCGCGCACCTGGCCGAACATCGGCCCGCGGCGGCCGCCGAGCGGCATGTTGACGAGCACCGCAATGCCCTTTTCCTGCGCGAACGGCAGTACGCGCTCGGCGGCGCTGCGGTTGCCGACCGAGTAATCCACCTGCAGGAAGTCCACGGGGTGGCGCTCGAGCGCCGCGAGGAAGTCGGGATACTGCCCGTCCATCGAGGTGCTCATGCCGACGTAGCGGATGCGCTTCGCGGCCTTCATCTCCTGCAGGACCGGCATGAAGGTGTCGAGGCCGTGCAGGTTGTGGATCTGCATCAGGTCGAGAGTTCCGACCTGCAGGCGCGTGAAGGATTCCTCGACGAGGCTCCTGCCGCCGGAGACGTCGCCACGGATCGGCGTCTTGCTGGCGATGAAGAACCTGTCGCGGTTGCCGAGTTCCTCGAGCGCGCGGCCGATCACGAGCTCCGAGTCGCCGTAGCCGTGGGCAGTGTCGATGACCGTGCCGCCGAGGCCAGGCATCTTCTCCAGCACTTCCTTGCGGGCGGCATATTCCGCCGGGTCCGTGACGCCGTAGGCGTTCGTGCCGAGACCGATGACGGGCAGCCTCTCGCCGGTCGACGGGATCGGCCGCGTGATGAGCGGCGCGGGCGGCGAAGCCGCGTGGGTCAGGGAGCCGAGCACGAGGCTCGCGCCGGCGCCGACGCCCGCCGCAACGAAGGTCCTGCGCGACAGGCGCGCCTGAAGGATCGGGCTCATGTGCTCTCCTCTCTCGGTGTTCTTCGTGGCCGGCAGGATACCCCTCGCGGCCGCGGGTGCAACCTCGCCGCCCGCAGGCCGTATGATGCGGACTCCCGAGGGCCGCCGGAGTTCCCATGGCCGACTGGATGGTTCGCACGCTGAACTTCCGCCGCGGCGAATTCGCGCCCGCGCTGCTGTCCGCGCTCCTCTTCTTCTGCGTCCTCTGCGGCTACTTCTTCCTGCGGCCGGTGCGCGAGGCCATGGGCGTGTCGCGCGGCATGGACGAGCTGCGCTGGCTGTTCGTGGTCACCTCGATCGCCTCGCTCGTGGCGGTGCTCGCCTTCGGCGGCGCGGTGAGCCGGGTAGACCGACGGAAGGCGCTGCCCCTCGGCTACGGCTTCGTGATCGCCTGCCTGTTCGGCTTCGCCGGGCTGCTCATCGCCGACGCCGCGGGCGGCGGCGGACTCATCGGCAGCGACGCCCAGACCATGCTGTCGCGCAACGTCGGCTACACGTACTACGTCTGGCTCAGCGTGATCAACCTGTTCGCCACCAGCCTGTTCTGGGCCTACATGGTCGACATCTTCGACAGCGGGCAGGGCAAGCGGCTGTTCGCCTTCATCGGCGTGGGCGGCACGCTCGGCGCGATGGCCGGCGGCTGGGGCACGACCGCGATTGCCGGGCTGACGCAGTCGCCCTACCTGCCCGCCGGGCTGATGCTCCTGGGCGCCACGTTCTTCGGCGCCGCGATCGTGGTCATGCGCCTGCTGGACGGCGTGGTCACGGCGCGCCGCGCTGCGGCCAGGCCTGCGACCTCGGCACCGCCTGCCGACGCCCGGCTCGGCGGCGGGTTCCTCGACGGCGCGACGGCGGTGGTGAGGTCGCCCTACCTGCTCGGCATCGGCGGCTACATCGCCCTGCTCGCCATCGCCAACACGATGATCTACTTCGCGCAGGCGAACATCATCCTCGACAACACCGACACCTTCAGCCAGCGCGTGCGCAGCTTCGCGCTGTTCGACGCGCTGGCCGAGACTACCGTGCTGCTGACGCAGCTGTTCATCACCACCCGCATCATCAGGCGCCTCGGCGTCGGCTGGACGCTCGCCATCCTGCCGCTCGTCACGGCGGCCGGCTTCGCCGCCCTCGCGATCTGGCCGGTGCTCGGCATGATGGCCGTGTTCCAGGCGCTGCACCGCGGCGCGCGCCACGCCATCTCGCGCCCGGCGCGCGAGACGCTCTTCGCGGTGCTCTCCCCGGCCGACAAGTACAAGGCCAAGCCCGTGGTGGACGTGTTCGTCTACCGCGGCGGCGACGTGGCCGGCGCCGGCATCGACGCGCTGCTGCGGCTCGCCGGCCTCACGCTCGCGGGCATCGCCGCCGCCACGCTGCCGCTCGCCGCCGCCTGGACGGCGCTGTCGATAGCGCTTGGTCGCGCACAGCGAAAGAAGGAGTCGGAAAACCCGCGGCTATAATCCGCCGCCATGCCGACGCCCGCGAGGTCCCGGCGCCGCCGGGCTGGCGGCGCTGGTGGGTCGGTGCCCGCCCGCGCACGCTCACCATGGCCATCACGCCGGTCGTGGTGGGCGCGAGCCTCGCCTGGAGCGAGGGCGCCGAGCCGCGCTGGGCCGTGCTGTTGCTGACACTCGCCTGCGCCGTGCTCATCCAGGTGGCCACCAACCTGCTGAACGACGTCTCGGACTTCGAGCGCGGCAACGACCGGCCGGACCGCGTGGGGCCGCTTCGGGTCACCGCCGCCGGCTGGGCCGCGCCCGCCGAGGTCCGCCGCGCCGCGTGGACGGCGCTTGGCGCGGCCGCGCTGCTCGGTGCCGCGCTGGTATGGATTGGCGGCTGGGTGATCCTCGCGATCGGCCTGTTCTCCCTGGCCGCCGCCTGGGCCTATTCCGGCGGCAGGCGGCCGGTGTCCTACCGCGCCTCCGGGGAACTGTTCGTGCTCGTGTTCTTCGGCGTAGTCGCCGTGACGGGGACGCACTACCTGCAGGCAGATGCATGGTCGGCGGTGGCATTGCCGGCGGGACTCGCCGTCGGCGCCATGGCCGCCGCCGTCCTGCTGCTCAACAACTACCGCGACATCGCCGGCGACGTGGCCGTGGGCCGGCGGACGCTCGCCGCGACGCTCGGCCGCGCGCGCGCCCGGCTCGCCTTTGCGCTGCTGATGCTCCTGCCCTTCGGTCTGCCCGCCTGGCTTGCGCTGGGAGAGCCCGCCGGGACCGGCGCCTGGCTCGCCTTCCTCGCGCTGCCGCTCGCGCTCGCCGTCGCGCGCGACATGCGCAGGCTCGCCGGCCCGGCGCTCAACCCCGTGCTCGCGCGCACCGCCCTCACGCAGCTCGCCTTCGGCCTGCTGCTTTCCACAGGACTGCTTCTCTGATGCCGCCCATGACCGAAGTCCTGCTGCCCGCGGCGCTCGCCTTCATCATGCTCTCGGTGGGCATCTCGCTCGTGCCGGCAGACTTCACGCGTCTCTTGCGCGAGCCGCGCGCAGTGACGGCCGGCCTCATCGGCCAGCTGCTGGTGCTGCCGCTCGCCGCATGGGCGCTCGCCGTCGCCTGGCGCCTGCCGCCCGAGATGGCCGTGGGGCTGATGATCCTCGGCGCCTGTCCCGGCGGCGCGAGCTCCGCCCTCATCACCCACCTCGCCCGCGGCACCGCGGCGCTGTCGATCACCCTGACCGCCATCACCAGCGTCGCCGCGGTCGTGACCGTGCCGCTGGTGGTCAAGCTGGCGCTCGCGCTGTTCATGGGCGAGAACAGCGAGGTCGAGCTGTCGGTCGGGCGGCTGGTGCGTGGCGTGTTCCTCATGACGACCATACCCGTCGTGCTGGGCATGCTGCTGCGCGTGTGGCGGCCGCGGATGGCTGATCGCCTGCAGGGCGGCATCGGCCGCGTCGCCACGCTGCTGTTCGTGCTGATCGTCCTCGCGTTCTTCGTCAAGGAGCGCTCGACGATCGTCGCCAACCTCGCAACCGTCGGCCCTGCCGCCGCGAGCCTCGTCGCCGTGGTGATGGCGGCGGGCATCGGCCTCGCGCTGGCGTTCCGCCTCGGCCGGCGCGACGGAATCGCCATCGCTTCCGAGTGCGGCCTGCAGAACGCCGCGCTCGGCATCTTCGTCGCGACCGCCGTGCTGGCCACGCCCGCGCTTGCGGTGCCGAGCGTGGTCTATGCGCTGCTCATGAACGTCGGCGCGCTGGCCTTCGTGTTCGTCGCGAGGCGCTGGGTCGGGACATCGGCCGTGGGACCGGCGCGCGCCTAGAGCGCCAAGAAGAACTGCAGCCAGACCCGGTCGCCCTCGGCCCGGTTGCGGGCGTGGTCCTCGCGCTGCCACTTCGCCGCGATGCCCCAGCCGTTGCCGCGGTAGGCCACCTGCGGCCCATAGGCGACCGCGTGCAGCCGTCGCCCGTCCGGTTCCACCCTGACGCCACCCTGCACGTCGTCCGTCAGCTGGTGGTGGACGAAGCCGTTCAGGCCAACGAGCCATTGGGGACTCAGGCGGAGGTTCAGCGAGTATTCGAGGCCCCCTTCCGTGCCCGACTCGTAGTCCGTTGCGTCGTTCTCGCCGTTCAGCGTGACCTGCGCGCGAAGATTGGCGTCCAGCCGCGAGCCGATGGCGGCCGTGACGGCGTAGTAGACGGTCGCCGCGTACTGGTTCCGGCCCGGGTTGAACAGACGGTCGGCGTCATAGGACCCCGTGGGCAGCGTGAAGTCCACGCCGGTGAGCCGGTTCAGCCGCGGGCCGTTCCAGCCAAGCATGACGCCGACGGTGGCGTCGCCGAACGCGTCGCCCCGGCCGGAGCGCGGCCCGATGTCCGCGCTGCCGACGAGGTACGGCATCGCGACCAGAAGGCCGGGCCTGCCACCGGCGATCGCCGGTCCGTCGAACGATCTCAGGTAGCGCATCGTATGGGCGCGCACCTCGACGTCGAACGGCACCGGCGCACGATCGCCCGAGTTGGTCCTGGTCACGTCGGCCATGTAGTTCAGGTTGTAGAAATACAGGTAGTGACCGGGCTTCGGCAGCACGCCGCTCGCCAAGGTGTTGAGGCCGTAGGGATAGACGCTGCCGCCGCCTTCGGTAGCGAAGGCCGGCGGACTCGCCGCGAGCACGAGAAGCGCCAGCAGGACTGCGCCGCCACCCGGGCGGTCACGGCGCGTGCGTGGACTGTGACCAGGCATTCAGGCTCCGGAGTCGATCGGGCGCGAGAGTGTCCCAGAACGCAGCGGCGCTGGCTGCCGTGACAAGCCGCAGCTCACCGTCGGTCAGCCCGGAGCTCGCTTGCCGGCTGAGCGGTGTGCTGCGAGCATCGCTGGCCATGGCAACCCAGAGTCCGCCCATGACCCCGCAGCTGCTTGCCTGCGCCCTTGTCGCGCTCGTGCTTGCGGGCATGGCTGGCTGCCGACGGGATGTCACGACGGCGCCCGATCCGTCCCTGCGCGTTGCCGCCGAGTCGCAGCGCCTCGCCGATGGTCTCGCCGCGGCACTGCGATCGGCCGGCTGGGGCGACCTGGTCGACTTCAGCCGGCGGGTGGACGGCGTGGCGCAGCCGATCGCGGCCCTGCCGAACGTGGAGGTCGCACTCCTCGAGCTCGACGCCGAGGGCCGCGTGGCCGGCGCGGCCCATGTCCTGTTCGATCGCGACAAACCGGAAAGCCTTTCGGTCGCCATGGACCCGGAGACGCTGGCACCGCGCGGCGTGCGCTTCACGCAGTGGCGGACCGGCCGCTGGGAGGACCCGGCCCGGTGGCGCGCGGGCCCGGTGCCGGGCGACGTGCTGGCGGGCGCAGACGCGCCCATCGAGTTCATGGTCCCCTATCCGGCCAGCGTGCTGAAGCTGCCGCTCGCCTACGCGGTGCTTCGGCTAGTGGATGCGGACCGCATCGGACTCGACACGGTTCACGCCTACCGGCGCGTGGACGGCCGCGGCTGCGCCCCCGACGGAGAGCGGAAAACCGTCGCGGAGCGCCTCGACGCCATGATCACGGTGTCGTCGAACGCCGCGACCTGCGCGCTGCTGCAGCTCATGGAGGACCTGGGAGAGCTCGACGCGGCGAACGCGCACTTCGCCGCGCTGGGGCTTTCGACCTTCCGCATGCTGCCGGGGCAGCGCGACGTCGGCGCCACCTGGCTCGACCCGCCGGCGCGCATGTCCACGGGCGCGCTCGACCTCGCGAGGCTCCTGTGGCTGCTGTCGGGCTCCCCGCACGCAGGATGGCGAGCGCCGGACGGCACGCGTGTGACGCCGGACGTACTGTCGCCCGCAAGCCGCGCCCACCTGCTAGGGCTCCTCGGCCAACAGGGCCTGCACGAAGTGCTTTCGACCGGCCTGCGCTGCGGCTCGCCGCTGACCGTGCCGGGCATTCCCGCCGCGGTGCCCGGCCGGTTCGTGCATCCCGACACCGGCCACGGCGTGCTCGACGGCGAGGACCATGGCCACGACGTCAGGTCCTGCAACGCTGCCGCCGAGGTCGAGTTCGCGCACAAGACCGGGCTCGTCTCCATCGCCGGCGGCGATGCCGGCATCGTGCGCGCGCTGCCGGGCGGCGACGGGCGCTGGTACATCGTGGCCCTCAACTCGAGCGCCGGCAGCCGCTTCGGGGACGCCGCCTGGGCGCAACGCGAACCCGGCTTCTGCGAGGACAGCACCCAGGTGTGCTACGCCAGCGCCTTCGCGCGCATGGGGGCCGCGATCGACGCGCTGGTGCAGGCGCGCCCGCCGTCGCCGCGCTGAGTGCCGCGGCTCAGCCAGGCGCGGGACCGTCGGCCTCGGGCAGCAACCGCCGCAGGCGGCGGGCGAAGTCGCGCAGTCCCGGCTCGCAATCCGGCATCAGGCCCGGCTCCGCGCCGGGCGCCTCGAGGCCCGCCTGGGTGCGCTCGATCAATGCCTTGTCCTCGCGGTTCACCACCCGGTTGATGCGCCAGTTGAGGTAGCGCGCCGCGCGCATCTCGCGCCGGGCATCGGGGAGGGCGTAGGAGATCTCGCGCAACCGCGTGCGGCCGGGCCCGAGCGGGATGAACTGCATGAAGTCGACCTGGTCCGGATACAGGTCGAAGGCGAGGTTCGGCCACAGCTTCACGTACACCCAGGCGTCGCGCCGCTCCGGCGGCAGGTGCGCCACTTCCGGCAGCAGCCGGCAGTAGGCGCGCGGCGAGCCGGGGGCGGCCGCGTGGCGCTGCAGCCTCGACGTGATGTGGCAGGCGCCGTCCCCGCCGACCTCGAGCCGGTACGACTCGCCGACCAGGCTCCACAGTCCCGGGTGCGCGACCGGCAGGTGCAGCACGTCCACGTAGTTCTCGACGGCAATCTTCCAGTTCACGGCCCGCTCGCGCAGCGTGACGCGGCCTATCGGCCGCATCTCCTCCGTGCGATAGGTCGCGAACTCCTCGCGCATCGGCGCGATGAAGTCCTCGAAGTCCGGCCCGCCGGGCGCAAGGCGCACGAACAGGAAGCCGCCGCATTCGCGCGCCTCGAGGGGCGACAGGCCGCGTTCCGCCGGGTCGAGTCCCTGCCAGGCCTCGCGCCTCGGCACGCCCACGAGCCGGCCGTCGAGATCGTAGCTCCAGGCGTGGTACGGACAGGTGATGCGCGAGCCGCAGCGCCCGGACGCGCCGTCGAGCAGGCGCGCGCCGCGGTGCCGGCAGACGTTTCGGAACGCGCGCACCTGGCCGTCGGCGCCGCGAACCGCGACCGCGAGATCGCCCATGAAGTCGAGCGTGACGTAATCGCCACGCGCCGGCACATCGCTCACGTGGCAGACGAGCTGCCAGGCCGGCCGCAGCACGCGCTCGCGTTCGAGCGCTAGAAAGCCGGGATCCGCGTAGGTCCAGGGCGGCAGGCCCTTCTCGACCATCGTGATGAATCCTTGCGTCATCCAGCTCCTGCTGCGGGAGCGTACCGTTTCGGTTCATCCGCGGATACTCGTTCTCCGGCTTTCGCTGCGGCCCCGTTGTCCGGGTGGCCTGTCTCCGCCGATTGAGTCGCCCGGCCCTCCGCCCCACAATGCAGCAAACTGCGCCGGACCCGTGCGCGCGAGGGAGGCACCATGCAGGACGTATACATCTTCGATGCGGTCCGGACGCCGCGCACCAAGGGCAAGCCGGACGGCTCGCTCGCCGGCGTGCCACCCTGGGAGCTCGTCGGCCAGCTCACCGGCGCGCTGCGGGCGAGGACCGGCGAGGAAACGCTCGCCGCCGTCGAGCGACTCGCGCTCGGTTGCGTCACTCAGGCCGGCCCGCAGGGGGGCCACCTCGCACTGCTGTCGCGCGTCCACGCCGGCCTGCCCGGCACCGCGGCCGCCGTCACCCTGAACAACTACTGCGTCTCGGGCATGAGCGCCATCGCGGCCGCCGCGCGCGCCATCGCGACCGGCGAGGAGCGGCTCGCGCTCGCCGGCGGTGTCGAGAGCATGTCGCAGTCGGCCTTCGAGGCCGACGGCGCGCCGTTCTTCCGGGACGCCGCGCTCGCCGCGCACTTCCAGTACCTGTCGCCGCCGCTGGTCGCGGACTGGCTCGCCACGCGCGAGGGCCTCTCCCGAGAGGACCTCGATGCCGTGACCGTCGACTCGCACCAGCGCGCCGGCCGAGCCTGGGCCGAGGGCCGCTACGGCTCGACGGTCGTGCCCGTGGCGCGCGCCGACGG
>JBBINN010000035.1:4112-20018 GCA_037443885.1 Gammaproteobacteria bacterium | reverse complement strand
GATCCCCTGCTGCAGGCGGAGGTCGCCGAGCGGGTTCGCGGCTTCGGCCAACTGCCCATCGCCGGGCAGGACAACTCGGCGCTGTCGATTTCGCCACCCCCGGGCGCAGCTGCGGCGGCCACCACTGCAGCCGCCCTGCCCGCGAACGGCGAAGAGGTCTACCGCGCCGTTTGCACCGTCTGCCACGGGCCCGGCATCGCGGGCGCGCCCAAGACGGGAGACCGGGCGACGTGGGCCGTGCGCATCGCGCAGGGCAACGACATCCTCTACAGGCACTCGATCGAGGGCTTCCAGGGCAGCGCGGGACTGATGCCGGCCAAGGGCGGCCGCATGGACCTGACCGACGAACTCGTGAAGGAAGCCGTCGACTACATGGTTGCCCAGGCCCGCTGATCAGTTTGGACCGGCCGCGACCTGCGGCCGGTATCCCAGCGCCTCGGTCAGGTGCTCGACGCCGACCCGCGATGATGCCGCTAGGTCGGCGATGCTGCGCGCGACCCTAAGCGTCCGGTGGCAGGCCCTTGCGGAGAGCGCGAGCCGCGCTGCCGCCCGCGCCAGCAGGCGATCGCACTCGTCGTCCAGCCGGCAGGCACGCTCGAGCGCCTTGCCTGCGAGGCCGTAGTTCAGCACGCCCCGCTCGCGCTGCCGCTCGCGCGCCGCGAGCACCCGTCCGGCGACCGCGCTGCTGCCCTCGCCGGGGGCGGAGCGGAGGCTCGCGTAGTCCACGGCCCGCACCGGCACGTGCAGGTCGATGCGGTCCAGCAGGGGCCCGGAAATCCGCCCCATGTAGCGCTGGACTTCGTTGGGCCCGCAGCGGCAACGCCCGGCCGGGTCGCCGGCATAGCCGCAGGGGCATGGGTTCATGGCGGCGACCAGCTGGAACCGGGCCGGGAAGCGCACCCGGTAGCCCGCCCGGGCGATCCTCACCTCGCCAGACTCGAGAGGCTCGCGCAGGGCCTCCAGCACGTCGCGGCGGAACTCGGGCAACTCGTCGAGGAACAGCACCCCGTGGTGCGCGAGGGACACCTCGCCAGGCTGCGGCTGGGCCCCGCCCCCGATCACCGCGGCCGCCGAGGCCCCGTGATGAGGCGCGCGAAACGGCGGCACGCGCCAGCGCTCCGGCGGAGGCAGCTCCCGGGCCACCGCATGCACCATCGCCGACTCCAGCGCCTCGTCCTCTTCGAGCGGCGGCAGCAGCCCGGGCAGGCGCAGCGCCAGCATGCTCTTGCCCGCGCCCGGCGGACCCGACAGCAGCAGCCCGTGGCGGCCGGCGGCCGCGATCTCGAGCGCCCGACGTGCCGCCGCCTGGCCGCGCACGTCGGCCAGGTCGGGCGACAGGCTCACCACGGCCGGCAGCCGTTCGCCGGCAGCGAAGATCAGCGGCGGCCCGCCCGCCAGCGCGGCACAGACTTCGAGCAGGCTCGCGGCGCCGGCCACGATCGCCGCGCGGGCGGCCCGGGCCTCCGCCAGGCAGGCCGCGGGCACCACGAGCCGCAGACCTTCCTGTCCCGCCCGCGCGGCGGCGACGAGCGTGCCGCGGACCGGTCGCAGGTCGCCCGTCAGGGACAGCTCGCCGTAAAACTCGGTCGCGTCCAGTGATCCTGTGGGCAGCTGGCCCGATGCGGCGAGGATGCCGAGCGCGATGGCGAGATCGAAGCGTCCGCCCTCCTTTGGCAGGTCGGCCGGGGCAAGGTTGACGACGACGCGGCCCGCCGGAAACTCATAGCCGGTGACGGCCAGCGCGGCCCTGACGCGATCCCGGCTCTCGCGGACGGCCGCCTCGGCGAGACCGACGATCGTGAACTGCGGCAGTCCCGGCCCGCAGTAGACCTCCACACGCACGGGCGGCGCATCGAGCCCGAGATGGGCCCTGGTGAGCGCGGTCGCGAGTTTCACGGCCCGCCCCTGGCGGGCCGGCCGGGGCTCAGCGGCGGTCGGCTTCCAGCACGGCGAGCCGGGCCTCGAGCTGCTCGAGGCGTTCGCGGGTTCGGCGCAGCACACCGGACTGCACGTCGAACTCCTGCCGGGTCACGAGATCGAGGCGCGCGAGCCCGGACTGCAGCACGGCCCGGAAATTGCGCTCCAGGTCGTCGCGCACGGCAGTGAGGCCGGGCGGCACGGTCTCGGACAGGCGGTGGGCGAGATCGTCTAGGATCCTGGGGTCGATGTTCACGTGGGGCCTCCGGCAGGCCGCCAGCTTCGGCCCGCCCCGCCCTGCCGTCAACCCGCGCCCCGCTTTCATGCAGCCAGCGGACCGGCCTGCGCCAAAACGGTGCGCCGGGCGTGCTCGCCAAGCCGCTGCCTGCTCGCAAGTTCTTGATCCTCCCTAACTTCGCCCATGGCACGGAAGCTGCAAATCCGTCGCCGAGAGCCTAGGCCCGTGCCGGCGACAGGTGTAGCCGGGATTCGGGTGAAAGGAGGCAATAAGGGAGATGAAGCTCATCAGCGCCTTGATCCGTCCGCATCGTCTGGACGACGTGCGGGTGGTGGTGGCGCAGATGGGACTGGTGGGGCTGACGGTGACCGAGGTCGAGGAACACGGCGCGGGAACGCCGCGGACAGAGGTCTACCGGGGCGCCGAGTACCGCTTCGACTGGCAGCCGAGGATGCGCATCGAGGTGGCCGTGCAGGACGAGCTGACCGACCAGGTCGTCGAGGCCATCTGCAACGTGGCGCGCACCGGCCGCAAGGGCGATGGACGCGTGTTCGTGGCGGAACTCGAGGATGCGATACGCATCCGCACCGGCGAGGTCGGCAACTCGGCCCTGTGAGAGCACCGGCCTGGCCCACGCGGACGACTGGATTCCTACAAGCACGCTGACCGCTGGAGGATAGAAGTGAGAACCGAGACCCTGACTCCGCCCAACGCCGCAAGCCTGCGGCGCAAGCGCGCACCGCTCGCAACGACGCAGCGGGCGCCCTGGCACCGCGCCCTGGCCCTGCTCGTCCTGCTGGCAGCGGCGTACGCGCTCCTAGCCGGTCCTGCGCTCGCCCAGGACGTGGTCGAGGCCGAGATCTTCGCGACCGAGACCGTCGCCGAGGAAGCTCCGGCCGAGGAGGCCGCCGCCGAGGAGGAAGCGCCGACGCTGGACACCGGCGACACCGCCTGGATGATCGTGGCAACCGTGCTGGTCCTTTTCATGACCATCCCCGGCCTGTCGCTGTTCTACGCGGGCATGGTCCGACAGAAGAACGCGCTGTCGGTGCTGATGCAGTGCTTCGCGATCACGGCGCTGATCTCGGTTCTCTGGATGGTCTACGGCTACAGCCTCGCCTTCGACACCGAGGGCATGGAGGCCGGCGTGCTGAATTTCAGCTCCATCGTCGGCGGGCTCAATCTCGCGATGCTGTCGCACCTTACGGTGGATTCGCTGACGGGCACCATCCCTGAGTCGGTGTTCGTGACTTTCCAGGGCACCTTCGCGATCATCACCACGGCACTCATCGTCGGCGCCTTCGCGGAGCGCATGAAGTTCTCGGCGCTGCTGGTGTTCAGCGCACTGTGGTTCACGATCGTCTACGCGCCGATGACACACATGGTCTGGAGCGGCGATGGCGCCCTCATGTGGGACTGGGGCGTGCTCGACTTCGCGGGCGGCACGGTCGTGCACATCAATGCGGGCATCGCGGGTCTGGTCGCGGCGATCGTGCTCGGCAAGCGCAAGGGCTACCCCGAGACGCCGATGCCTCCGCACAATCTGACGCTGACCGTGATCGGCGCCTCGATGCTGTGGGTCGGCTGGTTCGGCTTCAATGCGGGCAGCGCCGTGGCCGCGAACGGCACCGCCGGCATGGCCATGCTGGTGACTCAGATCGCGACCGCCGCCGCGGCGCTCGGCTGGATGCTCGTTGAGTGGCTGCGCCACGGCAAGCCGAGCGTGCTCGGCATCGTCTCGGGCGCGGTCGGCGGCCTGGTGGCCATCACGCCGGCCTCGGGATCGGTCGGTCCCGTTGGCGCCCTAGTGATCGGCTTCGCCTCCGGCATCCTGTGCTTCTTCGCCGCCACTCGGCTCAAGCGCTTGCTCGGCTACGACGACTCGCTCGATGTCTTCGGCGTGCACGCGGTCGGCGGCATCGTCGGCGCGGTGCTCACCGGCATCTTCGCCTTCCCGGCCTTCGGCGGCTTCGCGGAGCTCGACACCTCCGTCGCAGGCCAGCTCTGGATCCAGGTGAAGAGCGTCCTGTTCACCATCGTGTTCACGGGCGTACTGACATTCGTGATCCTCAAGATCGTCGACGCGATCATCGGGTTGCGGGTCACCGCCGAGCAGGAGACCGAGGGCCTCGACCTCGCCCTGCACGACGAGCGCGCTTACAACAGCTGATCCCCTTCCCCCCCGGGATGTGGCTGTGGGGCGGGCGTCGCAAGACGCCCGCCCTTCTTCTTTGGCCGCCGGCGTCCACGGATATCGGGTCCGAATCGGGCCATTTGTGAACCGCCTCGCAGGTTTCCCGCCCACCCGGGCCCCGACTTGATTTAGTCTATGGACGCTGCCGGCCGGCACCGCGGCTGGAAGCCTGCCCTGGAGCCCGACATGCTCAGTAAGTTGTTCGTCACGCTGCTGCTCGCCGGGGTGGCCACGGTGGCCGCCGCCGAAACCGTCTACAAGTGGGTGGACACCCGCGGGCAGGTCCACTATTCCGACGTCCCGCCGCGCGAGCCGGGCGCCCGTATCCTCTCGGCGAGCAGGGGGTCCTTGGCCGCCGGCGAGGAAGACGATGACACCGGTGACCGCGGGCCCGCTCCGCTGCCCCAGGGATTCACGGAATCCGATGCGCCGGACGGCGCCACCCGCGCCGCGGCAGTCGCCGTGCAGCGCGACCTCACGGCCCGCCGCGCGGAGCAGTGCAAGCAGGCTCAGGAGCGCTACAAGACTTACATCGAGTCGCGCCGCCTGTACCGCACGCTGCCGGACGGCCAGCGCGAGTACCTCTCGGACGCGGAGCTGACCGCGGCCCGCGTCGAGGCCAAGAAAGAGGTCGACGAGTCCTGCGGCCCGGGCGGCCCTTGAGCGGCCGCCGCGCAGGCGGCGGTCCTTGCGGCTACCATCTGGCGGCATGAAAGCCGGATTCGTCGGACTCGGCGCCATGGGCCTGCCCATGGCGCGCAACCTCGCTCGCGCCGGCCTGCTCGCCGGCGCATGGAACCGCAGCAGCGACAAGGCCGAGGCGCTCTCCACCGAGACGGGCACCCGCGCTTTCGGCTCGCCAGCGGAGCTGGCCGCGGCCTGCGACGCCGTGGTCATGTGCGTGTCCGCCGACACGGACGTGCTCGAGGTGGTTCACGCCATCTCGCCCGCACTCGCGGCGGACCGCATCGTGATCGACTGCTCGACGGTCAGCGCTGACACGGCCCGCGAGGCCGCTAGCTGGCTGGCCGCGCGCGGCGTGGCCTTCCTCGACTGCCCGGTGAGTGGCGGCGTCGAGGGAGCGAAGGCAGGCACCCTCGCGATCATGTGCGGCGGCGACGAGTCAGCGTTCGAGCAGGCGCTACCGCTGCTACGGGCCATGGGCCGCACGGTCGTCCGCATGGGCCCGAGCGGGTTCGGCCAGGCCACGAAGGCCACCAACCAGATCATGTGCGCCGGCATCATCGAGGCCGTCGGCGAAGCGATGGCGTTCGCCCGCGCCGAGGGCCTGCCGCTCGAGCGGGTGATCGAGACCCTCGGCCAGGGCGCCGGTTCCAGCTGGTACTTCGTGCACCGCGCGCCCTATATGGCACGCGGCGAGTTCCCGGCCGGCTTCCGTGTGCGGCTGCACGCCAAGGACCTCGGCATCTGCCGGGAGATGGCTGCGCGACGCGGGGCGCTCCTGCCCGTAGCCGAGCGCGCACTCGAACTCTACCGCCGCCTAATCGAGGAGGGCCACGGCGACGAGGACATCTCGGCCGTGTTCCGCCTCAAGGCCGGCATGTTCGACCGCGGCCCGGACAGGGGTGGCTGAGCCCGTGGCCGGCCAAGCGGACAGCCGCAGCCGAACGCCCTTCTACCTGCCGGATTTCTGCGCACCCGGCAACGTGCTGGCCATCGTGCTCATCGCCGAGCTCGTGGCGCTGCTGCTGACCCTCGCCCGCCAGGGCATCGCCGGGAACTTCTGGATCGATCTGGCGCGCACCTCGATGTTCCTGCTGTGGACGGGCCTCGGCAGCGCCGCGCTGCTGTGCGCCGCGCGCGCGCGCCTGCAGCGCCTCGACGTGGCGCGCGGCTCTGCGCTCGCGCTCGCCCTGCTGCTCGCGGTGACGGCCGCGGTCTCCCAGGCGTCCTGGTGGATCGCGGCGTCGTCGGGACGCGCGCTCGGCCTGCCGGCCGGGGGTCTCGGCGACCAGCTCGGCTTCCTCGCGCGCAACCTGATCATCGGCACCATCGCCGGCGGGCTCGCTCTTCGGTACTTCTATGTGTCCCAGCAGTGGAAGCGCAATGTCGAGGCCGAGGCGCGCTCGCGCATCCGCGCGCTGCAGGCGCGCATACGGCCGCACTTCCTGTTCAACAGCATGAACACGATCGCCTCGCTGACCCGGTCGGACCCCGCCCAGGCCGAGGACGCCGTGGCGGACCTCGCCGACCTGTTCCGGGCCTCGCTGCGGGAGATCCACGAGCGCATCCCGCTCGCCGAGGAGATCGAGGTCGCCCGCACCTATGCCCGCATCGAGCAGCTGCGCCTGGGATCGCGCCTCTCGGTGGACTGGCAGGTCGAGGAGCTGCCTCAAGTTCTGGTTCCCGCGCTGATACTGCAGCCGCTCGTGGAGAACGCGGTCTACCACGGCATCGAGCCCCTGCCCGGGGGTGGCACCGTCATCGTCACGTGCCGGCGCGACGGCGGCCAGGTGCTCCTCGTGGTCGACAACCCGGTTGCCCGGGACCGCCCGCGCCGCGAGGGCGGCAGCCGCATCGGCCTCGACAACGTGCGCGAGCGCCTCGAGCTCAGTTTCCCCGGACAGGCGTCTTTCGGCGTGTCCGACACCGGCGGCCGCTTCCGCGTGACGCTGCGCTTCCCTGCCGCGGGGAGCTGACATGACCGTGCGCGTGCTCATCGTGGACGACGAGCCACCCGCGCGGGAACGGCTGCGACACCTGCTCGCCGACATGCCGGAAACCGAGTGCATCGGCGAGGCGGTCTCGGGCGAGGAGGCGGTCCGCCTCGCCGAAGAACTCGAGCCCGACGTCGTGCTGCTGGACATCCGCATGCCCGGGATGGACGGTCTCGAGGCGGCGCGGCGCATGGCCGCTCTCGCCGAGCCGCCGGCCGTGATCTTCACCACGGCCTATGAGCATCACGCACTCGAGGCCTTCGACGCGCAGGCGGCGGGCTACCTGCTGAAGCCGGTCCGGCGCGAACGCCTCGCCGCCGCGATCGAGCGCGCGCAGCGGGTGAGCCGCGCCCAGCTCGGACGGCTCGGCAGCGCCCCGGCGGCGAGCCGCAGCCACATTGCCGTGAAGCTGCGCGACCAGCTGCGACTGATCCCGGTCGAGGACGTGCTCTGTTTCATCGCCGAGCAGAAATACACGACGGTGCGCCACATGGACGGCGAGGACCTGATCGAGGAGTCACTGCGTTCGCTCGAGGACGAGTTCGGCACGCGCTTCGTGCGCGTGCACCGCAATGCGCTGGTCGCGGTCGCGCAGGTCGAGCGCCTCGAGCGCGAGCCGGACGGGCACTACGCCGTGCACCTGCGCCACGGCGGCGGCCGGTTGCAGGTCAGTCGTCGCCTCGCCGCGGACGTCCTGCGCCGCCTCCGGTAGCCGGGCTGCCCGGGGGCTGGCCTGCTCACCGCACCCGGGCAAGCGGGGCCTTCGTGCACCCCCGGCATCGACTGCGGCCGCCGTGGCAGAATGACGGGATGCCACAGACCCTCAGAATCGCCACCCGCCGCAGCCGCCTCGCCCTCTGGCAGGCAGAGCACGTCGCCGCCCTTCTCACGGCCGCCCACCCCGACCTCGAGGTCGAGCTGGTTCCCATGGTCACCGAGGGAGACCGGATCCTCGATCGCGCGCTGGCCGAGGTCGGCGGCAAGGGCCTGTTCATCAAGGAACTCGAGGTCGCGATGTTCGAGGGGCGCGCGGATCTTGCCGTGCACTCGATGAAGGACGTCCCGGCCGAACTACCCGAGGGGATGACCCTGGCGATCGTGCTGGAGCGCGCCGACCCGCACGACGCCTTCGTGTCGAACCGCCATGCCGTCATCGCCGACCTCCCGCAGGGTGCGCGGGTCGGCACCTCGAGCCTGCGGCGCCAGTCGCAGCTGCGCCACATGCGCCCCGACCTCCAGATCCTGCAGCTGCGCGGCAACGTCGAGACGCGGCTGCGCAAGCTCGACGAAGGCGACTACGATGCGATCATCCTGGCGGCCGCCGGCTTGAAGCGCCTCGGCCTCGAGACGCGCATCGCCTCGCTCGTACCGACCGAGGCCTCTCTGCCCGCGGTTGGCCAGGGGATCATCGGCATCGAGTGCCGCGCCGGCGACGGGGCCACGCTGTCGCTGCTCGCCGCGCTCGAGCACCGCGACAGCCGGCTGTGCCTCGACGCCGAGCGCGCGTTCGCCGCGCGGCTGCAGGGCAGCTGCACCTCGCCGGTCGCGGGCTTCGCCGAGCTTGCCGGCGGGACGCTGCGCCTGCGCGGTCGCGTCGGCGCGCCGGACGGCAGCCGGATGTTTGCCGACGAGGTCTCTGGTCCCGCGTCCGAGGGCCCGCAGCTCGGGCGCCGCCTTGCCGAGCGCCTGCTCGCGGCCGGCGCCGGCGCCCTGCTCGAAGATCTGCGGACCGCCGCCCGGAGCTGACATGGCTGCGCTCGCCGGGCTCGGCGTCCTCGTCACCCGGCCGGAACACCAGGCCCACCGGCTGTGCCAGCTGATCGAGGCCGAGGGCGGCCAGGCGCTGCGCTTCCCGGCGCTCGCCATCACGGCCGTTCCCGATCGCGCCGCCGTGCGCGCCGCGATCGGCCCGGCAGACCGCTACCAGCTCGTCATCTTCACCAGCGCCAACGCCGTGCGCTTCGGCGCGGACCTGCTCGGCCAGCGCCGGGACCTCAGGCTCGCCGCGGTCGGTCGGGCGACGGCGCAGGCGCTCAACGCCGCGGGTCACCGCGTCTCGGTCCTGCCGGCGGGCGGCGCCGACAGCGAGGCGCTGCTCGCGATGCCCGAGCTGCGGCACATGTCCGGCCAGCGCGTGCTGATCGTGCGCGGCCGGGGCGGCCGCGAGCTTCTCGCCGACACGCTCGCACAGCGCGGCGCCGAGGTGCAGTACGCGGAGCTGTACGACCGCGCCCCGGCGCGGCCGACGCCCGAGGCACTCGCCGAACTCGAGGAGCTGTGGCGCCAGGGCGCGATCCACGTCTACACCGCGACGAGCCCCGACCTGCTCGAGGCGCTGCTCGGCATCGTCACGCCGCGCTGCCGCGAGCTCATGGACTCCACGCCGATGCTGACCGGCGCCGAGCGCGTTGCCGACCTCGCGGCGCGTCGCGGGCTAGGCTCGCCGGTGGTGCTGGCGGAACGGCAGGAGGACGAGTCGCTCGTCGCCGCGCTGGTGCGCTGGCGCACGACCGGCGAGCGGCGGCCCTAGCGCGCTGCGGACCCGTCAGTCCTCGAGCCCGGCCGTGCCGACCCGCGCGATCGTATCGGGCGCATACTCGAACGAGTCGAAGAAGACCCGCGAGGGATCCGCGCCGAGACGCGAGACCTCGCCGCAGACCGCCTCGACCATCGCGGGCGGACCGGCCACGTAGACGTCGTAGCCCTCGAGCGAGGCGAGTCGCGGGGCAATGGCCTCGTGCGCGAAGCCGGCCGCGTAGTCCCGCGCATCCGCTTCCTCGGAGAGCACCGGCACGTAGGTGAACAGCGGCTGGTCGAGCGCCAGCTGCGCGAGCCAGGCGTCCTCGTAGAGGTCGTCGCGCGTGCGCGCGCCCCAGAACAGCGTGACCGGCCGCTTCACGCCCGTCTCGATCGCGTGGCGCAGGATGGCCTTGAGCGGCGCATAGCCGGTGCCGCCGCCGACGAGCAGGATCGGGCCCGTTCCCTCGCGGAGCACGAACTGGCCGAGCGGACCCTCGATCCGCACGAGCGTGCCCTCGGCCATGGACTCGAAGACCTGGCGGGTGAACTCGCCCCGGCCGGTGCGGCGCACGTGCAGCTCGAGCAGGCCGCCATCGTGCGGGGGATTGGCGAGCGAGAAGCTGCGGCGGCGCCCGCCCGACAGCATGATGTCGATGTACTGGCCCGGCAGCCAGTGCAACGGCTCGATGGCCGGCAGCTTGAGCCACAGTCCCATGACGTTGGGCGCGAGCAGCCGCATGCGCTGCACGCGCGCCGGCAGGCTCTTGATCTGGACGTCGGGAACCTCGCGGATCTCGCGGATCTCGACCGCGACCGGGGTCTTTGCCCGCGCCTGGCACAGCAGCACGTCGCCGCCGAGTTCCTCGGCCTCGGTGAGCGCCTGCGGCCGGCCGCGCGGGTAGTGCACCTCGCCGCGCAGCAGGCGTGCGCGGCACGAGCCGCAGCGGCCGCCCTTGCAGCTGTGCGGCAGGTTGAGACCCGCGCGCAGCGCCCCGTCCAGCAGGCTCTCGCCGGGCTCGACCTCGTACTGCTCTCCCGACGGCACCAGCTTGACCTGCATCCCCGATCTCCTCCACCAGCGTCGGGCTATTATCGCAGGTCAACCGCCAGGGGAGGCGCCATGACCAGCGAGGTGATCATCGGCTGCGGCTACACGGGCGAGAGGCTCGCGCGGCGCCTGGGCGGACAGCCCCTCGCCTTCACCGGTTCGGACGCGAGCATGCGGCGCCTTCGCGCGGCAGGTGTCGAGGCCCGGGTGTGGGACCTCGACCGGCCCGCGCTCTCCACCGTGGACGTGACGGGCGCGATCGTCTGCTACCTCGCGCCGCCGCCCGAGACGGGAGAGGGAGACCCGCGCCTCGCACGCTGCCTCGAGGCGCTGCGCGGCCGGCCGCGCAAGTTCGTCTACGTGAGCACGACGGGCGTGTACGGCGATGCCGGCGGCGGCACGGTCACCGAGGACACGCCGCCCGCGCCGACGACACCGCGCGGCGCGCGCCGGCTCGCCGCCGAGAAAGCCGTCCGGGACTGGTGCGAGGCGCGCGGTGCACCGTGGGTGATCCTGCGCGTGCCGGGCATCTACGGTCCGGGCCGCCTGCCGCTCGAGCGCATCCGCCGCGGCGACCCGTCCATCGCCGAGGGCGAGGCTGGCCCCGGCAACCGCATCCACGTGGACGACCTCGTGTCGGTGCTTCGCGCCGCGGGCGAGTCGCTGCTCGCCGTGAACCGCGTGTACAACGTCGGCGACGGCGACCATGCCAGCAGCACGCGCTACTTCAGGACGGTCGCGCAACTCGCAGGCCTCGCGCCACCGCCCGAGCTGCCACGCGAGCAGGTCCGCGAATGCATCTCGCCGGCCATGTGGTCGTTCCTCGCGGACTCGCGGCGCGTGGACACGACCCGCATGCGGGAGGAGCTGCGTGTCGCGCTTCGCTACCCCGACCTGGAGTCCGGCGTGAGGGCGAGCCTCGCCGGCTGAGGCAAGACGCGGCGGCGCAGCGCGATCATTGCGACCAGCAGCGCGCAGGCTACTGCGATCGCGACCGGGAACAGCCATGTCGCGGGTGTGTAACGCTCGAGCGCCGCGACCACGAGCAGGTTGCGCAGCACGAACAGACCGTAGAAGCCCATCGACTCAGACCGGGGGTCTTCCCAGGCCTTGCGAAAGGTCGGGCCGAAGCCGAGCAGGTCCACGGCCGTGAGAACGACGACCGCCCAGACGGGATTCGCCGTGAGGTACCAAAGCGGCAGCGAGGACGCCGCCAGCACGAAGAACAGCCAGTCGAGGCGCGTGATCGTGATGTCCGCGCGATGCCGCCAGGCGAGTGCCGCGATCGCCAGCGTCAGCGTCGCCGACAGGCCGATCACCCAGGCGCCGAGCCCGCCGCCCGCCTGCAGCGCCGCAAAGAAGACGACCAGCGTCGTCGCTCCCCAGATCACCCACGAGAAGACGTGCGGCCGCACCGAGCCACGCAGGATGCCGCGGATGTAGGGCAGGAACGCATAGACCGTGAGCGCCGCAGCGGCGGCGCCTGCGAGCGACTTCAGGACGCCGGTCATGCGCCCGGGTGCACCGGGAGCCGCATGGCCAGGAGGCGCGGCGGCAGGCAGGCGCGGCGCCCGCCGGGCGGCGCCGCGCGACCGATCACTCGTGGGCGATCGGCTTGTCGGTGAACAGGTAGTCCCTCAGTTCCTTCGAGAAGGTCGGGTCGGCCCGGCGGATCCACTCCAGCACCATCGCCGCGTGTTCCTTCTCCTCGTCGCGGTTGTGCGCCAGGATCGCGCGCAGCGCGGGATCCCTGCACGCGTCCACGCGCTGGTTGTACCAGTCCACAGCCTCGAGCTCCTCCATCAGCGAGATGATGGCCCGGTGCATGTCCCGGGTCGCGTCCGTCAGCTCGGCGACCGGCTCGTGGTATCCCTCGTTGGCCATGCAACTCCTCCTGCGACGCGGCGCGCCGCCGCGGCGAGCCTGCGGACAGTCTAGGAGTAGCGCCATCTCGGGCCATTCGGATTTGCCGCGAAGCGTGGATCAGAGCCCCAGCGTCGGCCAGAGCTCGTCCACGCGGCGTTTCACGCCGGGGTCCATCACGATCGGCCGGCCCCACTCGCGCGTGGTCTCGCCGGGCCACTTGTTGGTGGCGTCGAAGCCGATCTTGCCGCCGAGGCCGGACACTGGCGAAGCGAAGTCGAGGTAGTCGATCGGCGTGTTCTCGACGATCACGGTGTCGCGCGCCGGGTCCATGCGGGTGGTCATCGCCCAGATCACGTCCTTCCAGTCGCGCGCGTTCACGTCGTCGTCGGTGACCACCACGAACTTCGTGTACATGAACTGCCGCAGGAACGACCAGACGCCCATCATCACGCGCTTCGCGTGGCCAGGGTACTGCTTGCGCATCGTCACCACCGCCATCCGGTAGGAGCAGCCCTCCGGCGGCAGGTAGAAGTCGGTGATCTCCGGGAACTGCTTCTGCAGCAGCGGCACGAAGACCTCGTTCAGCGCCACGCCGAGGATCGCCGGCTCGTCCGGCGGCCGGCCGGTGTAGGTGCTGTGGTAGATCGGCTTCTCGCGCTGCGTGATGCGCTCGACCGTGAACACGGGAAAGCTGTCCACCTCGTTGTAGTAGCCGGTGTGGTCGCCGAAGGGTCCCTCGGGCGCCGCGTCGCCCGGGTGGATGTGGCCCTCGAGCAGGATCTCGGCGCTCGCCGGCAGCATGAGGTCGCCCACGCTGCTCTTCACCACCTCGGTGCGTCCGCCGCGCAGCAGGCCAGCGAAGGCGAACTCGGACAGCGCGTCGGGCACGGGCGTGACCGCAGCGAGGATGGTCGCGGGATCCGCGCCCAGCGCCACCGCGACCGGGAAGGGCTCGCCGGGACGCGCGATCTGCCACTCGCGGAAGTCGAGCGCGCCGCCGCGGTGCGACAGCCAGCGCATGATGGTGCGGTTCGGGCCGATCACCTGCTGGCGGTAGATGCCCATGTTCTGCCGCGGCTTGTCCGGGCCGCGCGTGACCACGAGGCCCCAGGTGATGAGCGGGCCGGCGTCGCCCGGCCAGCAGGTCTGCACCGGATAGCGGCCGAGGTCCACGTCCGGTGCCTCGATCGTCACCTCGCGGCAAGGCGCGCTTCGTACCTCCTTCGGCGCCATGTCGAGCACCTTGCGAAAGAGCGGCAGCTTCTCGAAGGCATCCCTGAAGCCGCGCGGCGGCTCGGGCTCCTTCAGGGCCGCGAGCAGCCGGCCCACGTCGCGCAGGTCCGCCACCGACGACTGCCCGAGCGCGAACGCCACGCGTTCCGGGGTCCCGAACAGGTTGCCGAGCACTGGCACGTCGAATCCGGCCGGCCGTTCAAAGAGCAGCGCCGGGCCGCCCGAGCGCAGCGTGCGGTCGCAGATCTCGGTCATCTCGAGGCACGGGCTGACCTCGGCGGTCACGCGCTTCAGTTCACCGCGGGACTCGAGCTGCGCCAGGAAGTCGCGAAGGTCGTGGTACTTCATGCACGGGGATTCTACCGGGCGCGGCCGCGAGCCATGCGCCGGCCCGTGGCTCACCCCGGGCACCCCACGAGCCATCGCTCGCCCGCGGTGGGCCACCGACCTAGCCGGCCGCAGCCCGGCAGGGCATCATGCGGGAATTCGAAAGAAAACCGGGGAGTAGCCTCATGGCCAACGGCAGCAGCCCGCACCGCTGGAAGTTCTTCCGCATTGGCGGATTCGACCAGGTCGCGATCGAGACGGGCGAGGACCTGCGCCACCTCGACGAACTCGACCCGAAGCTGTGGACCGTGCTGAGCTGCCCGACCACGGGGCTCGAGTTCGACGCACGCACGCTCGCCCTGATGGACACGGACGGCGACGGCCAGATCCGCGTTCCCGAGATCCTCGCCGCCGTCCGCTGGGCCTGCGAGCGGGTAAAGGACCCGCAGGTGCTGTTCGCCGACGGCGCGCTCCCCCTCGAGACGATCGCCGACGGCGATGTAGAGGGCGCCAGGCTCAGGGCCGCCGCCGCCAAGGTCCTCGGCTACCTCGGCAAGCCCGACGCCGCGGCCCTCGAAGTCGGTGATTTCGCCGACATGACGAAGCTGTTCACGGCCGGCAACTTCAACGGCGACGGCGTGGTGCCGGCGGCGCTCGCCGGTGACGAGGCGCTGGCCGCGGCCGTCGTCGACATCGTCGCGACGCAGGGCGGCGCTCCCGACCGAAGCGGCGAGCCCGGTGTCACCCATGAGTCGCTCGGGGCATTCTTCGAGCAGGCGGGCGATGTGCTGGCCTGGCGCGGCAAGGCGGCCGCCGCCGCTGCCGATATCCTGCCCCTCGGTGACGCCACCGCCGCGGCCGCGGCCGCGGTCGAGGCCGTGCAGGCGAAGGTGGACGACTACTTCACGCGCTGCCGGCTGGCCGAGTTCGATCCCCGGGCCGGCGCGGCGCTGAATCCCGCGGCTGAGTCATATGGCGCGCTCGCAGTGCACACGCTGGCGGCTGGCGATGCCGAGGTGGCTGCCCTGCCCATTGCCACCGTCTCGGCGGGCCAGCCCCTGCCCCTCGCCGCGGGCGTTAACCCGGCCTGGGCCACCGCCGTGCGTGACCTGCGCGCGCAGGCGGTCGAGCCGCTGCTCGGCGCGCGGGACACGCTCTCCGAGAGAGACTGGGAACTGCTGTCGACGAAGTTCGCGGCGTATCGCGCCTGGATGGCCGAGCGGCCGGCGACGACCGTGCACGACCTCGATACCGCGCGACTCGAGCAGCTCGCGGCGGACGGTACCCGCGAGCGACTGGCGGCGCTGATCGAGCAGGACCTGGCGGCCGACACCTCGGCGGCGACCATCGACGCGCTCGAGCGCCTCGTGCGCTACCAGCGCGACCTGGTCAAGCTGCTGCGCAACTTCGTCACGCTGAGCGACTTCTACGGCGGCAGGGAAGGGGCCGTCTTCCAGGCGGGCACGCTCTACCTCGACCAGCGCAGCTGCGACCTCGTCATGCGCGTCGCGGACATGGGCAAGCACGCCACGCTGGCGCCGTTCAGCGGCTGCTACCTCGTCTACTGCAACTGCCTGCGCGCAGGCAGCGACCCGATCAGCATCGTCGCGGCGCTCACCGGCGGCGAGGTGGACGAGCTCCTCATCGCCGGCCGCAACGGCCTGTTCTACGACCGCGACGGGCGCGACTGGCGCGCCACCGTGGTCAAGGTGGTCGAGCAGCCGGTGAGCGTGCGCCAGGCTTTCTGGTCGCCCTACCGCCGCATCGGCGCCTTCATCGAGGCGCAGATCCGCAAGTTCGCCGCCTCGCGCGACAAGGACGTGGAGGCCAAGGCGACCACCGGCCTCACGGAGAAGGCCGCGGCCGTCGAGACGGGGCAGGCGGC
>JBBINN010000035.1:0-4102 GCA_037443885.1 Gammaproteobacteria bacterium | reverse complement strand
TTCCCGCTGCTGGTGCGGCGGTATGGCCTGCGCGACGGGGCAGGCGGCGCCGGCCCAGCCCTTCGACATCGCCAGGTTCGCGGGCATCTTCGCCGCCATCGGCCTCGCGGTGGGCGCGATCGGCACCGCGCTCGCCGCGGCGATCAGCGGCCTGTTCGCGCTCGCCTGGTGGCAGCTCCCGCTCGCGATCACCGGCATCCTGCTCGCGATCTCGGCACCCTCGATGCTGCTGGCCTACATGACGCTGCGCCGCCGCAGCCTCGGGCCGCTGCTCGACGCCAACGGCTGGGCGGTCAATGCGAGGGCCAGGATCAACCTGCCTTTCGGCGGCTCGCTGACCCATGTCGCGGAGCTGCCCGAGGGCTCGAGCCGGTCGCTCGCCGACCCGTTCGCCGACAAGAAGCGGCCGTGGAAGTCCTGGCTGTTCCTTCTGGCCGTGGCGATCGCGCTGTTCATCGCCTGGCGGCGCGGCATGCTGCCCTTCTGAGCGGCATGTCATGGGTTTCGCCAATCCGCCGCGCGAGGAGATCGACGCGCTCCTGCGTCGCGCACGCACGCTGGCCGTGGTCGGGCTTTCGGCCGACCCCTCGCGCACCAGCCACGGCGTGTCGGCCGCGATGCAGCGCTTCGGCTACCGCGTGATCCCGGTAAACCCCGGAATCGCGTCCGCGCTGGGGGAGCGCGCCGCGAACAGCCTGACCGACCTCGGTTCAGAGCTGGCTTCCGGCGAGAAGGTGGACATCGTGAACGTCTTCCGCCGGCCGGAGCACGTCGCGGCCATCGTGGAGGAATGCATCGCGCTGGGCCTGCCCGCGATCTGGCTGCAGGAGGGCGTGGTGGATGCTGCGGCGGCAGCGCGCGCCCGCGATGCGGGCCTGATCGTCGTCATGGACCGCTGCATCTACAAGGACCGGGCGCGCCTGGTGGAATGATCCGCCAAAGGGGACGGGGCTCTATCCAGGCTGCTGGAAAAGAGAAGGCCCGCTTGCGCGGGCCTTCGCGGGTCATCACCGGACGTGATTACCAGCGGCCACCGCCGCCGCCACCGCCGCCCGAGCGGAAGCCGCCACCGCCGCCGCCACCGGGGCGATAGCCACCGCCGCCGCCCGGACGACCGCCGCCGCCGCCGGTGCGCGGGCGATCCTGCGCCTCGTTGACGCGCAGGGCGCGGCCACCCATCTGGAAGCCGTTCAGCGCGCCGATCGCCTTCTGGGCGTCAGCCTGCGGCATCTCGACGAAGCCGAAACCGCGCGGACGGCCGGTCTCGCGGTCGGTCGGCAGCGCGACCGTCTCGACGGTGCCATGCTGCGCGAACAGGTCACGAACTTCCGACTCCGTAGCGGAGAACGGCAGGTTTCCAACGTAGATCTTCATAGTCCTAGGGTCTCACTCAGAACATGGGCCGAGAGGCGCGCACGGCGCATCAGCCCGCCTACACAACGGCAGGAACCTGGTCGAGGGTCGTCGAACGAGCTATCAGCACATCGAACCGGGAGCGACGGATCCTGTCACCTGATCGGTCTATTCGACGATGCAATGGGGCGGCAAGCGCCTGAAACTGCAGGGCGGATGGGCACGATCGCCTCGGAGCCTACCACAGGCGGGAGGCAAAAAGCGAGACTCGGGGACTGTCCCCTTCGGCCCCTAGTCCAGCCGCTTGTGGAACCTGAGCACCGACGCGGTCAGCATCACGGCGAAGAACACGGCGAGCTTGGCCACCTCGGCCCGCATGTCGGCGAGTTCCGCCCCGCGCAGGACGATGCCGCGGACGATCTCCACGAAATGCGTCAGCGGGAGCACCTGGGCGATCCACTGGGCCGGCACCGGCATGCCCTCGAAGGGGAAGACGAACCCGGACATCAGGATGGACGGCAGCATGGTCATGAAGGCCAGCTGGAACGCCTGGAACTGGGTGCGGGCGACGGTCGAGATGAACAGCCCCAGGGCCAGCGTGGCCGCGATGAAGAGCAGCGCCCCAAGGTAGAGCTGCACGAGGCTGCCGGCGATCGGCACCGAGAACAGCCAGTGGCCGAGCACCAGGATCAGCGTCGTCTGCACCAGTCCGATCGCGATGTACGGCAGCAGCTTGCCGGCCATCAGCTCGCCGCGCGACACCGGCGTGGTGATGAGCAGCTCCAGGTTGCCGCGCTCGCGCTCACGCACGATGGCGCCCGCGGTGAAGATCACCATGGTGATGTTGAGGATCGTGCCGACGAGCGCCGGCACCACCTGCACCGCGGTGCGCTTGCCGGGGTTGTACTCCGTGCGCAGCTCGACCACGCCCGGTCCGGGGCGTCCTGCGCCGCGCCTCGACAGCACGGGCAGCGCCGCGAGGCCCTGCGCCACGTTCTGCAGCGAGGGCTGGCCGCCGTCGGTGATGATCTGCACCGCAGCCCGGCTGCCGTCGGCTAGCCGCCGCTCCACGTCCTGCGCGATCACCACGCCGATGCGCGCGTCGCCGCGACGCATGCGCCAGGCGAGCTCGGCCTCGCTGTCGGCCTGCCAGGCGATGTTCATCACCTGCGTAGCGGAGAGGTCCGCCACGATCCGGCGCGAGAGCGAGCTGCGCGACTGGTCGAGCACCACCGCATCGATGTCGCGCACGTCGAAGTTGATGGCATAGCCGAACAGGACGATCTGCATCGCCGGGATGCCGACGATCAGCCCGAAGGTCACGCGGTCGCGCAGCAGCTGGCGGGTCTCCTTGGAAGCGACCGACAGCAGGCGCACCAGCCAGCTCACGCGGCGGCCTCCTGCGCCGGCGCCGGAGGCACCGCGCGCCGCCCCGTGGCCGCAACGAAGACATCCTCGAGGTTCGCCACGACCCGCTCCACCAGCACGTCCGGGCAATCCGCGTCCAGGAGCGCGCGCAGGCGCTCCAGCGGCTGGGGCTCGTCCCGCGCCGCCAGCATGTGCAGCCGGTTGCCGAGCTGGGCGACGCTGCTGATCCAGCGCTCGCCGGCTAGGCGCCGTCGCGCCGCGGGCAGGTCCCGGCACTCGACCTCCAGCACGACGGCGTCGATGTCGCGCGCGAGCTGCCGCGGCGGCCCCTCCGCGGCCATGTGGCCGCGGTCGAGGATCGCCACCCGGTGGCAGCGTTCCGCCTCGTCCATGTAGTGCGTGGAGACCAGGATGGTCGTGCCACCGGCGACCAGGTCGAAGAGTTTCTCCCAGAAGTCGCGCCGGCTCTGCGGATCCACGGCGCTGGTCGGCTCGTCGAGCAGGAGCAGGTCCGGCCCATGCAGCGTCGCGGCGGCGAGCGCGAGGCGCTGCTTCTGGCCACCCGAGAGGGTGCCAGCGAAGCGCCGCTCCAGGTCCTCGAGCCGGTACTCCCGCATCCACCGGGCGATCCGCGCGCGGGTGTCGCGCCGCGACAGGCCGAACACGCGGCACATGAAGTCCAGGTTCTCGCGGACCGTGAGGTCCTCCCAGAGCGAGAAGCGCTGTGTCATGTAGCCGATCCGGCGGCGGACCTTTTCCGGTTCCCGGCGGGCGTCGTGGCCGAGCACCGTGACGCTGCCCTCGGTCGGCAGCAGCAGCCCGCAGATCATCCGGAAGGCCGTGGACTTGCCCGAGCCGTTGGGCCCGAGGAAGCCGTAGATCTCCGCCGCCGGCACGTCGAGGTCGATGCCGGCCACGGCCACGACCTCGCCGAAGCGCCGCACGAGGCCACGCGCGATGATCGCGGTCACGGTGCAGCGCCGGCGTGGAGGACCACCTCGACCGGGACGCCGACGGGCAGGCTCGCCGCATCGGCGTCGGTGAGTTCGACCTCCGCGAGGAAGGAGAGCCGGCTGCGGTCGCGCTCGTTCAAGGCGTAGTACGGGGTGAAGGCCGCCTCGGCGCCCACGAATCGCACGCGACCCGCCCACTCGCGCTCACTGCCGTATACGCGCACCGTCGCGGCCGTGCCGATTGACACGTCCACGCGCTGCGGCGCGGGGACGAACACGCGCGCATAGGGCTGTCCGGCGGCGAGCATCACCACGAGCGGCGCACCGGCCGGCGCGCGTTCGCCGAGGCGGTACGGCAGCGCTTCGACGAGCCCGGCGCGGGGCGCCACGAGGTCGAGCCGCTCGCGCGAGACCGCGAGCTGGGCAAG
>JBBINN010000034.1:0-20112 GCA_037443885.1 Gammaproteobacteria bacterium | reverse complement strand
CGTCGACCTGCACCGCGATGCGGCCGCGCAGGCGGTTGAGCACCAGCGTCTGCTGCGTCTCGGCGAGGCCGAGCTCCCAGGGCGTGCCGGCGTGCTTGATCGAGGACCAGGGGCTGGCGCCGGTGCCGCCGTCGTGGCCGGAGATGGTGATGAGGTCGGCGTAGGCCTTGGCCACGCCGGCGGCGACGGTGCCCACGCCCGGCTCGGCCACGAGCTTGACCGACACCAGCGCCTCGGGGTTCACCTGCTTCAGGTCGAAGATGAGCTGCGCGAGGTCCTCGATGGAATAGATGTCGTGATGCGGCGGCGGGGAGATGAGGCCCACCCCCGCGCGCGCGTAGCGCAGCCGCGCGATCATCTCGTTGACCTTGTGGCCGGGCAGCTGGCCGCCCTCGCCCGGCTTGGCGCCCTGCGCGACCTTGATCTGCAGCACCTCGGCGCTCACGAGGTATTCAGGCGTCACGCCGAAGCGCCCCGAGGCCACCTGCTTGATCTTCGAGTTGCGCTCGTCGCCGTAGCGCGCCGGGTCCTCGCCGCCCTCGCCCGAGTTCGAGCGCGCGCCGAGGCGGTTCATCGCGATCGCGAGCGCCTCGTGGGCCTCGGGCGAGAGCGCGCCGAGCGACATGCCGGCGCTGTCGAAGCGCTTCAGGATCGCCTCGACCGGCTCGACCTCCTCCAGCGGCACCGGCTCGACGTCGGCGCGCAGGCGGAACAGGTCGCGCAGGCAGGAGACGGGGCGGTCGTTCACCAGCTGGGCGAACAGGCGGTAGCGGTCGTAGTCGCCGCTGATCACCGCGGACTGCAGCGTGGCGACCACGTCCGGGTTGTACATGTGGTACTCGCCGCCGTGCACGTATTTGTGCAGCCCGCCCTGCTCGAGCCCGGCGCGCGGGTTGAAGGCGCGGTCCGCGAGCTCGAGCTGGTCACGCTCGAGGTCCTCCCAGGTGGCGCCCTGGATGCGGCTCACGGTGCCGCGGAAGCACCGGTCCACGACCTCGTCGCCGAGACCGACGATCTCGAAGAGCTGGGCGCCGCGGTAGCTCATGATCGTCGAGATGCCCATCTTCGACATGATCTTGAACAGGCCCTTGCGGATGCCGCGACGGTAGCTGCGGCCCAGCTCGAGGCGCGTCTGCGCGTCCATCTTGACGGCGCCCTTCTTCATCATGTCGAAGAGCGTCTGGTAGGCCATGTACGGGTAGACAGCCGTCGCGCCATAGCCGATCAGGCAGGCGAAGTGGTGCGCGTCGCGCGCGGTGCCGGTCTCGACGAGCAGGTTGCACTTGCAGCGCAGCCCCGTCGCCACCAGCCGGTGGTGGACCGCACCCGTCGCGAGCAACGCGTGCACCGGGATGCGGCCGCGCACGAGGTAGCGGTCGGACAGGAACACCAGGTTCTTGCCCGAGCGCACCGCCTGCTCGGCCTGGTCGCAGATGCGTTCGACCGCGGCCGCGAGGCCCTCGACCGGATCGTACTGCAGGTCAACGTGCTCGTGGTTGACGCCCGCGTCGCGCATCCCAAGCAGCTGGCGGAGCTTGCGCTGCGACAGCACCGGCGAGTTCAGCACGATGTGCCGCGCGTGGTCAGGCGTCGGCACGAAGACATTGCTCTCCGGCGCGATCATGGTCTGCAGCGACATCACGATCGACTCGCGCAGCGGGTCGATCGGCGGGTTGGTCACCTGCGCGAACTGCTGCCGGAAGTAGTCGTACAGGGAGCGGACCTTGTGCGACAGCACCGGCATCGGCGTATCGTCGCCCATGGAGCCCACCGCCTCGCTCTCGTCCTCGGCCAGGACGCGGATGAACTCGTCGCGCTCCTCGGCCGTGATGTTGAACATCTTCTGGTAGAGCTCGAGGGTGTCCTTGTCCATCGGCTCGGCCGCGAGGCGCGGGTCGATGAGGTCGGTGTCGAGGTAGCGCACGCCCTTCTTGAGCCAGGTCTTGTAGGGATGGCGGCTCTTCAGCAGGTCGTCGATGCGCTTCGAATCGAGCAGCTCGCCCGTGTGGAGGTCGAGCGCGAGCATCTCGCCGGGGCTCATGCGGCCCTTCTGGACCACGTCGGCCGGCGAGTAGTCCCACACGCCGGACTCGGAGGCGATGGTCAGGTGCCGGTCGCGGGTGATGACCCAGCGCGCCGGGCGCAGGCCGTTGCGGTCGAGCGTGCAGGCGGCATAGCGGCCGTCGGTCATCACGATGCCGGCCGGACCGTCCCAGGGCTCCACGTGGGCCGCCCAGAACTCGTAGAAGGCCCGCACGTCGGGCTCGATGTTGTCCACGTTCTGCCAGGCCGGCGGCACCAGCAGGCGCATGGCCTGCATCACGTCGAGGCCACCCATGAGCAGCACCTCGAGCATGTTGTCGAGGCTCTGCGAGTCGGAGCCGGACAGCGCCACCAGCGGCAGGACCTCCTGCAGGTCCGGCAGCAGCGGCGAGCGGAACAGGGGCCCGCGCGCGATGGCCCAGTTGCGGTTGCCCTGGATGGTGTTGATCTCGCCGTTGTGGGCGAGGAAGCGGTACGGGTGCGCGAGTCGCCACTGCGGCAGCGTGTTGGTCGAGAACCGCTGGTGGAAGACCGCCACCGACGTCTCGAGGCGGGGGTCCGCGAGGTCCGGGTAGAACTCGGCGAGGTGCGCGGGCATCACCATGCCCTTGTAGACGAGGGTGGAGGCGGACAGCGACGGCACGTAGAAGAAGGGGTCCTTGCCCTGGACGGCGTTCTCGGTGCGCCGCCTGGCCATGAACAGGCGCCGGTTGAAGGCGGCCTCGTCCACTTCCTCGAGGCAGTTGACGAACACCATTTCCATCGCCGGGAGGGTCTTCAGGGCCTGCTCGCCGCACGCCTCGGGGCGGGTGGGCACCGTCCGCCATCCGGCCACCACGAGGCCCTCGCCGGCGAGGTGACCGGACAGGAGCGCCCGCGCCCGGTCGGCTTCCTCCTCGAAGCGCGACAGGAAGACGATGCCGGCCGCGAAGCGCTCCGTGAGCTCGATGCCCGCCTCGGCCGCCACGGCGCGCAGGAAGCCGGTGGGCTTCTTGAGCAGCAGGCCGCAGCCGTCACCCGTCTTGCCATCGGCGGCGACGGCCCCGCGGTGCGTCAGCCTCGAGAGCGCCGTGATGGCCGTTCCGACCAGCCAGTGGCTCGGCTGGTCGTCCATCTGCGCGATCAGGCCGAAGCCGCAGCTGTCGCGCTCGTACTCGTCGCGATAGAGGCCGGTGTCGTGGCCGACGGGGGACTGACTCATGGGGGGGCTCCAGTAAGGCCCCCGCAGCATAGCGCCAGCTTCGGGCGAGTCAATGCTGCGCCGCAGCATTGATGCTGCGGCGCAGCAATACATCGTCCTGACGTCAGGACCCGACGCGGGACGACCCTCCGTCCCGCCCCGGCGGCGGACCCGTGGCGCGGCTCAGGCGCGCGTCACGAGCATCACCCCGGCCACCGCGACGGCGCCGCCGACGAGCATGCTCGCGCTGAGCGGCTCGCCGAGGAGCAGGATGCCGAAGGTCGCGCCGAACACGGGGACGAGGTTATTGAAGATCACGGTGCGCGCGGGACCCAGCGCCTGCACGGCGCGCAGGTACCAGACGAAGGCGACCGCGGTGCCCAGCAGGCCGAGGTACAGCACCGACAGCATCGCCACGGGCGAGACGGCCGCCCACTCCACCGTCCCGAGCCGCGGCGCCGCGGCGAGCGCCAGCATCGCCGTCCCGAGCAGCGTGGACCAGGTGGTCGCCGCGAGCGGCGAAAGGCCCTCGAGCATGCCGCGGCCGATCAGCGTGTAGGCGGCCCAGGCGCAGATGGCGCCGAACATCATCAGTTCCCCGGCGCCGACGGCGCCGCCGAACAGCCCCGCGAGCTCGCCGCGCGTGACGACGATCACCACGCCCGCGAGCGCCACCACGACGCCGAGCCAGCGCCTCGCGCTCAGGCGTTCGCCGAAGATCATCGCGGCGGCGGCGATCGTGATCGCCGGATTGAGCGCCACGATCAGCGACGTGCGGCTCGCCGGCAGCAGCGCCAGCGCCCCGAGGAACAGCAGGTTGTAGGCGAGCACGCCGGTGGCGCCGAGTCCGAGCGTGGCGAGGAACTGCCGGCGCGTCGGCCAGGGCAGCCGCCGCTCGACCAGCAGGCAGGCGACGAGCAGCGCCGCGCTCGCGACGACGAAGCGCAGCAGCGCGCCGACGCTCGCCGGCAACTCGAGCGCCAGCGCCTTGCCCGCCACGAAGGTGCCGCCCCAGATGACGGGCACGAGGGCGAGCCGGAAATACACGCCCGCGAGGGAGCCCGACGCGGCCGCAGCGTGACCCGTGTCGCTCAAACGGCGAAACTCCGGCGCGGCGGGCGCGAATGCGGTATAGTCCGCTCCGGCTCGAAACCTGTCCGCTGTCCGTTCCCGGCCCACGCGCTCATCTGCGCCCCCACCGGCCGCTACGCCCAAACGCTCAGTTTCCGATCCACGTGGCAGCCGTGCCGCGTGCCTGTCCGCTTGCGCATCCGCGCGGCGGGCAGCGGGTGTCGCGGCTGATGATTGTTCTTCATGTAGTGAGTGTATTCGCAAATGACCAAGATCTTCGTGGGCAACCTGCCCTTTTCCGCCACCGAGACCGAGATCCGTTCGCTGTTCGAGCAGCACGGCACCGTCGAGTCCCTGGCCCTCATCAACGACCGCGAGACCGGCCGTCCCCGCGGTTTCGGCTTCATCGAGATGTCGAACGCGTCCGCCGCGCAGGCAATCGAGAAGCTGAACGGTCACCAGATGGGCGGCCGCGCCCTGAAGGTGAACGAGGCGCAGGCCCGCAGCGATGCGCCGCGCCGCAGCGCCGGCGGCGGCGCGCGCTGGTAAGCAGCACGCTTCGCTGAGCGAACGAGGGCGGGCCCTTCGCGGGGCCCGCCCTTTTGTTTTCCCCGGGATCGCGGCGGGTTAGCATCCACCGTCGCCCGCACATACTTTGTGCTTCACCGGTGGAGACTCCCGTCATGCACAAGACCGCTGCCTGGCTCGCGCGCCGCGCGCTCGAGCAGATCGGGGTCCGCCACACCTTCGGCATCCCCGGCGTGCACAACACCGAGCTATACGACCAGCTCGCGGAATCGGATTCCATTACGCCGGTCCTGGTCGCGCACGAGGGCGGCGGCGCCTTCATGGCCGACGCCGTGAGCCGCACCGGCGCGGGACTCGGCGCGCTGGTGATCGTGCCGGCAGCGGGCGTGACGCACGCGGCGAGCGGCATCGGCGAGGCCTTCCTCGACGGCATCCCGATGCTCGTGATCGCCGGCGGCGTGCGCCGCGACACCGGCCGTGCCTACCAGCTGCACGACATGGACCAGCACGCGCTGCTGAAGCCCATCACCAAGGGCACCTGGCGGGTCGAGAAGCACGCCGACGTCGTGCCGGTGATCCACGAGGCTGTGCGCGTCGCGCTCTCCGGCGAGCCAGGCCCGGTCTTCGTCGAGCTGCCCGTGGAACTGCAGCTGATCCCCGGCGAGTGCGACGAGCCTCCGGCGTGGACCCCGCCGCCCGCCGCGGGCTGCCGCGCGAGCACGGCGCAGCTGGACCGTGCGGCGGCCCTGCTGCGCCACGCGCACAAGCCGGGCATCTTCTGCGGCTGGGGCGCGGTGGATGCGGTCAATGAGCTAGAGCAGCTCGCCGAGCGCCTCGGCGCCCCGGTCGCAACGACGTTGCAGGGACTGTCGTCCTTCCGCGGCAATCACCCGCTGCACGCGGGCTTCGCGCTCGGCCCCTCGTCGGTGCCGGCCTCGGAGAAGGCCTTCGCGGGCTGCGACTGCCTGCTCGCGGTCGGCGCCCGCTTCGCCGAGATTCCGACCGGCAGCTACGGCTACGAGCCGCCCGCGAACCTCATTCACGTGGACATCAACCCGCAGGTCTTCGGAGCCAACTACCCGGCCGCGGTCGCGCTGGAGGGCGACGCGAAGGCGACCCTGGCCGGCTTGCTCGGCAGCCTCGGCGACGTGCCGGGAGGCACCGCCCGCGCCGCGACCGTCGCCGAGCGCATCGCAGAGGACAAGCGGGCGTACCTCGAGGAGTGGCAGGCCCACGACTCGAAGGACCGCGTGAACCCGGCGCGGTTCTTCACCGCGCTGCGCCGCCGGCTGCCGGACGACGGCATCGTCGTCGCGGACGACGGGAACCACACCTTCCTCGTCGCGGAGCTCATGGAATTCCGGGCGCCACGGACCTACTTCTCGCCATCCGACTTCAATTCCATGGGTTACTGCGTACCGGGCGTCATCGGCGCCAAGCTCGCGCGCCCCGAACGGGTCGTGGTCGGCATCGTCGGCGACGGCGCGGCCCGCATGACCGGCCTCGAGATGGCGACCGCCGTGGCGCAGGGCCTCGGCGTCGTGTGGTTCGTCTTCGCCGACGGCGAGCTCGCGCAGATCGCCCAGGCCCAGGCCACGCCCTACAACCGCAAGACCTGCACCGTGCTGCCGGAGCTCGACCTCGAGGGCCTCGCGCGCGCCAGCCGGGTCGACTACCTGCGCATGGAGAACGACGCCGCGATCGAGGCCTGCGTCGAGAAGGCGATGTCTGCCGCGGCCGCCGGCCGGCCGGTGCTGGTGGACGTGAGGATCGACTACTCGAAGCGCACGCGCTTCACGACGGGCACGATCAAGACCAATCTCGCGCGTTTCGACATGGGCACGAAGGCGAGGCTGGTGGGCCGTGCGCTGTGGCGGCGGTTCACGGGTTGAAGATCGCCGGCGCCAGGCTCGCAGGCTGGCAAACCTGCTCTCGATCTTCAGCTGCATCGCCCTGGGCGGCGCGACACCTCTCGGTGCCCGTCCATCGGCATTCGCCGGTGCCTCAATTCCGTTGCTACGCATTGCCGGGAGCTGAACCTCGGCCCTTGACGCCTGTCTTACCTCGTCTTACGATCAACCCATGGAAACCACCAAGCTGTCGTCGAAGGGCCAGGTCGTCCTGCCGAAATCCGTACGGGACGAGCACGGCTGGATGCCCGGCACCGAGCTCGAGGTCGAGTCGACTGCCGATGGCGTGCGGCTGCGGGCTAGGGCGCCTTTCCCGAAGACCCGTCTTGGCGACGTTGCCGGCTCAGTGTCCTTCGGAGGCCCGGCGAGGACCCTCGAGGACATGGATGCAGGCATACGCACCGCGGTCGCGCGGCGACAGCGGGTTGCGACCCGGCGTTAGCTGGCCGTGCTCGCGGTCGATACGAACGTCGTCGTGCGGCTGCTGGTCAACGACGATCCGCGCCAGGGCGCAGCGGCACGCCGGCTCTTCGAAACCGACGAGATCTGGATCGGCGTGACGGTGCTGCTCGAAACGGCCTGGGTGCTCGAATCGGTCTACGGGCTGGACACGGACGATGCCGCCAGGGCATTGCGGTCCCTCCTCGGGTTGCCCAATGTCCACGCAGAGAATCCGGCGGCGGTTGCCGCGGCACTGGATGCCGCTGGCCACGGGCTCGAGCTGGCCGACGCCCTGCATCTCGCTCGCGCGCCTGCCGACGCCGAATTCGTCACCTTCGACCGGGCGCTCGCAAAGGCGGGCGGCAGGATTCGGGCGGTGCGGCAGGTCTGAGGACGCTGCCGGTCGGCACGCGATGGTCGGCCGCCGGCCCACGTCCCTGTGAGCCGGCAACCGTGAGCAAACTCCCTTCGCTGCGCGGCGCTCAGTGCGTCGCGCCCACCCACTCCAGCTCGTAACCCATCACTTCGCGCGGGCGGGATCGAGGATCGGACGGCCGGGCCGGTAGATCTTGCGAGCCGTGCAGGGCTCGTTGGCAGCCTCGGGTCCGGTCATGTGGCGCAGGCTCACGTGGCCCTGGCCGTCGCGCAGCAGGACCGTGGCCCGCTGACGGCCGTCGTCGTCGTAGCCGGACAGCAGCACGGCGATGACCTCGTTCTCGTCCATGATCGCAACCTGCCTTCTCGGGATCTCACCCTGAGCAAAGCAAGGCGCGTGCCAGCCAAGGCCAGCTTGCAGGATCAATCACTTACAGGCAGCCGCGCAGGCCGGCTGACGTTGAGCGTCAGTTTGTGACGCGGTTCATGACCTGCGGCCCGGCGCGCAGCAGGCAGCTGCCGCCAGCGAGCCGGATCCCGCCGCAGCGGGCGTCGCCCTCCGCGGCCGTCACCGGCCCCGCGAACAGGCGCCACAGGTCGCCGCTGTCGAGCGGCGCGCGGATGATGCGATGGCCGAGCCCGCCCAGCGCTTCCCCGTGTTCCGCCGCGAGACGCTGCCAGGCGGCCTCGGCCGCGGCCTCGCCGCCGACGAAGGCTCCGAGCTGCAGCCAGTGTTCCGGCACGGACGGCGCCGGCACGCCCGTATCTGGCGCCATCGCCGCAGCAAGGACATCCGAAGCATCGGGCTCGATGACCGCCGGGTAGGCAGGGTCGACCGGCGTGTAGTTCTCACCCACGCCATCCCCGGGCTCGGGCTCGGGTTCGGGTTCGGGTACCGCTGCGGGTTCGCGCAGCACCAACGGCAGCGGCGGCTCGAGGAACACGGCGAGCCGCTCGCGCGCCACCTGCACGCGCGTACCTTCCGGGAAACGCGCGAGGTAGCGCTGGTAGGACTCCGGTGTGCCGAGGCGCTCGGCGCGAGACCACTCGCGGTCGTCCTGCAGGCTCGCCAGGCGCCGCCTCGCCTCATGGGCACTGAGCCCGTCCGGGTAGGCTTCAAGGTAGGTCTGGTATCCGGACTCCGTGCCCTGGGATTCGGCCTGGCGCCACGCAGCGTCATGGCGGCTGCAGGCGGACGCGGCGAGACAGGCCGCCACGAGCAGCAGTGCGCGAAGCCTCACTGCGGCGGAGCCTCCCCGCGCCACACCGGCAGTCGGCGGTGGAGCGCCGCCCGCGCGACCAGGTGCGCGCTGATCGGCGTGGTCATCACGACGAATACGATCACCAGCAGTTCGTGCACCGAGGGCTCACGGCGCGTGACCGTGAACCACACCAGCGACGCGAGCGCCATGCAGCCGATCCCGAGCGTGGTTGCCTTGCTCGGCCCGTGCAGGCGGGTGAAGGTGTCGGGAAGCCGTGCAAGGCCGAGCGAGCCGAGGAAGCAGAAGGCCGCACCGGCCACGATCAGGAACGACAGTACGAATTCCTTCATGCCGGCTACTCCATGATGTCGCCGCGCAGCAGGTACTTGGCGAAGGCCACCGTGGTCAGGAAGCCCAGCAGCGCGATGACCAGCGACGCCTCGAAATGCAGCGCGCTGTCGCCGGCTATGCCGTAGGCGAGCAGCAGCGTGCAGGCGTTGATGTACAGCGTGTCGATGGCGATCACACGATCCACGATGTCGGGCCCGCGCAGCAGCCGCCAGAAGGCCAGCAGCATGGCCAGTCCGATCAGGACGCTCGCGATGTCCACGGCGACGGAGATCACCCGAAGATCTCCTTCAGTGGGCGCTCGTAGCGCGACTTGATGGCGGCCACGACCGACTCGGCGTCCGGCTCGTCGAGGTAGTGGACGATGAGGGTACGCCGGTCCGGCGAGAGGTCCGCCGACAGCGTCCCGGGCGTCAGCGTGACGGTCTGGGCGAGGACGGTGATGCCCACATCCGTGGTCAGGTCGAGCGGCACCCGGGCGAAGCCGGGGCGCAGTCGTCGTACCGGCCCCAGCACCGCACGGGCGACGCGCAGGTTCGCGACGACTACGTCGTAGATCACCATCGTGGTGAAGGCGGCAACACGCCAGGGCCGCCTTATGGCGACCGTCGCCGGCCAGAACCGCGCGGTGACGAGCGGCAGCAGCCAGCCGACCGCCGCGCCCAGCACGATGTGTCCCGGGTGCAGCGAGTTGTTGAGCAGCAGCCAGAGCACCAGCACGCCGAGGCTGCGCCAGGGATGCGGCAGGAGGCGTCGCAGCGACATCAGGGCGCCTCCCGGGTCGGGTCACCCGCGTGCACCGCGCGCACGTAGGCCGCCGGATCGAGCAGCTGTGCGGCCGTCGCGTGCGCGTGTTCCATGGCCGCGCCGCCGTAGAACACCAGCGGCGATGTCGCCAGCAGCAGCGTGCCGATGCCGAGCGCCGCGGCCGCCGCGCCCGCAAGGCGGCCCGCGGGCTCCTCGCGCCCCACCCCGCTCGCGGACTTCCAGAACAGGATGCTGCCCGCCCGCGCCAGCGCGACGATGGCGAGCAGCGTCGTCACGAGGATCGCCGGAAACACCCAGGCGGCCCGGCCCGCGTCCGCCGCCGCGTCGAGCAGCGCCACCTTGGCGATGAAGCCGCCGAAGGGCGGCAAGCCGGCGATCGCGACGGCGGTCACGAGGAAGGCAAGCGGCAGCGCGAGCCGGCCGCGGATCTCCGTGGCCGGCACCAGCCGGTCGGCCGAGGCGCCGCGCAGGAGCCCGACGCGCTCGGCGATGAGGAACAGGCCGGCGCTGGCCACGGTGCCCTGCATGAGGTAGAAGACCGCGGCCGCGATGCTCGCACGCGTGGACAGGCTCACCGCCAGGAGCAGCGTCCCGACCGACAGCACCACCGCGTAGGCGGCCAGCTGCGAGAGGCGCCGCGCCGCCATCATCCCGACGGCACCGAGCGCCAGTGTCGCGATCGCGAGCGCCAGCACGACGGGCTCGAGGCCGATGTCACCGAAGAGCAGCGTGCCCGTCCGGAGGATGGCGACCACGCCGACCTTGGTGAGGATCGCGAACAGCGCCGCCACGGTGCCATCGGCCGCGGCATACGCGGTCGGCAGCCAGAAGCCGAGAGGCAGCAGCGCCGCCTTCAGCGCGAACACCACGACGAGCAGCCAGGCGCCCGCGCGCCAGAGCCCTTCGCGGTCCGCCGGCAGCGTGGCCGCGCGCTCGGCCAGGTCGGCCAGGTTGAGCGAGCCGGCCGCCGCGTAGATGCAACCCACGGCGACCAGGAACAGCGTCGACCCGAGCAGGTTGAGCACCGCGACGTGCACCGTGGCAACTGTCCGCTCCGGCCGCGCGCCGTGCATCAGGAGCGCATAGGACGCGATCAGCAGCACTTCGAAGAACACGAACAGGTTGAACAGGTCGCCGGTCAGGAACGCGCCGTTCACGCCCAGCAGCTGGAACTGGACCAGCGCGTGGAAGTGCCGGCCGCGCGTGTCCGCGCCGCCGAGCGCGTTGAGCGTAACCGCAACCGCGAGCACGGCCGTCACCAGCAGCATCGTCGCGGCCAGCCGGTCCAGCACCAGCGTGATGCCGAAGGGCACGGGCCACTCGCCCATCTGCGACGTCGCATAGCCCTGCTCCAGCGCGACCCCGAACAGCGCCACCGCCACGGCCAGCAGCGCGAACGCGCTGCCGACGCCGATCGCGCGCTCCGCCGAGGGACTGCGGACGAGCAGCGCGAGCACGCCACCTGCGAGCGGCACGAGCAGCGGCGCGACCAGCAGAAGGTTCACCTGCCGCCCTCCTCTTCCCGCCCCTCGACGTGGTCGTGCCCCGTCTCGGCGACCGCACGCAGGGACAGAACGATCAGGAAAGCCGTCATGCCGAAGCTGATGACAATCGCCGTGAGGATCAGCGCCTGCGGCAGTGGATCCGGCCAGGGCGGGGGCTGGTCGGTCAGCGGCAGACGGCCGGCAAGCAGACCGCCGCTCGCCAGCAGGAACAGGTTGACCGCGTAGGACAGCAGCGTGAGACCGAGCAGCACGGAGAACAGGCGCGGCCGAAGCGTCAGGTAGACGCCGGCGGCGACCAGCAGACCCAGGGCGGCGGCGAACAGCGCTTCCATCAGCTCTTCTCCACCACGACGTGCTGCCGGCCGATGGTGGCCAGCACCGCGAGCACCACGCCAACGACCGCGACATACACGCCGAGGTCGAAGACCATCGCGCTCGCCAGCTCGAACTTTCCCACCACCGGGCCCGTGAAGTAGCCGAACGTGGACGTCAGGAATGGCGCACCGAAGCCGATCGCCGCGAGGCCCGTCACTGCAGCGATGGCGATCCCCGATGCCGCCACGGCGAGGTACCTGAGCGGCAGCCGCTGGTCCACCCACGCCGTGCCCCAGGCCAGGTACTGCACGACGATCGCGGTGCCGGTCACCAGCCCGCCGATGAAGCCCCCGCCCGGCAGGTTGTGCCCGCGCAGCAGCAGGTAGAACGACACCAGCAGCGCCATGGGCAGCAGGGGCCTCGACAGCACCTGCAGGAAGAGTGACTGCCGCTGGGTGGTCCACGGCCGGCCCTCCGAGTCGGTCAGGGGGCCATCGAGCTTCGCGCCGTCCAGCATGGCGACGACGCCGAGCGCCGCGATGCCGAGGACCGTGATCTCGCCCAGGGTGTCGAGGGCGCGGAAGTCCACCAGGATGACGTTGACGACGTTGTAGCCGCCCCCCTCGGGCTTCGCGGCGGCGTTGTAGAACTGCGAGATCGTGTCGGGGGGCGAGCGCAGCATGGCGTAGGTCAGCGCCGCCACCCCCCCGCCGGCGGCGAGCGAAAGCAGCGCGTCCACACCGCGGCGCGTCCCGCCGACCTCGCGCGGCGAGCGCGCCGGCAGGAAGTACATCGCGAGCAGGAACAGCAGCACCGTGATGATCTCGACCAGCAGCTGCGTGAGCGCCAGGTCCGGCGCGGAGAACTTCACGAAGGCCACCGACACCACGAGACCCACCACGCCGATGGCGATGACCGCCGTCATTCGCTCGCGGTGAAAGCCGACCGTCGCCAGGGTCGCGACCATGAGTATCGGCGCCGCGACCCAGGTCATCACGGGCACGCCTGCCGGCGTCACCGTCGCCTCCGGCCAGGTGCCGGCGAATCCCGCATAGCCGACCGCGATGGAAGCGAGCAGCAGGGCGACGATGGACAGGCGCAGCCCGCCACGCTCCAGCGCCCCGGCGAGCACCTCGCAGGCGGCCCGCAGGCCGTCGACCGCGGCCTCGGTCAGCCGCTTGCCGGAAAAGCGCGGAGCGATCTCGTCGTGCAGCGACCAGAGGTAGCGGCGCACCAGGTAGAGCGCGATGCCGCCCACGAGCGCCAGCACGCTCATGGCCAGCGGCAGGTTGAAGCCGTGCCAGATGTGCAGCGTGAACTCGGGCAGCGGCCCCTGCAGCAGCGCGCCGGTGGCGAGGCGCAGCGTCGGCTCGATCGTGAGCGCCGGGGCCAGGCCGACCAGCAGGCAGATGACGACCAGGATCTCGACCGGGACGCGCATGAAGCGCGGCGGCTCGTGCGGCTTGCGCGGCAGGTCGGCGGCCGGTCCGCCGAAGAACACGTCGTGGACGAAACGGGCCGAGTACGCCACCGAGAACAGGCCGCCGAGGGTCGCGGCGACCGGCAGCAGCCAGCCCCAGTGCGCGCCGCCGACGGCAAAAGTCTCGGCGAAGAACATCTCCTTGCTCAGGAACCCGTTCAGCAGCGGCACGCCCGCCATGGCGCCGGCCGCTACCGTCGCGAGCGTCGCCGTCACCGGCATGGCGCGCGACAGGCCCGACAGGCGGCGCATGTCGCGAGTACCCGTCTCGTGGTCGATGATGCCGGCCGCCATGAACAGGGAGGCCTTGAAAACCGCGTGGTTCATCAGGTGGAACACGGCTGCGAGCTCGGCATAGGGCGTGCCGAGACCGAGCAGCAGCATGATGAGCCCGAGCTGGCTGACCGTGCTGTACGCAAGCAGTCCCTTGAGATCGTGCTTGAACAGCGCGACGTAGGCGGCAAACAGCATCGTCGCGAGCCCGGTTACGGTGAGGCTCCAGAACCACGCCTCCGTGCCGCCGAGCGCCGGCCATAGCCGCATCAGCAGGAAGATTCCCGCTTTCACCATCGTGGCCGAGTGCAGGTACGCGGAGACCGGCGTGGGCGCCGCCATCGCGTGCGGCAGCCAGAAATGGAACGGGAACTGCGCCGACTTGGTGAACGCGCCGGCGAGCACCAGCGCGAGCGCCAGCGGGTAGCGCGGATCGGCGCGGATCAGGTCGCCGGCGGCGAGAACATCCCCGAGCGAGTAGCTGCCAACGATGTCGCCGATCACCAGCACGCCCGCGAGCAGCGCGAGCCCTCCGGCGCCCGTGATCAGCAGCGCGAGCCGCGCGCCCTGGCGGGCCTCGGCCGCGCCGCGCCAGAAGCCGATCAGAAGGAAGGAGGTCAGGCTGGTCAGCTCCCAGAAGACGACCAGCAGCAGCAGATTGTCGGCGGTGACGACGCCGAGCATGGCGCCCATGAAAGCGAGCAGGTAGGCGAAGAAGCGGCCGTTGCGGTCCTCGTCCGAGAGGTAGTAGTGCGCGTACAGGATGACCAGCAGCCCGATGCCGAGGATCAGCCCGACGAACAGCAGCGAGAGGCCGTCGAGGCGGAAGGCCAGCTCGAGCCCGAGCGCCGGAACCCACGGCACCGCAACCCGTGCGGTCTCGCCGGCCACCACCATCGGACCGAGCACGGCGAGTGGAGCCGCGGCGGCGAGCGCGACCAGCCCCGCCGCGAGCGCCGGCGACAGGCGCAGACGCTCGAAGGCCGCGGGCAGCAGCGTCAGCAGGAACGGCAGCAGGACGATCGTCGCCAGCAGCAACGCCACGAACTCCCTGTCAGCATCAATCGCCGCCGGCCGGCACGCCGGGCCGGCCTCGGGCAAGGGAGTCTGGACTGGGCGCTCCCCGTGGGAGAGCGACCTTACACGACGGGGCGCCCGCCCGTCGACATCAGGCCGCGGTCACTTCCGCCGTCGCGCGATCGAGTTCGGACACGAAGCCGGGCTCGAGACCCAGCCGGGCCGCGAGCAGCGACAGGTAGGCTTTCTCGGCGGGCGAAGCCTCCGCGATGACGAGGCGCGAGGCTGCGTAGACTTCGGCGGCGACCGCCGGGTCACGCGCGGAGGCGACCACGGCATCCAGGTCGAGCGGCCGCGCCAGCTCCTCGAGCACGAAAGCCTTTTCCTCGGCCGACAGCGACAGCTGCCCGAGCTGCGCGAAGATCTTCTGCTGCTCCGCGGCGTCGATGGCGCCGTCGGACTTGGCCGCGGCGATCATGCCGCGCAGCACCGCGAGCCCGTGGCCGGGATCCGCGGCCGCCTGCTGCACCGGCGCAGGCAGGACCTTGGGCCAGCCGGTCGCCGCGGCGGGACGGCCGGTCTTCTGCTGCTGGTACTGCTGGTAGGCCTTCCAGGCAACGCCGGCCACCAGCGCCATGCCGCCGAGCTTCAGCGCCTGCTTGCCCATCTTGCCGCCCTTGCCGCCGGCGATGGCGCCGGCAACGGCGCCCGAGAGCAGCCCGCCGGCGAGGCCCCCGCCGACGCCGCTCTTCATGAGGGTGTCGACGAGACCGCCACCCGCGCCGCCGGCGCCACCCCGCATCAGCTGGTTCACGATCTTGTTGGGGTCGATCACTGAATTCTCCCGTTGAGCCCGGCGCGAACGTTCGGCGCGCCCGATGGGCAGCTGAACTCTGACAGCGTCGGGCCCTGGCCGGTTCCCGGATCAGCCGGCCAGTTCCGCGAGCAGCTCGCGGTCGATCCAGGGTGGCGCGCCGAGGCGGTCGACGAAGCCGCAGTGCCCGCCGTGACGGGTCAGCGTGACGGACAGCGAACGCGCGCGCGCCAGCCGGGAAAGGTCGGCCGCAGGGATCATCGGGTCGTCGGACGAGATGATGATGCGGCTAGGCACCTCGAGCGGCGCGAGCGCTTCCCCGACGAGGGCGTAGCCGCCGAGATAGGCGCCCAGACCGGGGTAGCTCGTGTACTCCGCGACCATGCGCGCGGTCATGGCGGTGAGCGAGCGTTCGCCGATGAGCGCCGTGAAATCGTAGCGAGCCGGCCAGGCCGCCTGCTTGAGCCTGAGGGAACGCCGCCACTTGAGGAGGAAATACTCGCGGTAGAGCGCCGGCCCGCGTTCCAGCGCCTCGAGGGTGACCGCCGGGTCGAGTACCGGGCAGACGGCGACGATGCGGGTGACGGCAATGCCCGCCCGCGCCGCCTGCGCGCCGACGCGCAGCGCGAAATTCCCGCCCAGCGAGAAGCCTACCAGCGACAGCGGCAGGTGGGGCGCGCGGCGGCCGATGGCGGCCACGGCGCCGACCACCTCGGCCAGGCGGTTCGAGTGGAACAACCCCTCGTTGAGGTGGTGCGTCGGGCCGTGGTCGCGCATGTTGAGGCGAACGACGTCGAAGCCGGCCTCGAAGAGCGCCTGACCGACCGACAGCAGGTACAGCGACTCGGCGCTGCCCTCCCAGCCGTGGTGCAGCACGACCTGTCCTCGCGCCGGCCCGCGGTCGGCCGCCTCCTGCGTGGCCACCAGCGCCAGCAGCCGAGTCCCGTCGCCGCAATCCAAGAGCCACTCGCGGCTCGCCTCGATCAGGCCGCGCGCCCGGCGCGACACCACCGGCCGGCGCAGCGGCAGGCTCGGCAGCACGGACTGCAAGTGCCGGTGGCGCAGCCACGGCGGTGGGGCGAAGGCGGCGGTGCGTGCGTCGGCGTGCATGGCGTGCGCGTTCGGCAAGGCACGAGGGCTAGCGAGTCTGGGCGGTAACCTCGACCCGGCTGTTGGTCAGTGCGGCCCTGTTCCATTCGCCGGCAGTCGCGTTGGCGGATTCCGGGTAGGGCACCAGGACGCGATCGGCCGGTCCCTGTGAGAGAGCCAGCTCGATGCCACCCTCCGTACGCCGGCGCAGCGACGAGGCAAGGTTCGCGAAAGCGACGGGCTGGCGCGCGACGCCGATCAGCAGTTCGTCGTAAGGATTGCCGCGCAGGTCGCAGCGGCTCGCCCGCAGGCCGGGTTCGGCCAGCGAGTAGCCGTTGTCGGCATCGCCGGTGAGGCAGAAGACGCCAGGCAAGGTCTCGACCCGCACCGTACCCCGGAATCCATCGCGCTCGAGGTCGGCCACCAGCGCCCGCAACGCCTCGAGCCGGACCGGCGCGAGCGGCGCTTCCCCGTAAGGCACGGGCAGGAACTGCCGGCGGGGGCCGGGCTGCACCGCCGACGTGGCATCCGACGAAGGTACGTCTGCCGCGGCACGGACCCGATCCAGGGCATCCCGCAGCTCGGTGGACTCGGCCTCGAGCCGCGCGCGCGCCTCGTCCACGCGCTTTGCGGTATCGACCGACTGCCAGTAGAGCAGCGCCACCATGAACAAGCCCACCAACAGCACCGCGGCCGCCACCCAACCCCAGGGCGCAGCGGCGGCAAGCGTAGGCGGCGCGGGGGCAGGCGCAGCCTCGGTGCCGACAGGCTCGGCTGGCTCGCGGGGCCGCAGTTCGGCGACAAGGCGCTGGGCGTGGCTGTCGAGCGAAGCGACCACGAAGCGCCTCAGCTCGAGGCTCTGCTCCTTGAGCAAGGCCTCGATCATGCCGCGCATGCGCGGATCCATCGGCAGGGGCTCGCCCGCCGGCACAGCCTCCGCCGGCGCCGCGCCGTTCTCGTCCACCGGCTGCAGTACCGAGCGTGCGAGGTCGCGCCGGTCCGGCAGGAGCCTGAGCTGGTAGAGGACCTTCGTGACGTCGATCGGGCGTACCGACTTGGGCAGCACTCCCATCGCGCCGAGCGCGCGCGCCTGGCCGACGTACAGCTCTCCCTCCTGGGAGGTATACATCATGATCGGGATGGTGGCCGTCGACGGGTCGGCCTTGATGAGCTTGACCGCCTCGAGTCCGTCCATGCCGGGCATGAGGTGGTCCATGAAGATCGCGTCGGGACGGGCGGACTTGAGGTACTCGAGGGCGCTCTCGGCAGAGTCGGCCGTGTCCACCTGGACGCCGTACTTCTCGAGCATCCTGCTCAGCACGACCCTCGCGGACTTCGAGTCGTCCACAACGAGCGCACGCTTGGCCGTCATCTGCATCCCCCTGACCGCGCCTGGTGAGTGTACCGCACCGGACTCGGGTGCTGGCGGGAGGCATCACGCGGCGTCATGACATATGTACGGCGCTTGACGCGCGCACGACGAGCGCCGCTAATCGCGGCATGACCCCTGCGACGCCCGCATACAGGCAGCTGCGGCGGCTGGCCGCCGCCCTGGTGGCGCTCGGAGCGGCACTGCCGACGGCGGCGCCGGCGGCCGCGACCATCACGATCACGGCGAGGTCGGTCGAGGCAGGCGGTGTCGCTGCCCGTGACCTGGCGGTGCGTCTGGTGCCGGCGGGTCCGGGCGCAGCTTCCGTGACGCTCGCAGCCGCCTCTGTCGAAGGTCTCGACGCCCTCGGCCGGCTCGAGCGCCTTTCGATCGACTGCCGTCGACTGACCGCCCGCGGCCGCGCGGTGCGATGCGATGGCCATGTCGCCGGCCGCTTCGGCCGCGCCGGCGCGCAGGACACGCCGATCCTGATCGAGGCCGAGACGGCCGGGCGCGGCCGGCTCGTGCTCGAGCGGCTGAATTTCGCCCGCGGACAGGTTCGCGCGGACATCCATCTGCGCGGGCAGGCATGGGCGGCCGACGGAACGTTCAGCGATGTCGCCCTCGACCAGGCACGCGCACTGGCGGGCGACCTCCTGTCCCTGCCGGAAGACCTTGCGCTGGCCGGCGCGGCCGGCGGGACGCTGCGCGCCACCGGCCAGGGCGGCGTCCTGCGCTCGGCCGAGGGGAAGGTCTCGATCCGCGATCTCGACATCGCGAGTGCCGACGGCGCGCTCGCGAGCGAGAAACTCGCCGTCGAGATCGGCGGCAGGCTGGAGGCGGTGGCAGAGGACGCAGGACTTGGGTTCGAGCTGGAGGTCGCGTCGGCCGCAGGCCAGGCCTACGTCGAGCCCTGGTTCGCCGACTTGTCGGAGCACCCCGTCGAGGCCAGGTTCACGGGCCGGATTCCTCCCGGCGCGGAGGCGGTGGAGCTCGACCGGCTGGAGGCGTCGCAGGCCAACGTGGGGCGCGCGTCGGGACGAGGCCGCCTCGACCTGGGCGACGGCCGGCCGCTCATCGCCGGACTATCCCTCGAGACCGGGGACATCGACCTCGCGGTGGCCGTGCCGCTCTATGTACAGCCGCCGCTGGTCTCGACCGCCTTCAAGGACCTCGGCGGCGCGGGGCGCGTACGCGGCCGTATCGAGCTGACCGCGGGACTGCCGACACGAGTCGCGCTCGAGCTCCAGGACGTGGCGCTGTCGAGCGCCGGCGGCGGCATCTCGATCGAGGGACTCGAAGGCCAGGTCAGCTGGTTCGACGATGCGACGCGCAACGCGATCGCGCCCGGCGTGGACAGCGCGGTGTTCAAGTCGCTGGTCGGCTGGCGCGCGGCGAAGCTGTGGGGTCTCGAGATCGGCGGCGCGGAACTGCCCTTCACCACGACAGGCCGCCACTTCCGCCTGCTCGATCCCGTGTTCATTCCCGTTTTCGACGGCGGCATCGCGATCGAGACCGTCCGCCTGCGCCACGCCGGCAAGCCGCAGATGTACTTCCGCTTCGACGCGGAAGTGCGCCCCATCAGCGTGGCTCGCATCGGCAAGGCCCTGGGCTGGCCGGAGTTCTCCGGCTCGATCGCGGGGCGCATCCCGCGCCTCGAGCTGTCCGACGGCTTCGTGACGCTTGGCGGCAACCTGGAGGCGACCGTCTTCGACGGCACGGTCACCGTGCGTGACCTGAGGCTTCGCGACCCGCTGGGAGCGTTTCCGCAATTGCAGGCCTCGATCGACGTGGACCGGCTCGACCTCGAGTACGTGACCAACACCTTCGAGTTCGGCCTGATCCGGGGCCGGCTGTCGGGCCGCGTCGAGGGCCTGGAGCTGTTCGACTGGGTGCCGCTGCGCTTCGACGCGCGCTTCGCGTCGACGCCGGGCGACCGGACGCCGCGGCGCATCAGCCAGCGCGCGGTGGCCAACCTCTCCAGCATCGGCGGCGGCAGCGGCGGCACGGTGACGGCGGCCCTGCAGAGCGGCTTCCTCCGGTTCTTCAAGACGTTCCGCTACCGCGAGCTGGGCCTGTCCTGCCGCCTCGATAACGACGTGTGCACGATGGACGGCGTCGCGCCGGCACCGGGCGGCTACTACATCGTCCGCGGCTCGGGACTGCCGCGCGTCGACGTGATCGGCAACCAGCGCCGTGTCGCCTGGACGCGGCTCGTGCGCCAGCTGGCCGCGATGACGCAGGGCGGGGAACTCATCATCGAGTGACGCCGCCCGCCGGAGCCGCAGCCGCGTCCGGCGCGCGGGCGGGATCCGGAAACGGTGCCCGTGCCGCAGCCGGGATCCGGCGGGGGGCACTCCTCGCCTCGCTGACGCTCGGCTGTG
>JBBINN010000033.1:13607-20201 GCA_037443885.1 Gammaproteobacteria bacterium | reverse complement strand
ACTAATGCCTACCGGGCTGACCGGCCGCGCCGCCTGCGGAGCGATGTCGCCGCGCGCCTCGGCCTCGGCCAGCGCCTGGCGCGCGGCGTCGCGCTCGGCACGCTGCTCGACGCCCGACAGGCGCAGGATCAGCTCGCCGCGCTGGACGTTCGCGTCCACGTCCCGCTCGATGGCGACGACGCGGCCGCTCGTCTGCGCCGTGAGCGTCGCCTGCTCGAGGGCCTCCACGAGCCCGTCGAAAAGCCGTTCGCCGGGGGCATCGCTGGCGACGACCGTCACCGTCTCGAGGTCGGTCGGCGCCCTGGGGGACGGGGTGGGCGGCGCGTCGCGGCCGCAGCCGGCCGCTACGACGGCCGCCAGGAGCGCGACGGCGGGCAGGCGCCGGGTCCGGCTTTGCACTCTGGGATCCTCAGCTGAAAGCGCAGCCCGCTTTAAGGCCGAGCTTGCGGAAGACGATGGCGGCGGGGCAGAACCCGGTGAAGGAAGACTGCAGCAGGTTGGCCCCCACGAAGGCCGTCAGCCAGAGCCACAACGGGCTCACGAAGTGGGCGAGCAGCAGGCTCAGCAGGACCATGGTCCCGGCCATGGCGAGCACCGCGCGGTCGATGGTCATGGAAGTTCTCCGGCAAGGGGCCAATCGGGGGGAACAGACTCCCCCACCACCGGGCCGGATTCAGTAACCAAAGTCACCGCGCCTGCGCGCGCAGGCGCCCGGCGGCCCCGACCGGCTCAGTCGGTCGCCATATCTCCCGGTTCGGCAGCCGCCAGCCTCTTCACGGCCACGGGATTGAGCACCATCGCCAGCAACGCGCCGACCGTCCGGTGCGACTCGATGGGGTGGCGCAGCGGGCGCTCCGGATGCAGGCGGTAGCGGTTGCGGCGGCCGTCGCGCAGTCGCTCGACGACACCGGCCTCCTCGAGGTCCGAGACGATCTTCTGCACGGCGCGTTCCGTGATGCCGACCGACAGCGCCACGTCGCGCAGGCGGGCCTCCGGGTCGCGGGCTAGACAGACCAGCACGTGTCCGTGGTTGGAAAGGAAAGTCCAGTGCCGCCCGGCTGTTTCGGCGGCAGCGCCCGGCGCCTTGCGGAAATCCCGGGCAGCCATGGCGCCCTGTCTCGTCGTCTCGACCATCCCCTGCCCCCTGGTCACCGGTCCGCTCTCCGAGCCTGGTCTGGAAATGCGAACCTTTTTTCCTCTATTGGCTTTCGCAATTGCCGGTTCTGGAGAGAATTATCCCACGGCGCGCGACCCTTATCCGCTGCGGCTTACCGAGAGTCGGAAACGACACGAGGGCCGCTCTCGCGGCCCCCGCTTCGTCCTCCCGTTCCGGCCCGCACAGGGACCGGGATCCCCGTTCAGAACCTGTAGCCGATCATGATGCTGTAGACGATCGGGTCGATCTTGACCTCACCGACCTTGTCGCAGCCCCCATCGCCGCACACCTCGAGGTCCGACCGGATATCGATGTAACGGATGTCGCCGTTGATCAGCCACCGGTCGTTGAAGAACCAGTCGGCGCCGATCTGGGCTGCGAAACCAACGGAGTCATCGAGATTGATGCCCGGATTCGTCACGCCCAGCGATTCGAGCAGCTCCACGGCACCACTCGTCAGGCCCTCGGACGAGAACCTCGTCCAGTTGATGCCCGCGCCGATGTACGGCTGGAAGCTCGAGTCGGGCATGAAGCGCCACTGGGCCGACAGCGTCGGCGGAAGGTGATCGGTCTCGCCGAAGCCCACGCAGCCGCGCGAGCCACCGACCGGCGTCAGGCAAAGGTCGATGTCGTGGTTGAACGGATAGGCCGCCAGCAGCTCGATGCCGAGATTGTCCGTCAGCATGTAGGTGATGTTGAGGCCGAAGCTGATGGCGTCGTCGACCTGGACCGTAGCGTTCGTGGCGACGACGACGTCCGCGTCATCGGTGACGTCGCCGAGCCGCAGGTTGTTCGACTTCGGGTCAACCATCGTGGCGCCGCCGCGGATGATCCAGTCACCCTTCTCGGCCATCGCCGCCGGCGAGGCGAGCACAGCGGCAAGGCCCGCCACGCTCAGCGCCACCACCGTCTTGTTGATGTTCGACATGGGATCCTCCAGTTGAGAGAAATGTTGCATCTTGGCAACGAGTGGGATCCTGCCCCGGACAGAACCAGCGTATTCCCTGTACTGGACATCCAACAGCCGGACCTGTGCGGAACCGGATAGGTAGTTACCCAGCGACGGGTGATCGTCTTGAAACGCCTCCGCATGACCCCATCCAGCGGCGGACGAAATCGGGACGCCAGACAGGCCGGCGGACCACCTCGACGCCGGGGTGGACGCGAGAACCTGGAACGAGTCCAATTGTCTGATGGGAACGCTGTAACCCAGCCAACGAGGAATCCATGAAGCGCATCCTGCTGTTCCTGGTCACCAACTTCGCGATCCTCTTCGTCGCGAGCGTCACGCTCAGGCTGCTCGGCTTCGAGCCTTGGCTGAATGCGCAGGGCATCGACTTCACTTCCCTGCTGGTCTTCGGCGCCCTGCTCGGCTTCGGCGGCGCGTTCGTCTCGCTCGCCATGTCCAAGTGGACGGCGAAGAAGATGATGCGCGTCCAGGTCATCGAGCAGCCGCGCACCCAGGACGAGGTCTGGCTGGTCGAGACCGTCCGCCGGCAGGCGCAGGTCGCCGGCATCGGCATGCCGGAGGTCGGCGTCTTCGACTCGCCGGAGCCGAATGCCTTCGCTACCGGCGCCAACAAGAATGCCGCGCTGGTGGCCGTCAGCACGGGCCTGCTGCGGCGCATGTCGCGCGGCGAGGTCGAGGCGGTTCTCGGCCACGAGGTCAGCCACGTCGCGAACGGCGACATGGTGACGCTGACGCTGATCCAGGGCGTGGTGAACACCTTCGTGTTCGTCTTCTCGCGCGTGATCGGCAGCGTCGTGGACCGCGTCGTGTTCCGCAACGAGAACGGCCACGGGCCGGCGTTCTGGATAACCACCATCGTGGCCCAGGTCGTCTTGTCTTTCATCGCTACGATGATCGTCATGTGGTTCTCGCGCCAGCGCGAGTTCCGCGCCGACTCGGGCGGCGCCCGCCTGGCGGGCCGCGAGCAGATGATCGGCGCGCTGGAGGCGCTCAAGCGCAGCACGACCCACCCGCTGCCCGACCAGATGTCGGCCTTCGGCATCGCCGGCGGCATCGGCCAGGGCCTGAAGAAGCTGTTCCTGAGCCACCCGCCCCTCGACGAGCGCATCGCCGCGCTGCGCGCCGCGCCGATGCCCTGAACGTGGGCCCCGCGGAACCCGCCGCCGAGCCGGGCCTTCGCGCCCGGCTCGGCGCTTTCGTCGAGCATCCCCGGTTCACGGCGGCGATCACGGCACTGATCGTCGCCAACGCCATCACGCTCGGCCTCGAGACGTCCCCTGCCGTCATGGCGGTCGCCGGCGGCTGGCTGGTCGCGCTCGACCGCGCCATCCTCGCGGTGTTTGTCGTCGAGCTCGCGTTGCGCATCTGGGCCCACGGGCTGCGCTTCTTCCGCGGTGGCTGGAACTGGTTCGACTTCATCATCGTCGGCATCGCCCTGCTGCCGGCAACCGGCCCGCTGTCGGTGCTGCGCGCGCTGCGCGTCCTGCGCGTCCTGCGGCTCGTCTCGGTGGTGCCCGAGATGCGCATGGTCGTCGAGTCGGTGGCCCGCTCGCTGCCGGGGCTCGGCACGATCGCGCTGCTGCTCGTCGTGTTCTTCTACGTGTTCGCCGTGCTCGCTACCAAGCTCTTCGGCGACACCCACCCGCAGTGGTTCGGGCACATCGGCGGCTCGCTGTTCTCGCTGTTCCAGGTGATGACGCTGGAGAGCTGGACCACCATCGCCCGCGGCGTGATGCAGTCGCACCCCTGGGCCTGGCTGTTCTTCCTCTGCTTCATCCTGGTCGCCACGTTCACGGTCCTGAACCTCTTCATCGCCGTGATCGTCAACGCGATGCAGGAGCAGCACGCGGCCCAGGTCCGGGCCGGCACGGCCGAGCCGACGCCGGCCGAGCGCCTGGAAATGGAGGTTCGCGCGCTGCGCGCCGAGCTCGCCGTGCTGCGCGAGTCGCTGCCGCAGGCGGCCGGGCGTGAAGGGCCACGTGCGTAACCTCGTCCTCGTCCTCGGGGACCAGCTCGACGGCGACGGGACCGCGCTCGACGGGTTCGACCCGCGGCTCGACGCGCTGTGGATGGCCGAGGCGGCCGAGGAGAGCGAGCACGTCTGGTCGCACCAGGCGCGCATCGCGCTGTTCCTCGCGGCGATGCGCCACTTCCGGGACGCCCAGGCAACGGCCGGGCGGGCGGTGCATTACCGCGCGCTGGGCGCCCACGCAGCGCGGACGCTCGGCGAGGCGCTCGCGGAGGACCTTGCGCGGCTGCGACCGGAGAGAGTCGTGCTGGTGCGCCCGGGCGACTTCCGCGTCGCGCAGGCGCTCGCCGCGGCGGTGCGCGGCGCCGGCGTGACGCTGGAGGAGCGCGAGGACGGGCATTTCCTGTGCAGCGTGGCGGACTTCACGGGCTGGGCCTCCGGGCGCAAGGAGCTGCGGCTCGAGTACTTCTACCGCTGGATGCGCAAGCGCACGGGCCTGCTGATGGAGGGCGACCAGCCCGCCGGCGGCGCCTGGAACTTCGACGCCGAGAACCGCGCGAGCTTCGCGACGCACGGCCCGGGGAAACTGCCGCCACCGCTCGCCTTTCCGCCGGACGGCATCACGCTGGAGGTACTCGCGCTCGTGGGTGAGCGCTTCGCGTCGCACCCGGGCTCGCTCGAGCGCTTCGACTGGCCGCTGACCCGCGCAGAGGCGCTGCGGGCACTCGACGACTTCATCGAGCATCGCCTGCCCCTGTTCGGCCGCTACCAGGACGCCCTGTGGGCGGGAGAGCCGTGGCTCTACCACTCGCGGCTCTCGACGGCGCTCAACCTCAAGCTGCTCACGCCGCTCGAGGTGTGCCGTGCGGCCGAGCGGGCCTGGCGGGACGGCGCTGCGCCGCTGGCCGCGGCCGAGGGCTTCATCCGCCAGATTCTCGGCTGGCGCGAGTACGTCCGCGGCATCTACTGGCTGCACATGCCGGGCTACCTCGAGCGCAACGCGCTCGACGCCAGGGAGCCGCTGCCGCGCTTCTACTGGAGCGGCGAGACCGGCATGGCCTGCCTCGCCGACACGCTCCGCCAGACGCTCGAGCTGGGCTACGCACACCACATCCAGCGGCTCATGGTGACGGGCCTGTTCGCGCAGCTGCTCGGGGTCGAGCCGCGGCAGGTGCACGAGTGGTACCTCGCCGTGTACGTGGACGCGGTGGAGTGGGTCGAGGCGCCGAACGTGCTCGGCATGTCCCAGCACGCCGACGGCGGCGTCATGGCGAGCAAGCCCTACGTGGCCACTGGCAAGTACCTCGCCCGCATGGGCAACCACTGCGGCGGGTGCCGCTACGATCCGGCCCAGTCCACGGGGCCGCGTGCCTGCCCGTTCACGACGCTCTACTGGGACTTCCTGGCCCGGCACGCGGCGCGCTTTCGCGATCACCCGCGACTCGCGCTGCAGGTCAGGAACCTCGACCGGCTCGACGAATCCGCGCGGGCGGCCATCCGCGAACGGGCGAGGGACGTCCGCGCCCGCATCGCGGCCGGAGACGGGTCGCCATGACGCGTGGACCGGCCGACCTGCCCGGAGGAACCTCGTGAGCACCGCCATCGTCTGGTTCCGCCGGGACCTGCGCCTCACCGACCTCACGCAGGCGCTTGCCGCGGCCGACACGGTCATCCCCGTCTACATCCACTCGCCGGACGAGGAAGGCGCCTGGGCGCCCGGCGCCGCGAGCCGCTGGTGGCTGCACCACAGCCTTGCGGCGCTCGACACCGAGCTGCGGGTCCGAGGCAGCCGGCTGGTGCTGCGCGAGGGACCGGCGCTGGCCGCGCTCGAGGCGCTCATCGCCTAGTCCGGCGCGACGGCCGTGTACTGGAACCGACTGTACGAGCCGGCCCTCGTCGCCCGGGACAAGGCCGTGAAGCTTGCACTCGCGGCGCGGGCAATCGAAGCAGCATCCTGCAACGGCCACATGCTGTTCGAACCCTGGACCATCCGAAACGGCGCCGGCGATCCGTATCGGGTCTTCACGCCCTTCTGGAAGGCCTGCGTCGCAGAGCTCGGCACGGTGCCGGCGCCGCTGCCCGCCCCTGAGCGCCTCCCGGCGGTGCCGCCGTCCGTCGCGAGCCTGCGGCTCGCGGCGCTGCAGCTGCTGCCGAAGATCCGCTGGGACACGGGCCTCGCCGAGACCTGGCTGCCCGGCGAGGCCGGCGCAATGGCCACGCTCGGCCGCTTCGTCGAGGAGGCCATCGGCGCCTACGACGCCGACCGCAACCGCCCCGACCTGCCGGGCAGCTCGCGCCTGTCGCCCTACCTGCACTTCGGCGAGCTCTCGCCGCGGCAGGCGCTCGCCGCCGCGAGCGCGCCGGGAATCGGGGGCTCCGCCGGCGCCGCGTCGTTCGTGCGCGAGCTCGGCTGGCGCGAATTCGCGCATCACCTGCTGTACCACTCGGCCACCCGCAGCCAGGTGGAGTTGGCGAAGGTGCCCTCGCCGTCGGTCTGCC
>JBBINN010000033.1:0-13597 GCA_037443885.1 Gammaproteobacteria bacterium | reverse complement strand
CACGACCGACGAGCCGCTCGACCCCCGCTTCGCGGGACTCGCGTGGCGCGAAGACCCGGCGGAACTCGAAGCGTGGCGCCGCGGCCGGACGGGCTACCCGATCGTGGATGCGGGCATGCGCGAACTGTGGGCCACCGGCTGGATGCACAACCGGGTGCGGATGATCGTCGCGTCGCTCCTCACCAAGAACCTGTTCATGCACTGGCGCCACGGCGCACAGTGGTTCTGGGACACGCTGGTGGATGCGGACCTGGCCAGCAACACCCTCGGCTGGCAGTGGACGGCCGGCTGCGGCGCCGACGCCGCGCCCTACTACCGGATCTTCAACCCCGTGCTGCAGGCCGAGAAGTTCGACCCCGACCGGGCCTACATCCGCCGCTGGGTGCCGGAACTCGCCGGCCTGCCCGACAAGTACGTGCATTGCCCATGGCAGGCCCCGCCCGGTGTGCTGCTGGCGGCGGGCGTCCGCCTTGGGCAGGATTACCCCGTCCCGCTGGTCGACCCCCGTGGGAGCCGCGACGAGGCGCTGCGGCGTTTCGAGCGACTGAAGCGTCCAGGACAGTGAATGGATCGCGAATCCGCGCGCTTGTGCAGGACGAACTGCCCCCTGAATCCGATCCCTCCGGAGACCCCTTCGGCATGAAGACCCAGACTCTTCCCGCCCTCGTCCTCCTGGCGTCAGCCTGGCTGGCGGCGCCGGTCCTGGCTGCCGAGCTGCCGCCGCGTGTCCGGGCGGACGGTTTCGACCTTGCCCAGGTCGGCAAGGGCCGCCTGACCTGGCTCGGACTCGGCATCTACGAGGCGGGACTCTGGACCCCCGACGGGCGCTTCGAGGATTTCCAGCCTGGCGAGCCGGTCGCGCTGTCGCTGGCCTACGAGCGCCGCTTCAGCCGCGCCCAGCTGATCGAGATCACCACCGGCGAGTGGTCCAGGCTCGGGCTCGCTACGCCAGAGCAGCGCGAGGCCTGGGCCGCGGAGCTGGCGAAGCTCTGGCGGGACGTGCGCCGCGGCGACAACATGACCGCCGTGGTCGTGCCCGGCGGCGAGACGCGCTTCTATGACGCCAGCGGGCTGATGGGCCGCGTGGCCGACCCGGCCTTCGGGCCCGCTTACCTGCGCATCTGGCTGGACCAGCGCAGCGCCGTGTCCGACCTGCGCGTGGCGCTCCTCGGCGAATGACGGCCGTCGGCTCTTCCCGCACGGCCCGCTGGGGCGGCCTGCGCACGCTGCTGCGCTGGGTCGCGGCTGACCACGGCGAGCTGCCGGCGCCTGCTCGCCCCGAGGCCATCGACTGGACGCGCATCGTTCCGTTCATCCTCATGCACGTCGCCTGCCTCGGCGTGATCTGGGTCGGCGTCAGCGCTTTCGCCGTCGGCGTGGCCGTGGCGCTGTACCTGGTCCGCATGTTCGCCATCACCGGCTTCTACCATCGCTACTTCTCGCACCGCACTTTCAAGACTTCGCGCGCGGCGCAGTTTGTCTTTGGGCTGCTCGGCGCGAGCGCCGTGCAGCGCGGCCCCGTCTGGTGGGCCGCGCACCACCGCCACCACCATGCCTACTCGGACCGGCCCGAGGACCCGCACTCGCCGGCGCAGAAGGGCTTCCTGATGAGCCACATGGGCTGGTTCCTGACCCAGGGCGGCTTCCGGCCCGACCTGCGGCGCGTGCGCGACCTCACGCGGTTCCCGGAGCTGCGCTGGCTCGACCGCTTCGACATCGCCGTGCCGGTGGCGCTCGCGGTCGGGCTGCTGCTCGCGGGCAGCTGGCTCGAGGCCAACCGGCCGGAGCTCGGCACCGACGGCTGGCAGCTGCTGGTGTGGGGCTTCTTCATCTCGACGGTGGTCACCTACCACGCCACCTACACCATCAACTCGCTGTGCCACGTGTTCGGCCGGCGCCGCTACGCGACGCGCGACGACAGCCGCAACAACGCCTGGCTCGCCCTGCTGACCCTCGGCGAGGGCTGGCACAACAACCATCACTACTATCCGAGCTCGGCGCGCCAGGGCTTCTACTGGTGGGAAGTGGACCTCACGTACTACGGCCTCAGGCTGCTTGCCTGGCTCGGCATCATCTGGGACCTCAAGCCCATCCCGGCCGAGGTCCGCGACGCGCGGCCGGAGGTGGCGCGATGAGGGTCGCCGTCGTCGGCTCGGGCATCGCCGGGCTCACCGCGGCGGCGGGTCTCGCGGGCCGCCACGACGTCAGCGTGTTCGAGGCCGACGCCTGGGCCGGCGGCCACACGCACACCGTGGACGTCGAGGAAGACGGCCGGACCGTCGCGGTGGACACCGGCTTCATCGTCTTCAACGACTGGACCTACCCGAGCTTCATCGCGATGCTCGAGCGGCTCGGCGTCGGCTGGCAGCCGTCGAACATGAGCTTCAGCCTGCAGTGCGAGCGCACGGGCCTCGAGTACAACGGGACTTCGGTCAACTCGCTGTTCGCCCAGCGCCGCAACCTGCTGCGCCCGTCCTTCCTGCACATGATCTGGGAGATCCTGCGCTTCAACCGCGAGGCGCCGCGTTTCCTCGCACAGCAGGACGAGACGACGACGCTCGGCGAATGGCTGGCCGCTCGCGGCTTCGGCCGGAGCTTCACCGAGCATTACGTCGTGCCCATGGGCCGCGCCATCTGGTCGGCCGAGGAAGGGGCGATGCTCGGCTTCCCGGCGCGCTTCTTCATCGACTTCTTCCAGCGCCACGGGTTTCTGTCGGTGGACGACCGGCCGGTCTGGCAGGTGGTGAAAGGCGGCTCGCGCGAGTACGTGCGCGCGCTGCTCGCGTCCTGCCGGCTGGACGTCCGGACGTCCACGCCCGTCGCGTCCGTGCGCCGCCTGCCCCACGAGGTGATCCTGCGCACCGCGGCCGGCGAGATCCTGCACTTCGACGCGGTGGTGCTCGCCTGCCACAGCGACCAGGCGCTCGCGATGCTCGAGGACCCGAGCGCGGCCGAGCGCGAGATCCTCGCCGCCTTCCCCTACGTCGCCAACGACGTCATCCTGCACACCGACGCGTCGGTGCTGCCGAAGCGCCCGCTGGCGCGCGCCGCCTGGAACTACCACCTGCGACGGAACCCGGCGACCGGCGTGGCGGTCACCTACGACATGAACGTCCTGCAGTCGCTCGACACCCGCCGCCGCTACCTGGTGTCGCTGAACCTCGGCGACGCCATCGATCCGCGGACGGTGATCGAGCGCTACAGCACCAGCCACCCGGTCTACACGCCGGCCGGCGTCGCCGCGCAGAAGCGCCATGCCGAGATCAGCGGCGAGCGGCGCACGTTCTACTGCGGCGCCTACTGGCGCTACGGGTTCCACGAGGACGGCGTGGTGAGCGGGCTTGCCGCGCTCGAGCAGTTCAGCCGGTGGGAAGCCGATGCACAGCAGCCTCTACCGCGGGTGGGTTAGGCACCGCAGGCTGACGGACGGCGGCAACCGCTTCCGCTACCGCCTGTTCATGGTCTACCTCGACCTGGCCGAGCTGCCGGACGTGTTCGACGGCCATCCGCTGTGGTCGGCGCGCCGCCCCGCCCTGGCCTGGTTCCGTCGCGCCGACTACCTGGGACCCGCGGAGCTGCCGCTCGACGCGGCCGTGCGCCGCAAGGTCGAGGCCGAAACAGGCCGGCGCCCGGCCGGCCCCATCCGCATGCTCACGCACCTGCGCTACTTCGGCTACTGCATGAACCCGGTGACGTTCTACTACTGCTTCGACCGCGAGGACCGCAGCCTCGAGTTCATCGTCGCCGAGATCAACAACACGCCCTGGGACGAGCGCCACGCCTACGTCCTCGACGCGACCGCCGCGCCGGCCGAGCACGGCGTGCACCGCTTCGGCTTCGGCAAGGCCTTCCACGTCTCGCCCTTCCTGCCCATGGACATGGACTACGACTGGCGCTTCTCGGCGCCGGGCGATGCCCTGCACGTGCACATGGAGAACTTCCGCGAGGGCGGGCGCGTCTTCGACGCCACGCTCGAGCTCAGGCGCGAGCCGATCACCACCGCCTCGCTGACCCGCGCACTCGCCGCCTATCCGTTCATGACGGTCAAGGTCGTCGCGATGATCTACTGGCAGGCGCTGAAGCTCTGGCTCAGGCGCACGCCCTTCTTTCCCCACCCCGCCAGCGGCGCACCCGGCGCGCCGCCGGACGGACGGAGCCCCGCACCTTGAAGCCATCGATCATTCCCGTCGCCGAGGCGCGGCGCGTCGTTCCCGGGCCCATCCAGGCGCTGGGCCGGCGCGTGCTGCGTGGCCATCTGGCGACGCTGCCGGAGGGACAACTCACCATCATCGAGGACGGCGAGTCGACGACCTTCGGCCGCCGCAGCGCCGCCTGCGACCTCGCGGCGACGATCGAGGTCCGCCACCCGCAGTTCTGGGCGGACGCGGCCTTCGGCGGCACCGTCGGCTGCGGCGAGGCGTACATCCGCGGCGACTGGGCCTGCGACGACCTGACCGCGCTGGTGCGTCTGATGGTCGTGAACCGCAAGGTGATGAACGCCATGGACTCCGGCCTCGCCATCGTCACCTCGCCGCTGCGGCGCATCCTGCACTGGCTCAACCACAACAGTCCCGATGGCAGCCGGCGCAACATCGCCGCGCACTACGACCTCGGCAACGACCTGTTCAGGCTCTTCCTCGACGAGACCATGGCCTACTCCTGCGGCATCTTCGAGACGCCGCAGGCCACGCTGCACGAGGCCTCGATCGCCAAGTTCGACGCGGTCTGCCGCAAGCTGGACCTCAGGCCCGGCGAACGGCTGGTCGAGATCGGCACCGGCTGGGGCGGGCTCGCGCTGCACGCGGCGAAGCACTACGGCGCCCAGGTCACGACCACCACCATCTCGCGCGAGCAGCACGACTGGGCCGCGGAGCTGATCGCGCGCGAGGGACTCTCGGACCGCGTCACCCTGCTGCTCGAGGACTATCGCGACCTGAAGGGCAGCTACGACAAGCTCGTGTCCATCGAAATGATCGAGGCCGTCGGGCACCGCTACCTCGACACCTACATGGGCAAGCTGTCCTCGCTGCTGGAGCCGCAGGGCGCGGCGCTGATCCAGGCCATCACGCTGCAGGACCAGTTCTACGAGGACGCGCTGAAGTCGGTGGACTTCATCCAGCGCTTCATCTTCCCGGGCAGCTTCATCCCCTCGGTGACGGTGATCCTCGAGTCCCTGCGCCGCTCGACCGACATGAAGCTCTTCCACCTCGAGGACATCGGCCCGCACTACGCCACGACGCTGCGCGCCTGGCGGGAGCGCTTCATGGCGCGCCTGCCGGAGGTGCGCGCGCTCGGCTACCCGGACGAGTTCATCCGGATGTGGGAGTTCTACCTCTGCTACTGCGAGGGCGGCTTCCTCGAGCGCCAGCTCGGCGACGTGCACCTGCTGCTCACCAAGCCGCGCTGCCGACGCCCCTCGATCGCCAGCGTGGGGACTGTCCCCATTTCCACCCGCTGACACCGGACCTCCCGCGGCCCTTGACGGAAATGGGGACTGTCCCTTCTTGGGGACAGTCCCCTCAGCCGCTCAGAAGCTCACGGTGGCCGTCAGCCCGAAGTTCCTGTCGCGTCGCTGCGAGGCCACGAAAGACCTGCGCAGGTCGAGCGCCCCATCTGCGTAACGAAGAACGTTAGGCACGGAGTCCTCGCCGGTCAGGTTGCGGCCGTAGAGCATGACCGAGAACTTCTGGGACACCAGCCCGATCCGCGCGTTGACCAGGCTGGTGTCGCCCGTCTCGGCCAGATTGTGCACCTGGGCGTACTTGCTTGACTCGTAGGAGTAGTTGGCGCCCATGAGGATGTCCCAGCCGCCCGCCGCCGGCAGCGGCCGGCGGTACTCGACGTCGAAGTACGCCTGGTGCTCGGCCGTGCGCGGGATCTGCTTGTCCTTGATGGAGCCGAATGCCGACTGGCAGCCGGGCACCTCGGGGAACTGATCCCCGGTGGAGCAATTGACCAGGCCGTCGTCGAGCACGTCGTTCAGCACACCCTGCTGCTCGTCGAAGCCCTTCGAGAAAGTCGGGTCGGTGTAGGCATAGTTCAGGGTGAGTGCCAGGCCGGGCGCTACCTGCGGCCGGTAGTTCAGCTGGAGTTCCGCCCCGTAGACCTCGGCATCGCCCGCGTTGACGGTGGCCGACGTGGTGCGGCCCAGTGCCGGCAGGCTGACGTTCTGGCTGAGCTGGTAGCCCGTGATCTCGTTGTAGAAGAGGGCCAGGTTGGCAACGAGCTGTCCATCCAGGAACACGTTCTTCGACCCGATCTCGAAGGAGTCCACCTCCTCCTCGTCGTAGGTCGGCACGCCGCCCTGCGAGGCATCCACGCTGTTGAAGCCGCCCGGCTTGGTGCCCTGGGCAAACAGCGCGTACAGCATGCTGCTGTCGGTGACCTGCCAGTCGAGCGTCACCCGCGGCGTGAAGGCGTCGAACTTGGCAGTCTCGGACGGGAACACCGTCGCGGCTCCGCCCAGGTTCTGGGCAACCGCGCTGCGGGTGATCTCCTCCTCCTGGTAGCGGCCTTCGGCCGTCAGACGCAGCGTGTCCGTGAGCCCGAAGGACACCAGGGCGAACACGGCCTTGTTCTCGATGTCGAGCTCGTTCACGTTACGGGGGACGACGATGGTCGCGGGCGACGCGGCGATGCCGACGGAACAGGTTGCGATCTCTGCGCAGGCCGAACGCAGGCGTGCGGCGAGGTTGGCGTTGGCGATCGCCTGCGCGTTCGGGGGCAGCTCGCGGATGCTCCGGTCCCTCGAGGACTGATCGAAATAGTAGCCGCCCAGGACGACGTTGAACCGGTCGCCGGCGAACTCGAGGCGCAGCTCCTGGGACCAGTCGTCCGTCTCCGAGAAGGTGGCGAACGTGAAGTCGATCACCTGGTTGACCATCCGGTACGGCCACGGGGGCGGCCCGGACACCAGCGGGATACGGGCGAAAATTGCCGTCGGGAAAGCGATCGGCTGGTAGTCCGCCTCGACGATGAAGGTCTCCTCGCTGTCGTTGTAGCCGGTGATGGAGGTGAGCCGCCAGCGTTCGTTGAAGTCGTAGCGGATGCTCAGGCTAGTCTGCAGGTCGTCGTTGCTCTGCTGGGCGTCGGGCGCCTGCACCCGCCAGTCGCTGGCGATGGGCCGGGGCCTGATCACGCCGCAGTAGTAGCGGCCGCCGCCACGGAAAAGGGGGCCGTTGTCGAAGTAGCAGTTGTTCTCGGCCGCGGAGGTGGCGAACAGGGGCGGCTGCCCGTCGCGCAGCTCGGCGTAGTAACCGCGCAGCCGGATGTCGAGCGCCTCGGTCGGCGTGAAGTGCAGCACCCCCGACAGCGACCTGGAACGCTGCTTGCCGATCGGCGTGTTGTCGAAGGTGTTCAGGAAGGCACCGCCGTTGTCGTAGTAGCGCGCCGTGATGCCGCCGCCCAGCTTGCCCTCGATCAGCGGCCCGCGCAGCGAAAGAGAGGCCTCGTACTCGTCGTCCTCCGCCACGTCCAGCTTGAGGTTTCCGGACAATTCGTCGCCGGGCGACTTGGTGATCATGTTGATCGCGCCGGCGTAGGTGTTGCGTCCATACAGCGCGCTCTGCGGCCCCTTCACGACCTCGATGCGCTCCACGTCGTTGAGGTCGTAGGCCGCGATCGACCCGGTGATGTAGACGCCGTCGATGAAGTAGGACACGCCCGAGGCGCCGGTGATGTTGGCCTGGCCGCGGATGACCGGGCGGTTGCCGACGCGGCTGAATTCGTTGTCGAAGATGAGTCCGGCCGTGAGCTTGGAGATGTCGGCGAGGTCTCGAATGCCGAGATCCTGTATCGCCTGCGAGGTGATCGCGGTGATGGCGAGCGGCACCTCCTGGATGTTCTCCTCCTGCTTACGGGCAGTGACGAGGATCTCCTCGAGTTGCAGCATCTCGGGCCCGGCTTGCGCCTGAGCGACGGCGCTGCCCGTCAGGCCGGCGAGAGTGGCGCTGATAGCAAAGGCGAGCCGGCTGTGCCGGCTGTTGCGAGTCTGCATGGTGTCCCCCCTGAAGAACGCTGTCTGTTTACCCAAATGTTGCGCCAAGCCAACATCACCGGAGGCATGGCGCATCAGTCTGCTGTATACAATCAAAGAGGATCCATCGCAATCCGGGATTGAACCGACTTCGCCTTGCTCGAGAGGCTCCCGCGCACGCTCGGCGGCGACCTGATCGCACTGCAGGCGCAGGAGGACTGCACGCGTTGACGATGCCTGCGCGGATCCGCGCTTCAACCCGGAGGTGGACCGCCGCAACGGGTTCGTCACCCGGTCCATCCTGTGCCTGCCGCTGCACGACCGGCAGGGCAGCGTCTGCGCCGTTACCCAGCTGCTGAACCGTCGTGACGGCCGGCCCCTCGAGGCGGGACTACGGCCGGATTCGCCCGCATACGGTGCAGTCTCCCGCCGCCGGGCAGCCGCGGCGCTCCAGCCGGCGCGTACTGGACGCAGCCACCCGGCCCGCGTATATCGGCAACCTGTTGACCATCGCCGGCGCGGCCGGCATGGTCGCGCTCCAAAGCAACAGACGGGCGCGCAGAACCGCCCGAGTGCCCGGGGAGGGCTCGATGAACGACTTCTTCGCCGCCGTGGCCACCTTCTCGGACTTCCTCTGGGGTGGCACCTGGGGCGAGGTCCGGATCCTGCCGGTCGGCGTGGTCACCATCGCGCTCCTGGGCACGGGCCTGTACTTCATGCTGCGGCTGGGCTTCCGGCCGTTGCGGCGCCTCGGCCCAGCGTTCGCCGTGCTGTGGCAAGGACGCAAGGCGCAGGGTGCCGGCGAGATCACGCCCTGGCAGGCGGTATCCACCGCCCTCTCCGGCCAGGTGGGCACCGGCAACCTCGCGGGCGTGGCCACGGCGATCACGCTCGGCGGCCCGGGTGCCGTGTTCTGGATGTGGGTGACCGCGATCGTCGGCATGGCGGCAGCCTTCGCCGAGAGCTCGCTGGCGGTGCGGTTCCGCGAGAAGCACCCGGACGGCCACTTCCACGGCGGCCCGATGTACTACATCAGGAACGGCCTCGGACGGAAGTGGGGCTGGCTTGCCGTGCTGTTCTGCCTGGGCACGCTCGGCTCGTCGCTGGTCACCGGCAACATGATCCAGGCCAACTCGGTCACGCAGTCCGTGCTCGAGGCGGGCCGCAGCCTCGGGTTCGCCATTCCCAACTGGGGTGTCGGCGTGGCCATCGCCTTCCTCGCATTCCTGGTCATCATCGGCGGCATCAAGAGCATCGGCGCCTTTGCGGGCCGCCTGGTGCCGGGCATGGCGCTCGCCTACGTGCTCGCGGCCCTCGCCGTGCTCGCGCTCAACCTCGAGCACATCGGCGATGCCTTCATGCTGATCCTGCGCTCGGCCTTCGGGCTCGAGGAGGCAGTCGGCGGCGTCGCCGGCTACGGCGTGCTCGCGGCCATCCGCGCGGGCGTCGCGCGCGGCCTCTTCTCGAACGAGGCCGGCCAGGGCTCGGCGCCGATCGCGCACGCCGCGGCCAAGACGGACAGCCCCGTGCGCCAGGGCGAGATCGCCATGCTCGGCGTGTTCATCGACACCATCATCATCTGCACCATGACGGCGCTGGTGATCCTGGTGGTGGACGGCAGCTACCTCTCGCAGAACGGCACGGCCACGGTGGAGTACGCCTGGCAGTCCACCGACCTGCAGGCCTCCGCGATCACGACGGCCGCGTTCGCGCAGGGCATCCCCGGCGGGCAGTGGATCGTGCTCGCCGCGCAGTTCCTGTTCGCCTTCACCACCATCATCGGCTGGTCCTACTATGGCGAGCAGGCGGCGGGCTACCTGTTCGGCGACCGCTCCGCGATGCCGTGGCGCTACCTGTGGGTGGTCTTCGTCTTCATCGGCACGCTGGTGGTGCACGTCGACGGGCTGTGGCTGCTCGGCGACGTCGCGAACTCGTGGATGCTGTTCCCGAACGTCATCGCGATCCTGGCGCTGTCGGGCGTCGTGGTCGCGATGGCTCGCGAGGCGGACGCGACGCCGAAAGATCCCGGCTGACGCCGGCGGCCTCGGGCCGCTGCAGGGCCGGCCCGGCTCTGAAAGCCCGCCGAAGCCAGGCTAGCGGCGCTCGGCGACTTCCGGGGCTGCGCCGGCCGCCGGCCCGGCCGGCCGGGGCGCCCAGATGAATTCGCGCGGCGATGCGATGAATCGCCGCAGCACCCGGGCAGTGATCCCGCGTGTATGCTCGGGCATGATCCCCCGCGAGCGCAGCGCGATGCGCATCGCCAGCGCGAAGCTTACCGTCAGATTGACCAGGCCGATGAGCATTACGCCGAGCGCACTCACGGCTATCGTCCAGACGCCCACGGCGAATTCCAGCGCCTGCAGCCCGTAGGCGAGGTTCGCGGACGCGAAGGCGACATGGCGGATGTCGAGCGGCAGCCCGAGCAGCTCGCCCACGACCGGCGTGCAGCCGAGCATGCAGCCGAACAGGAAGTTGCCCATCAGCGCGCCCGTGTTGTCACCGACGTAGGCAGCCACCCGCGCGAGGCGCTCCTCGCCCAGCAGCCGGCGCATCCAGCGGACGCGGCGCAGGCGCTCGGGGATCCGGTGATACAGCGCCTGGTTGTCGTAGTAGCCCGAGATCAGGCCGCTGAGGAACAGGTACACGCCCGCGATTGCGGCGTGCAGCAGCGCGAGGCTGTGCCAGGGGTGCAGATCGTGCAGCAGGTGTGAAGCCTTGCCGGCATCGACCGGCTGCAGATCCAGGAAGGCGCCCGCCGTCATCGAGATCGCGAGCGCCGTCAGGAAGCCGACCGTGACGTTGCCGGCGATGGAGACCCACTGGCTGCGGTTCACCTCGGCCGCGAGGCGGGTCAGCGCCTCGAGCCGCGCCTCGCGACCCTGCGTGCCGTCGAGCGCCGCGGCGAGCGTCGCCGCGGTCATTGCCGGTTGCTTGGTGGCGATCGTGAGGCCGAGCACGTGGATCAGCACGAAGCCGAGCCCATAGTTGAGGCTGAACGCCGCGGCCTCCCAGAGCAGCGGCAGCTCCAGCTTCACCAGCAGGATCTTGACCAGCGCCATCGCGCCGATGATGAATCCCGCTCCCGCCGCCGCCCGGTACATGGCCACGAACTCGGCGCGTGTCCGGCTCACGTAATGCGCGCCGGAGTGGCTCGCATGCTCCGTCACGCGCCGCGCCAGCAGCTCGACATTGCCGCGGAAAAGGTCGCGGATGCTGTGCCGCCGGTTCTCCTGCCGCACCAGGGCGATGAACACGCGGATGACGCGCTCGCGAACGGCCGGCCCACCCGGCTCCGAGGCGCCAGCAAGGGCATCGCGGATCACGCGGAGCCGGTCGATGGTCTGATCGATCCGGGCCATGACGAAGACGAGGTCCACCGCCACGCCGGCCTCGCGCGAGCGCCGGCGCACGGCGTCGACGTAGTCCTCGCACTGCGCCAGCAGGACCTCGAGGTGGCGGTCATCCTCCGGGTTCGGCGTCGCGCCCGAAGCCCGCCGCCCGATGAATGCGCGCACCTCCTCGGCCTGCACGAGAAACGGCGACTCGTGGCGCGCCAGCGCCGGCATGTAGCGCAGCAGCGTCGGCTCGGTGCCGAGCGCGGCGAGGCGCACGGACACGAGCCGCATCGCCTCGATGAGCTCCTGCTGGCCCTGGCGCCGTGCGGCTGCGAACGCGGGCCCGTCGATGCCGATGGCCTGGAGCAGGGCATCCCAGTCCTCGAGCGGAACCGCCGCGAGCCATTCATGGTCACGGGGACGATCGAAGACCTGCGCCACGAGGCTGCGCAGGAAGGTCTCGTCGACAGCCGGCGGCAACATGCGCCCCAGCAGGCGGCGCCACAGGCCGCTCAGGAACCCTGCGCTGTCGAGGACCCCGGACTCCGCGTAGAGCAGCCGCTGGCTGCGGGACGCGAACAGTCCCGCGACGTAGCGGCCCAGTGCGTCCGCCAGCTCCGGCCGGGACTGGAGCAGGCGAAGCAGCTGGCGCAAGCGGGATTCGGCGACTTCGTTCGCCTCGCGTCCATGGGGCCTGACCACGCGCACGATCGCGGCCAGGCGGTCGCCGGACGTCGTGCATGGCCCTGCCCGAAGCTCCTCCAGGAGCTCCGTGAGGCTCGCGACGGTATCGAGTTTCGGGCGGCGCAGCATCGGGCGACCCCGGCTCCCCCGGCCGGCGCCGCTACCTTGCGCGAAGCCAGATCCGCGCGCAACTGCCGGCGTGGCCGGATCTCAGGGCGCCAGCCCGGCCGCCTTCAGCAGATCCTCGACCGCATAGAAGTGGAAAGTCCGGTCGGTGGACATGGCCACGAAGAGCCCGCCGGGAAAGCCCGGCAGCTCGACCGTCGTGATGTCGCTGCCGTCGCTGTCCAGCGTCGAGAGACGCGCGGTGCCGACGAGGAGGTGCTCGTGCGGACTGCCGGGCCGACCCTCGCGCGGGTAGATCCGGAACAGGTTCGCCTGCTGGTCCGACAGCAGGATGAAGCCCGTGCCGTCGGGCCGACGGTAGATCGACAGGCCCTCGTGGTCGCGGGCGACGTCCGTAGTGGCGAACGCAGCCAGCTCGTCCTCGGCATCCTCGGCTGCAGGATCGGCGAGATACTTTCGGACGCCGAAGGTCTCGTCGCTCGCGTAGACGTAGCCAAGCTCGCTGTCCACCGCCAGCGCCTCGATCTCCTTGAGCCCGCTCCATTGCCCGAAGGCGCGGACGAAAAGCCCGCGCAGCGTGCCGGTGCCGTCGTCCACCAGCCGGTACTGGTGCAGGTAGCCGTCCGTCGGCGCGAACTGGTCCGAGCGGCTGACGATCGCGAACAGCGCGCCGTCCGACGGACGCGTGTACAGGGCAATGCCCATCGCGTCGCGCGCACGCTCTCCCGCGAACACCGGGATGCCGCCGCCGTCAATGGCCGCCATGTCCGGCAGGCGGAAGATGCGCAGCCGGTTGGCATAGCGCTCGGTCACGACCGCGATGTCGACCTTGCCGCCCGAGAGGGGCACGTCGTAGGCGACGTCCACGTTGTTGGGCCGCAGCAGGCCGCGGACGACCTTGTCGTGATGAATGCGCCCATCGAGGCCGAACACGTACAGCGCGCCGTCGGAGTCCTTGTCGGTGCCGAGCACCAGGCTCGCGGCCGGGTCCTGCCGGTTGATCCAGATCGCAGGATCATCGGTGTCGTGCCGGACAGGCTCGGTAACCACCCTGGGCTCGAGCGCCGCGGACGGCGCCTCGCCGGCGCCCGCCGCCACGCAGGCAGCGGCCGGCAGCAGCAGCAGGCTGAGTGCGATGACGCGATGGGCCCGGGTGGGCCCCTCGCACCGCGCCCTGCGCGGATTGCTCATGGGTGCGCTCACGCCGTCAGTAGTCGTACTTGACGCCCAGGAAGATCGAATAGCCGAACTCTTCGTACTCCTCCGGACGCTGCTTGGACCCACGATAGCGCAGGCCGGCGCTGTTCGTCAGGTTCTTGGCCTCGGCGAACACCTCGAAGTTGCGCCTGAAGCGGTAGCTCGTCGTGAAGTCGAGCTGCTCGCGGCCCTCCCAGTAGAGATCGAGGTCGGCGTCGTCGGCGTTGATCTCGTCGATGTAGTCGCTGCGCCTGGTGTAGGACAGCCGGGCGCTGAACCC